>CANHIJ010000020.1 GCA_947460575.1 Verrucomicrobiales bacterium | reverse complement strand
GGCGACGCCCGCGAAATCGTCCTCAACATCCGCGGCGCCATGGTCATTTACGACCCCCAAAAACAGGAACTCGCCGTCGACGGCCTCCGCGCCCCCGCCCCCCTCCGCAACGGCAAACTCCGCCTCACCCTCTACAGCGACCGCACCGGACTCGAAGTCTTCGCCAGCGATGGCCTCTGCTACGTCCCCGCCCCTTTCCTCCCAAATCCCGAAAACCGCCGCATTTTCCTCGAAACCCGCGGCGGCTCCGCCAAAATCACCGCGCTGCAAGTTCACGAACTCCGCTCCGCCTGGAAGGTGCCGTGAGAAACACGCCCCAGCAATCCTAGCAACTTTTCAGCACTGCACCCAAGCTTCCAGATGCGCCTGCCCCAGAAAATGCCCCCGCCCATCGCTGCCGTCGCTCTCCTGGCCCTGCTCCTCGCCGAGGCACCTGCCCAGGCGGAGCCAGCGACGGACCCATTCCCGGCGACCTTCGCCGATCCCGCGGTGCCCCTATTGCAACTGCCAACCGACTTCCGCGCCCGACGCACTTCCGCGAACCTCGCCCTGGAACCAGGCAAACCAGTCGAACTCTTCAACGCCACTGGAGCCGGTTGTGTCCGCCACCTGTGGTTCGTCTTCGGCGAGAAAAACCTCGACGATCTCTCCATTGAGATCACCGTAGATGGTGCCGCCGCACCGCAGATCAACATGCCGTTTCGCTCGTTCTTTGGGGCGCTCCTGGGCTTCAAGGATTACCACCTTGACAGCGCCGGACTAGCGAATTTCCCGAACTTCACCGTCACCAACGATCCCCTGATTCCAAAAGAGGCCTCGCCCGGATGGAATCTTTACCTGCCCATCCCGTTTTCCCATGGCTGTCGCATCCGACTGCTCGCAGGCTCCGCCAAAAACGGCGCCGCCATGACCGACTGGCAACAGTATCGCCATGAAGTAAACCTAACACCACTTCGCCTTTACGCGCAGCGAAACCTCGCCCAGCCCGGCATCGCCACCGAACCGTTCCCCATCGCCGAGACCGAGGGCACCGGATTTCTCGCCGGCTACATCATGGGCTGGCGGCAGCGCGATCATGGCGACATGGTTTTTCATAATGGCGGCACCCGACTGCTCCTCGATGGCCAGACCGATCCGCATGTCATCTGCGGTCACAATGTCGAAGATGACTTCGGCTTCTCCTGGGGATTCAACCAATATCAGACCCGCTGGGCCGGCTGCCCCTACCGGGATAACCGCGGGCGCACCGATCAGGATGGTGTTTACTATCGCTTCTTTGGCCCGGATCCCATCCCGTTCCGTTCCTCGCTGCTATTCACCTCGGCGGCCCGTCCTGACGACTACGAGGCGGTTTCCTACTTCTACAAAGTGCCAGCTTCAAAAGCCCCGCCCATCCTGACCCCGCAAAGCTGGCAAGTCATCGGCCCATTCCCCGATGGCAACGACCTCGAAGCCTTCAAAAAACCCGCCGACGATCTCGTAAGGCAGCTTTCGCTAGGAGACTGGCCAGGCAAAGTCGCTTGGGGCGAGAAGGAATATACCACGCACCAGCTCGCCGCTAAGTTTGGCTGGGTTAGGCTGGAAGGCGTTTATCAAACCCGCACCGCCTACCCACGGCTCGACGCTTCCCTCTACATCCGGGGCATCGTAAACAGCCCGTCCCAGCGCCCCGCCACCCTGCACCTCGGCCTGGACAACTGGGGGACGGTTTACCTCAACGGACAGCATCTCGCCATGCTCGACCATGCCGAAGAATTCCAAACCGTGATCCTTCCCATCACCCTCAACCAAGGCGACAACCAAATCCTCATCAAAACCAACAACCGCATGAATCGCGACCGCCACCTCTGGGCGATCCACTGCGCCGTGGACTAACCACACGAGACAAAATCAGCATTTCAATTTGCAGATGAACCCTCAAAGGCACCACCTGCGCCCTCCTCGACAACCTGAAACATGAAAGTAACCAACCCACTGGTTATGGGATTCCACCTTGCCCTCGCCGCTTGCTAGGCGGCGCCCGCAGAAACCGTCCTGTCGCCCCCTAACGTGCCAGCTTCGTTTAACTGGAACGCTCCGGCGGGACGCTTGAATGACGTCAAAATCGATGGCACCGGCGATCTGCTCAGGGCCTACAAAAATAAAAACCGCGAGGCCCATCAGCTGCCGCCAGGCTTGCAACTGCAGAGCGCTGCCCTCGCCGACCAGAAAACCGAAATCGTCCCACAACAAGAAACCGCTGCCGTCCGCATCGTCCCCTCCACCAGCGGAACCGTCGCTTGGAAAATCGCGTTCTCCTCTCAAAATCCCTAAAAGCGCCCGCACCGCCGCCCGCTTGCCCCGCCCGCCCCTTTCCGGCAAATTAGCCACCTGCCATGCCCTTGCTTTCCTTCCTCCGCGCCGCCGCCCTCCTGCTCTGCCTGGGCAACTTCTTCGGCTGCTCCCCAAGCCCCGTGGCCGCGACGAAACCCGCCCCTCCCACTGACCCCACTGCCCCTGGCATGGTCTGGCGCGTCAGCGGCGGCAAAGTCCCCTTCTTCTTAGCTGGCTCCTTCCACCTGTTGCGCCCTGCCGACTACCCCCTGCCCTCCCCCTACGAAGCCGCCTGGCGCCAAACCAGCCACCTCGTCCTCGAGATCGCCCCCGACGACTCCGCCCGCCCAGAAACTCAGCTCGGCCTGAAATCCCTCATCGCCCTGCCTTCCGGCACCCTTCAGGACCGCCTCTCTCCCGCCACTTGGCAATCCCTCGCCACCTGGGCCGAGCGCACCCAAACCCCCTTGGCCACCCTCCAGTCCCAGCCCCCCTGGTTGGCCGCCCTCTCTATCGCCGTCGCCCGCAGCCGCCAACTCGGCTTCCGCAGCGACCAAGGCCTCGAAACTTACTTCGCCGCCCGACTCCCCAACTCCGGCAAAACCGTCGAAGGCCTCGAAACCGTCCTCGGTCAAATGACCCTCTTCACCCAGCTCCCCGCTCCCACCCAAGAAGCCCTCCTCCGCCAATCCCTCGCCGAGGCCGACCAGCTGGCCGAAAAAACCGACCGCCTCATCCAAGCCTGGCGCGCCGGCGACGCCCCCTCCCTCCACGCCGCCCTCGCAGAAAGCTTCCAAAACTTCCCCGAACTCCAAAAACTCCTCCTCGACGACCGCAATGCCGCCTGGATTCCCCGCCTCGAAGCCCTCCTCCAGGGCGACCGCCCCACCCTCGTCCTGGTGGGCGCCGGCCACCTCTGCGGACCCGGCAGCCTCATCGAACTCCTCCACGCCAAGGGCTACCGCTGCGAACCCCTCCCCGCCGAAGCCGCCCTCCCCAGCCCAAAAGCGGCCTAAACTTCCCCCTTCCGCTCCAAAATCACTCCCCCCAAAGTGCCTTTCGCCAGTTGACAAGCCCCCCAGCCCTCCTATGATAAAGGCCCGCGTCGCCGGGGCTTTGGCGATTTCCTTGCAAGCCCCCTGCCCCTGTGATCGGCCTGCCCTCCTTTTCAACCACGTCTCGCCATGTCCAAACGCACCTTCCAAGCCTCCAAGCGCACCCTCAAAAACCAGCACGGCTTCCGCGCCCGCATGGCTTCCAAAAACGGCCGCGCCTGCCTCGCCCGCCGCCGCCAAAAAGGCCGCAAGCGCCTCCTCCCCAAGGGCGCCGACGTCCAGTACGCTCGCCACACCCAGTCGTAATTTTTTCGGAGCATCCCGAGGGCTTCCCCTCACCCCTTGCCCCCTTTCCTGCCCGTGCTCCGATAGCGCCTCCTCGCGAGGCTCTCCGGGCACGGGCAGCCTGCTTTTCCCCCGCCGCCCCCTCATCCATGGCCCTGCCCAGTGCCCAGCGCCTCAAGCGGACCCGCGATTTCTCCAGCCTCCGCGAGCACGGCCGGTCCTGGACCGGCCGCTACTTCATCCTCGCCACCCGCCCTCGCCCCGACTCCTCCCAGCCCCACGCCGGCTTCACCACCAGCAAGCGCATCGGCAACGCCGTCGTCCGCAACAAAGTGCGCCGCCGCCTCCGCATGATCGTCCGCGAGTGCCTCCCCTCCATCCAGCTCACCCACGACTTCGTCACCATCGCCAAATACCCCGCCGTCAAAGCCGAGTACGCAGCACTGCGCCAAGAATGGCAGCGCCTCGCCACCCGCGCCGGACTGCTCTCCGCCGCCCCTCCCGCCCCGGCCCCATGAAAACCGCCATCCGCTGGGCCCTCCGCAGCTACCAGCGCTGGATTTCTCCCGCCCTCCACGTTCTCGCCGGTCCCGGGAGCGGCTGCCGCTTCGCCCCCACCTGTTCCCATTACTGCCTCCAGGCCGTCGAAATGCACGGCGCCTGCCGGGGCTCCTGGCTGGGCCTGCGCCGCCTCGCCCGCTGCCACCCTTGGGGCGGCTCCGGCCCCGACCCCGTGCCCCTCCCCAAATCCGCCCCTCTCCCCTGACCTGCCCCGGTCTTTTGTCATTGTCATTTTCTCCCTCCTGTCGTAGGGCCGACCTCCCCAGCCTCCCACCCCCCCAGATTTCCCCCCCCTGCCTATGAACATGAATCGATTCGAGTGGATGATGGTGGTCGCGTGCGGCCTGGGCCTGGCCTGGGTCGTCGCCACCCAAAAGCCCGCCCCCCTCCCCCCTCCCTCGGCCCCGGTTTCCCTCATCGCCGAAACCTCAGCCCCCGCCGCCCAGCTTCCCGCCCCCGCGGTCCCCCAGCCCCCCGACAGCGAATCCCCCGCCAGCGCCCCTGCCCAGGAAACCGTCCTCGGCAACGCCGCCGCCGAATACACCTTCACCAGCCTCGGCGGCGGGATCCGCAGCGTCAAAATCCTCGCCGGGCGCTACGCCGGACGCACCGAGCAGGTCCTTAACCAGCGCGCCCCCGCCCCCATCGGCGCCCTCCTCTCCGCCCAGGGCACCTACGATCTCACCCCCTACCAGATCGCTTCCTCCAGCCCCCGCTCCATCACCTACACCGCCACCGTCAATGGCATCGAAATCACTAAGGCCTGGACCATGCACGAAGGCGAGCCCGCCGAAGGCTGGGGCTACATCTGGGACCTCCAACTCTCCTTCAAAAACCCCGGCTCCGCCGCCCCCGCAGACTACTCGCTCTACGCCGGCCTGATGGAAAAACTCCACGCCTCGGAAGTCCCCGGCCCCTCCTCCAATTGGTACGCCGCCCGCTCCGATGGCCAGCTCGCCGCCGACAAATTCGACGCCTCCAGCTTTCTCGGCTTCATGCCCAAACCCGCCCAGGCCGAAGTCCGCAGCCCCCTCACCGATCTCACCTGGGCCGGCGTCCACAACCAATATTACGCCAGCCTGATCAGCCCCGCCGCCATCACCCCCGGCCAGTCCACGCAACTGCTCTCCCGCCGCCAGTGGGTCGAATTCCCCGACGGCGACCGCGCCCCCGTCAAGGGTTGGGCCGTGGAAAGCTCCCTGCAGCTCACCGGCAGCGCCCCTGCCGCCGGTGCCACCTCCACTTGGAAAGGCGAAATCTACACCGGCCCCCGCTCCGGCACCGTCCTCAACAACGTCGGCGGCGACCGCAACCAAGCCATGCACTACGGCTGGTTCAGCAGCCTCAGCCGACTCTTCCTCGGCGCCCTCAACCTCTTCCACCACTACGTCCCCTTCGGCCTCGCCATCGTCTTCCTCACGATCGTCGTCCGCCTCGTCATCTGGCCCCTCTCTATCAAGGCCACTAAGTCCATGAAGCGCATGGCCAAGCTCTCTCCCCTCATGCAGGAGCTCAAGGAAAAATACCAGGACGACCCCCAGAAAATGCAGTTAGAGACCATGAAGCTCTACAAGGACTACGGCGTCAACCCGGTGGGCGGCTGCCTCCCCGTCCTCCTCCAATTCCCCATCTTCCTCGGCTACTTCCACATGATGCAGGGCGCCGTAGAAATGCGCGGCCACCCCTTCCTGTGGGTCCAAGACCTCTCCCTCCCTGACACCATCGCCCACCCCTTCGGCTTCCCCCTCAACCCCCTTCCGCTCATTATGGCCGTCACCATGTACGTTCAAATGAAGGTCGCCCCCCAGCCCACTCAGACCAACCCCCAAATGGAAATGCAGCAGAAGATCTTCAAGATCATGCCGCTCTTCTTCCTCATGTTCTGCTACGCCACCGCTAGCGCCCTCGCCCTCTACTGGTCCGTCCAAAACGTCATCTCCATCTTCCAAACCTGGGTCGCCAGCAGACAGCCCGACCTCCCCCTCACCAAAAAACCCCGCTCCCCCTCCTTCCTGGAGCGCGCCCAGGCCGCCGCTGCCGCCCAACAGCGCTCCAAAAACCCTCGCCCACCCTCCCCAGGCGGCGGCAAAAGCACCTTCAAAAAAAATTGACTCTCCCCACCCCAGGATTCCCCTCCCCGCTATGAATCCCTCCCACTGCGCCCAGGAAATTCTCGATACCATGCTCGGCCACCTCGGCTTCAGCGCTACCATCGAGCTCGCCGAAGACCCCTCCGGGCCTTCCCTCCACGTCCGCATGGCCCAGCCCCAATCCCTCATCGGCCCCCAAGGAGAGCGCCTCGACGACCTCCAACACCTCCTCAATAAGCTCCTTCGCCAACAGTACCCGGAGGCCCCGCGCATCCGCCTCGACGTGGAAAACTTCCGCCGCCGCGAAGCCGAGCGCTTCCTTGACGGCGTCCGCCTCCTCGCCCAACAAGTCCGCACCACCGGCCAGGCCCTTAAGCTCGACCCCATGAATTCCTACGAGCGCCGCCTCGTCCACCACCTCTTCGTGGACGATCCCGAAATCCGCTCCTGGTCCCCAGAGGACGCCGGCCGTCTCAAGCGCATCACCCTCCTCCCGAGGTACGGCGCCCCGCCCTCCTGAGCCGCCGCGCCTAACGCGCGCCCACCAGCAGACTCCGCGCGTGGGCTCGTGCACTTTCCGCCTGCCCCCCCAACATCCGGGAAATCTCTTCCACCCGCTCCTCCCCTTCCACGCGGATCAATTGGCTGAAGGTCCGGTCTTTTTGCACCACCTTGCTAACGACATAGTGACAACTGGCCAGCGCGGCCACCTGCGGCAAGTGGGTGATGCTGATGATCTGGTGACTGCCCCCTAACTCCGCCATTTTGCGCCCCACCGCCGCCGCAATCTCCCCGCCCACATTGGCGTCGATCTCGTCAAAAACCAGCAGCGGGATCCGGTCCTCCTTTGCCAGGGCGCTCTTCACTGCTAACATTACTCGACTCATCTCCCCGCTGCTGGCGATGACCCGCAGCGGCTTGGCCGGCTCCCCCGGGTTGGGCGCAAACATGAAGTCCACTTCCTCCAAGCCCTGGGCCCCAGGCTGCGCCCCCGCTCCTAGCTCTACGGTAAATTTCGATTGGCGGAATCCCAGGTCCCCGAGGTGCCGCGCCACCTCCTTGGCGAGGCGCGGCGCCGCCTTGCGCCGCAGTTGCCCCAGGCTCAGCCCCAAAGCCTCCACCACCTCGCGGCCCTGCGCCAATGCCACCCGCAAGCGCTCTAATTCCTCCCCGCGGCCCTCAATCTTCCCCAGCCGCTCCGCCGCCTGATCCCGGTGGTCCAATACCCGCTCCACGCTGCCGCCGTATTTCCGCTTCAGCGTTTCTAATAAATTGATCCGCTCTTCCAACTCCTCAATCTCCCGCGGATTAAACTCCAAACAGTCCCGGTAGTCCCGCAGCCCGCGCTCCAATTCCTCCAATTCCACAAAGGCCGTCTCAAATCCCGCGGCCACCCCCGCTACTCCGCGGTCAATCCGCTCCAATTCCCGCAAATGGCGCCGCAGCTCTCCCAATTTGTTCAGTATGGAGTCGTCCGCCTCCTGTAGCGCCCCCAGCGCCGCCCCCGACAACTCCGCCAGCCGCGTGCTGTTGCCCGCCATCTTGTAGCGCTGCAACAGCGGCTCCTCCTCGTCCACCCGCAGCCGCGCGGCCTCAATTTCCTCCACCTGAAAGCGCAGCAAATCCAACTCCTGGGCACTCACGTGCTCCGCTTGACTCAATTCTTCATGCGCCGCCCCCAGCCCCCGCCAATGCCGCCACGCTTTTTGATAGGCAGCCAAGCCCGCTTCCGCCCCCGCCGCCGCGTCTAACATCGCCAGCTGCCGCTCCCGAGAATTCAGCGACTGGTGCTCGTGCGGCCCATGCAGGTCCACCAAATATTGCCCCAGCGCCTTGAGCACCCCCAGCGTCGCCGGCGCACAGTTGACGAACTGCCGGTTCGTCCCACTCGCCCCAATCACCCGCTTGATCAACAGCACCCCGTCCTCACACGCCTCCAAACCCGCCCCCACCAGCGCCGCATTGATCTCCCCCAACTGCTTGGGCTGAAACACCGCCTCTACCGTGCAGCTCTCCTCCCCGTGCCGGATCAAATCCCGGTCCGCCCGCCCCCCCAAGACCAACTTCAGCGCCCCGATGATAATCGATTTCCCCGCCCCTGTCTCCCCCGTCACCCCCACCAGCCCAGAACCCAGCTCCCAGGTCAGGGTGTCAACCAGCGCTAGGTTTTTGATCGCGAGCGTCGTAAGCATCCCTCGATCAAAGAGGGCCCAGCGCCGATGAAAAGGGAAAAGCGCTGGCATTTCGCTTTCCCCAGCCCCCCGCACCTACTACCACCACCTCCCATGGCAGCCCTCGAACTCACTTTTCTCGGCACCGGCACCTCCCTCGGCGTCCCCATGATCGGCTGCTCCTGCGCCGTCTGCCGCTCCCCAGACCCCCGCGACCAACGCGACCGCTCCTCCATCCTCCTGCGCACCCCAGAGCTCTCCTGGGTCGTCGACACCGGCCCCGATTTCCGCCGCCAATGCCTCCGCCACCACGTCTCTCACCTCGACGCCGTCCTTATCACCCACGCCCACTCCGACCACATCATGGGCTTCGACGACCTCCGCCCCTTCACCTTTGGCGCCAACGCTAGCATCCCCGTCTACGCCTCCCCAGAAACGATGCTCAGCCTCCAGCACACCTTCGCCTTCGCCTTCAATCGCCAAAATCAATTCCCCGGATACCTCAAGCCAGACCCCCACGAAATTGTCGGCCCCTTCCTCCTCGGCGCCACCACCATCACCCCCCTGCCAGCGCAACACGGCAAAGTCATCACCACCGGCTTTCGCTTCGATCGCCCAGGCCTTCCCAGCATCGCCTACCTCCCCGACTGCAAACAAATCCCCCCCGCCACCCTCCAGGCCCTCCGCGGCGTCGGCACCTTCATCGTCGACGCCCTCCGCTACCAAGACCACCCCACCCACCTCAGCGTCGCCGAAGCTATCGCCCTAGCCGAAGAAGTCCAGGCCGAACGCACCTTCTTCACCCACCTCAGCCACGACCTCGGCCACGCCGAACTCGAAGCTAGCCTTCCTGCCAACATTCGCGTAGCCTACGACTCTCTCGTTCTTCGCTTCGACTGATGTCGGCCCCTCCCCACTTCCCGCGCCCCTCCAGTAGCCCCCCAGCCCCTCCTCGTCCAGTTGAGGAATTTCTTGACCTCCCCGGCGCCTTACCGGACGGTCCTCCTTTCGTCCCCCCTGCCCCCTGCCCCCTGCCCCCTGCCCCCGGTTCCCATGCCCAAGCGCCCCTCGCCGCCCCCTGCCCCAGATTCCCCTGCCCCTGACGCGGACTCTGCCCCCGCGCAACCCACCGCCGCCGCGGCCAAACGCGGCCGCGGCCGCCCGCGCAAAGAGGCCACCCCCGAGCCCGCCGCCGAACCCGCCGACTACACCATCGACTCCCCGGAAATTCAGTTCAAACTCCGCGAACTCATCAAGCTCGCCCGAGAACAGGGCCACATCACCTACGACGACCTCAACGAGTCGCTTCCCCATGACCTCATCTCTCCAGATGTCGTCGAGGAAATCCTCCTCCGCCTGCGCAATCTCGAAATCGATATCATCGACGCCTCCCAGGTCGACCGCCCCCGCCCCCTCCCCTCCTCTTCCCACTCCTCCCACCGCGCCCTCCCCGACCTCGACGAGAAAAACGAAGCCCTCCGCGCCGATACCCTCGACGACCCCGTCC
This sequence comes from Verrucomicrobiales bacterium, assembly GCA_947460575.1. Taxonomy (GTDB): domain Bacteria; phylum Verrucomicrobiota; class Verrucomicrobiia; order Verrucomicrobiales; family V1-33; genus CAIZWU01. The sequence continues at coordinate 33,611 of CANHIJ010000020.1, read as the reverse complement.
GCCAGTACCTCAAGCAAATGGGCCAAGTGCCCCTGCTCACCCGCGAACAAGAAGTCGCCATCTCCATCCGCATCGAAAACTCCGAGGAAAACGTCCAGCGCCTCCTCAATACCTTCGGCTTTATCGCCGATGCCTACCTCGACCTCTCCCGCAAACTCATCGACAACGAAGAGCGCACCGACCGTGTCGTCCAAGACAAGCAAATCGAAAGCCGCGAGCGCTACCTCAAAGGCCTCCTCAAACTCAATAGCCAAGTCAGCGACGCCCACGAAATCGCCCAGGCCGCTTGGGAAAAGGCCCGCTCCTCCAAAACCCCCGCCAAGTGCGAGGCCGCCGCTGACGACTTCAAAAAGGCCTATACCTCCATCCAAAAAACCTTCACCAAATACTACTTCAAACAGAAAACCGTTGAGGAATTCGAGGCCCTCGCCCGCGAGTTGATGGATGAACTCAACTCCGCCGAGGCCCGCCTCGCCGCCGACCCCAGCGACGCCGAAGCCCTCGGCGAAATCGACGCCGTAGAACGCCGCACCTGGCTGTCCGCCGCCGATTTCCACCGCTCCTACAACGAAATGCGCGGCCACCTCAAAGACGCCGACCGCGCCAAACAGGAAATGGTCGAAGCCAATCTCCGCCTCGTCATCTCCATCGCCAAAAAATACACCAACCGCGGCATGCCCTTCCTCGACCTCATCCAAGAGGGCAATATGGGCCTCATGAAGGCCGTCGATAAATTCGAGTACCGGCGCGGCTATAAATTCTCCACCTACGCCACCTGGTGGATCCGCCAGTCCATCACCCGCAGCATCGCCGATCAAGCCCGCACCATCCGCATCCCCGTGCACATGATCGAGACCATCAATAAATTGATGCGGGTCCAAAAACAACTCGTCCAAGAATACGGCCGCGAACCCAGCCCAGAGGAAATCGCCGACGAAATCCACCTCCCCGTGGAGCGCATCCGCGCCGTCCTCAAAATGGCCCAAACCCCCATCAGCCTCCAAGCCCCCGTCGGCGAAGGCGACGACACCACCTTCGGGGATTTCATCGAAGACAAGTCCGCCGAAGACCCCATGGAGCGCACCGGTTTCGCCATGCTCAAGGACAAAATCAAAGACGTCCTCGATACCCTCAACGAGCGCGAACGCTCTGTCCTCGAAAAACGCTTCGGCCTCATCGACGGCTTCAGCCGCACCCTCGAAGAGGTCGGCAAAGAATTCCACGTCACCCGCGAGCGCATCCGCCAAATCGAAGCCAAGGCCCTCCGCAAAATGCGCCACCCCACCCGCATCCGCCAGCTCGAGGGCTTCCTCGACATGACCAAAATTTGATCCCTCACAGATAGCGCCGCGGCGGATCGTCGTGCACGATCACGCTCAGTTCCACAAACTGCCGTATCGGCGAATAGCTGATCTTTTGCATCAGGACCTCCTCCACTTGGAAAATCCCCGAGTAGTCATCCATCTTGACCGCGATGTGCACCGGTCGCTCCTCGCCCGCCCCTATCGCCACCTCTTTGATGGCGTCCGCTGAATGCCGGTGCATGTCCCCCAAGGTTGGCTTCTGCGCCAGCATCTTGGCAATCCGCGCCCGCCCCTTGGTCATGTCCGTCCCGTCCGCCACGAGCAACACCCCTGCCTCCACCGAGTGGATCTTGTCGTGCCCCATGTGCCCCACGATCGCCTCCCGGATCAAGCAGGCGATGGCAAACTGCTTTTCCCATTCCCCAGGATAAAGCTCCGCCAAGTAGGCCTCCGCGCGCGGCATCCCCAGCTGCAAGCTGTGCCACTCGTGCTTATCCCGCGTCACCCCCATCCCCACATCGTGCAACATCGCCGCCAGCACCAGGACCACTTGCGAATCCTCGTAGCTCCCCAGTTTCTCAAACTCCAAGGTGCCCTTAACGCCTCCCTCCTGCAGCAACTGCATGATCCGCAGGGCGTGCAGCGCCACAATCCGCATGTGCACCGGACCGTGGTCGTTGAACCCTAGCCGCACAATCGAAACGTGGTTCGCCTGGTTCTGCCAAAGACTCACCTGCGGGTCCCGGCAGATCCGCTCCAACAATGCCCGCGGCTTTCCCGCCACCAGAGCCACCAGGGCACGGTCCAATTCGTCTTTTTTTAGTGTCCCAGTTTTCATGAAGGAATTCCCCCAAACGCCGCCCCTCCTCCAGCCGCGCCCCGCCCGACCCGCCCCTACACCTGCAGGACTTCGGCCTCTTTCTTAAGCGTCGCCGCCTCTAGCTCTTTGATGTTCTGGTCCGTCAATTCCTGAATCGTCTTCTCCGCTCCCTTCAAATCATCCTCAGTTATCTCGCTAGCCTTGTGCGCCTTGCGCATCGCCTCCACCGCATCTCGCCGCAAGCTGCGCAGCCGAATCTTCCCCTCTTCACTCTTTTCCTTCAGCATCTTCACCATCTCCCGCCGCCGCTCCTGGGTCAGCTCCGGCACCGGAAGCCGCAAAATCTTCCCGTATGTCACCGGATTAAACCCCAGGCGGCTCTCCCGAATGCCGCGCTCAATGTCCTTCAGGTTGGCGGTGTCGAAGGGCTCCACCACAATCATGCGCGGCTCCGGAGTTGTTATGTTGGCCAACTGGCGCAACTTCATGTTCATCCCGTAGGCGTGCACGTGGATCTCCACTCCCTCAACCATGCTAGGGTTAGCCTTGCCCGTGCGGATGCTCGCGTAGTCCGCAATCGTGAAGTCCAAAGACTTTTTCATATCCTCTTCCAGCTCCAGCAGGGCGAATTCAATGTCCATAAAGTGATGTTTGGCCAGGGGTTAGTTAGTAATGTGTCCAGCGGCCCCTCAGGCCTCCGCAGGCAGGGTCGGCCCGCTGTTGACCAAGGTGCCGATCGGTTCCCCTGCCAAGGCCTTCCTAATATTGTCAGGCTGATGCATGTCGAAAACTATGATCGGCTTGTTGTTGTCCATGCACAAGCTGAACGCCGTGGAGTCCATCACTTTGAGCTGCCGCGACAAGGCGTCCTGGTAGCTCACCTGGCTAAAGCGCCGCGCCGCCGCATTTTGCTTGGGGTCGCTGCAATAAATGCCGTCCACCTTGGTCGCCTTCAAAATCACGTCGGCGTCGATCTCGCTGGCCCGCAGCGCCGCCGTGGTGTCCGTCGAAAAATAGGGATTCCCCGTCCCCGCCGCAAAAATCACCACCCGCCCCAACTCCAAATGGCGCACCGCCACCCGCCGAATAAAGGGCTCCGCCACATTCTTCAACTCCAGCGCGCTCAGCACCCGCGTCGGCACCCCAATTCCCTCCAGCATCGACTGAATAGCTAGGGCGTTCATGATCGTCGCCAACATCCCCATGTAGTCCGCCGTGGTCCGCTCCATCCCCTTGTTCGCCGCCGCCAAACCGCGCCAAAAATTCCCCCCCCCGACCACGATGCCAATTTCCAAGCCCGTCTCGTGCGCCGCCTTGATCTGGTGCGCGATGTCTTCCACAATCGGCGGCGAGATGTTGTCCAAGCTGCCATCGGCCCGCAAGGCCTCCCCGCTCAATTTGAGGACCACCCGTTTGTAACTGCGGCGCGAAGAACTGGAAGCCAAGGATTCAGACATCAGCTCCACACGCGAAGAAATGCCCGATTTGCAACCGGGCTCGCAGAGAAATTTGCCCATCGCCTCCCCCAGCTCCCCGCAAACCCAGCATTGAATCCGCCTCCGCCACCCCCACATTGCCCCCATGGCGACCCCCCCAGGACTCATCCGCATCGTCGGCGCGCGACAGCACAACCTCAAAAATATCTCCGTCGAGTTGCCCAAAAACAGCCTCACCGTAATCACCGGTGTCAGCGGCTCCGGCAAGTCCTCCCTAGCCTTCGATACCCTCTACGCCGAAGGCCAGCGCCGCTACGTGGAAAGCCTCAGCACCTCCGCGCAAGCCTACCTCGAACGCCTCGAAAAACCCGACGTCGACCAAATCGAAGGCCTCTCCCCCGCCATCGCCATCGGCCAACACACTGCCTCCTCCAATCCCCGCTCCACCATCGCCACCGTCACCGAAATCTACGACTACCTCCGCGTCCTCTACGCCACCTGCGGCCAACCCCACGACCCCGCTACCGGCCAACTAATCCGCCGCCATACCTCCCAATCCATCGTCGATGCCCTCCTCGAGCTCCCCGAGGGCACCAAGCTCATGGTGGCCGCTCCCCTCCCCGATACCGAAACCGCCCAAGGAAACAAACTCTGCGATCGCCTCGCCCGCCAGGGATTCGTCCGCATCCGCGTCAACGGCCAGGTCCGCGAGCTCGAAGAAAAACCCGACCTCTCCCCCAAAAATACCGCCGTCGAATTGGTCGTCGACCGCCTCGTGGCCCGCGAGGAATCCCGCAGCCGCCTCCTCGACAGCGTCCTCATCGCCCTGCGCTGGAGCGGCCCCGCCAGCCAAATCCTCGTTCTCGTCGACCAGGACGGCTCCTGGAGCGAACGCCGCTTCACCACCCTCTACGCCAATCCTGAGACCGGCTTCCGCATGCCGCCTCTCACCCCCAAACACTTTTCCTTCAACAGCCACCTCGGCGCCTGCCCCACCTGCGAAGGCCTCGGCCACACCCTCAGCTTCGACCCCGATCTCGTCGTCCCCGACCCTGACAAATCCCTCGACGAGGGTGCCCTCCGCACCTGGTGGTCCAAAAATGCCAAACTTAAAGCCGTCCAGGACCGCCAAATCGACGGCCTCGCCGCCCACTTCGCCATCGACCGCCAGGCCCCATTCAAAAACCTCCCCGCCCCCTTCAAGGAGGCCCTCTTCCACGGCACCGGGAAACTAGCCGTTTCTAGCAAAACCAAGTCCAAAACCGTCGTTAAGCCCTTCGAGGGCCTCGCCGCCCAAGCCGACCGCCTCCTGGAGGAAAGCGAAAGCGAATTCATGAAGCAAAATATCCGCCGCTACATGAACCCCTCCCTCTGCCTCGCCTGCCAAGGCCGCCGCCTCAAACCAGAAATCCTCGGCGTCACCCTCACCGCCGCCGCCGCCGACCCCTCCCTCCCTCCCGCCCCTTGCGCCATCGATCAACTCACCGCTCTAACCATCTCCGGCGCCGCCGCCCTCCTCCAGCGCCTCGTCCTCGAACCCACCCTGCGCCGCGCCTGCAGCGAGGTCCTCCGCGAACTCACCGCCCGCCTCAGCTTCCTCCAAAACGTCGGCCTTAGCTACCTCTCCCTCGACCGACCCTACGGCAGCCTCTCCGGCGGCGAAGCCCAGCGCATCCGCCTCGCCACCCAACTCGGCTCCCGCCTCAGCGGCGTGCTCTACGTCCTCGACGAACCCAGCATCGGCCTCCACCAGCGCGACAACGACCGCCTCCTCGCCGCCCTCCGCGAACTCCGCGACTTGGGCAATACCGTCGTCGTCGTCGAACACGACGAGGACACCATGGCCGCCGCCGATTGGCTCATCGACCTCGGCCCCGGGGCCGGCCCCCGCGGCGGCGAACTCATCGCCTCCGGCAAGCCCGCCGCGGTCATGAAATCCCCCACCTCCCTAACCGGACGCTACCTCAGCGGCGCCGTCAAAATTCCCCTCCCCTCCCGCCGCGTCGTCCCTCCCCCCTGCCTCCCCGGCCCCGAAAGCGGTTGGCTCACCGTCCACGGCGCCGCCGAAAACAACCTGCGCGACATCGACGTCAGCTTTCCCCTCGGCTGCCTCATCTGCGTCACCGGCGTCAGCGGCAGCGGCAAAAGCACCCTCGTCGACGACATCCTCCGCCGCGAACTCTTCCGCCGCCTCTACTATGCCAAGGACCCCCCAGGCAAACACACGAGCATCAGCGGCCTCAACCAAATCGACAAAGCCGTCGTCATCGACCAAAGCGCCATCGGCCGCAGCCCCCGCTCTAACCCCGCCACCTACGTCGGCGCCTTTACCCTCATCCGCGACCTCTTCAGCCAACTCCCCTCCGCCAAAGTCCGCGGCTACACCCCCGGCACGTTTAGCTTTAATACCGTGGGCGGCCGCTGCGAAATGTGTCAGGGAGACGGCCTGATCCGCATCGACATGCACTTCCTCAGCGACGCCTACATCACCTGCGAAGCTTGTGAGGGAAAACGCTATAACCGCGAGGTCCTCGAGGTCACTTTCAAAGGCCGCAATATCGCCGAAATTCTCGAAATGACCCTCGACGAGGCCTCCGAGTTCTTCCGCACCGTCCCCAGCCTCAGCGACAAACTCCGCATGATGTGCCGCGTCGGCCTCGGCTACCTCCGCCTCGGCCAAGCCGCCAATACCCTCAGCGGCGGCGAAGCCCAGCGCATCAAGCTCTCCTCCGAACTCTCCAAGCGCGCCACCGGCCGCGCCCTCTACCTCCTCGACGAACCCACCACCGGCCTCCACTTCGCCGACATCGACGCCCTCCTCCACGTGCTCTACGGCCTGCGCGACGGCGGCAATACCCTCGTCGTCATCGAACACAACCTCGACGTCATCAAATGCGCCGACTGGATCATCGACCTCGGCCCCGAGGGCGGTTCCGGCGGAGGCCAAATCATCGCCCAGGGCCCCCCCGAGGTCATCGCCGCCCACCCCGCCAGCCTAACTGGTCGCTACCTCCAGGCCAAGCTATCGCTCCCTGCTCCGCGCCCCACCCGCCGCCAGGCCGGGCCGCCGCCCTCCCCTAGCTCGCTCTAGGACCCCAGTGCTGCGCTATTTTGGCCTGCAAAAACGCCGCGCTGCGCGCCAACTGCGCCATCCCCTCCACCCCGTCCTCAATGCTGATCCAGCCGTCAAATCCCTGCCGCTTGAGTTCCCCAAAAATGGCGTCGTAGTCGTTGAGCCCCTGGCCGACTTCCCCGTGCCGCAGCCGCGCCGCATAGCCCAGGGCCCCGCCCTCTTCGCGCCGCAAATCCTCCAAGCTGCCTTCCGCTAAGTAGCGGTCGCTGGCGTGCATCGTGACCACCCGGTGCGAAACCCGCCGCAGCAACTCCAGCGGATCCTCCCCCGCAAGAAAGGCATTACTCGGATCATAGTTGACCCCGAAGTTAGGGTGCTCCACGGCCTCTACCAACTGGCAAAACACCTCCATCTTTTGGGCAAACTCCGGGTACTCCCAAAAGTCGTCCTTGTAGTGGTTTTCCAAAATCAAGGTGATGCCCCGATCCGCCGCATAGGGCAGACAGGCTTGAATGCAATCCGCCGCCAGACCCACTCCCTCATCCAGGCTCAACTCCGGGCGGCGCTGCCCGCTCAGCACCCGGCAATAGCTCCCCCCCAGCGCCTCTGTCATGTCGATCCAGTGCCGCTGCTTGGCCATCTCCTGCGCCCGAAAGGCCACGTCGGGATGCGTAAAATCCGGGGAACAACACATCATCGGAATCACCTTGCCACTGGCTTCCACCTCATCGCGAAAGCGCTGCCACTGGCCCCGATCCGCCATTTCCAAAAAACCCGCATACCACTCCAGGCCCGCCACCTCCAGCGGCGCTGCCAGCGCAATCCATTGGGATACCGTCATGGAGCCATCTTTGCAGAGCGCCTGCATGAAGGCTTTGGGAAACGCAGCGAGTCGAGGCATGGTAGATGAAAAAAAAGAGGAAAAGAGGGGGACGATTATAACACGATCTGATGAGGTGCGTCGGGCGCTGCCATCGTGCTGCGGTCCTTGGGCGGATTGCGCCCCAGGAAGGGGTGCTGCTCCAAGTCGACCACCTGCCCGCTCACTGGGCCGCATTCGTCAGACAGCCAATAAACCGCCGCCGCCGCAATCTCCTCCGGGCGCAGCAGGCGCCCCGCCGGAGCATACACTTTGGGCAACTCCGCATACCAGTCTTCCGCCAAACCCTGCGCATGCTTGCGCCGCGCCTCATTTTCCGTCAACACCCATCCCGGGTTGATCTGGTTCACCCGCACCCCATCCTGCCGCATCAAGGTGTCTCCCAGATTGCGCGTGAGCGTCATCAGAGCCCCCTTGGAGACGCTATAGGGCAACAACTCCGGCTCGCCGCTCCAGGCGTTGACGCTCCCAATGTTCAGCACGTTGCCCCGGTGGGCCCGCAGCTGCGGCAGCGCCGCCTTGATCAGCAAAAAAGGAACCAAGGTGTTCACCTCTAGCATCCTCCTGAAAAAAGCGGCATCGGTGTTTTCAATATTCCCCTGGGCCACCCAAGCCGCATTGTTGACCACCGCGTCGAGCCGCCCAAACTGGGCCACCGCCAGCGCCACGAGCCGCTCCGGACAACCTTCCGCCGTCAGGTCCTCCACCAGCGCCACCGCTACCTCAGCGCCCAATTCCGCAACCACTTCCGCCGCCCAATCCGCCTCTAACCCATGGATCACCACTCGCGCCCCCTCCGCCACGCAGCGCCGCGCGATCGCTTTGCCTATCCCCGTGGCGCTCCCCGTGATCACAATAACTTTTTCTTGAAGACGCATGGCGATTAAAAAATTGCTAGTTAAGAGTAGTTTTAATCAGCTGACCCCAGGGCCCGGGGCCGCGCGCCGACCTCACACTGGACGCAGCACCGCCTTCACCACTTCTCCCCGGTGCATCTTTTCAAAGGCCGTCTGCCATTCCGCAATCGGCCACACCCCGCCGATGATCGGCTTCACCTGGAACTGGCCACTGGCCAGCAAGGCAATGACCCGCTCCCAGATCGGCCAGTTGTGGCTAAAACTCCCCTGCAAGGTGACGTTCTTCTGCACCAGGGGATCCAAATTAAACCCCAGCGGCTGCCGACCCCAACCCACCTTGCTGATCCAGCCCGCCGGGCGCACCAAATCCAAGGCGATTTGCAGCGTTGCGCTAGCCCCCGCGGCGTCGATGACCCCGTCGCAGCCTAGCCCATCGCGCTGCCGCGCCCACTCCGCCGCATCCCCAATGATCACCTCGCACCCGTACTGCCGCGCAATTTCCAGCCGCGCCGCATCCTGGGGCAGCCCCACCAGCGCCACTTCCGCCCCGCACAGCCGCGCCATCGCCGCACACAAAATCCCAATCGTTCCCGGCCCCAACACCACTACCCGGTCGCCCGGCTCAATCCGGGCATTCTTCACCACCGCATTGTAAGCCACACAACAGGGCTCTGTTAGGCAGGCTTCCGCAAAACTCAAGTGATCCGGCACCGCGTGCAAAATGCGCGACGGCACCCGCACATACCGCGTCATGGCCCCATTCACCCCGTACCCAAATCCCTTCCGCGTCGGATCCAAATTATACAATCCCCGGCGACTCATTGGGTTGTTAGGACTGATGACCGCCGCTGTTTCCGAGACCACCCGGTCCCCCTCCTGCCACCCCTCGACCTCCCGGCCCACCTGCACGATGTGCCCGCCAAATTCGTGCCCCAGGACCACCGGGTAGTTCACCGGCCAAGAATGGTCCGCGGTCCACTGGTGCAGGTCGCTCCCGCACACCCCCACATTGGCCACCTCTAAAAGCACCTCTCCCGGGCCAATCGTCGGCGCCTCTATTTCGCGGATTTCGACTGAACCCTTTTCGGGCGCAAAATTGACGACGGCAGCGGATTTCATGGGGATAAGGGGAAAAAGCGGGTGCAGCAAAGGCTTCAGAAGGCGGCCACGTCCTGGGCGTGAATCGCCTGGCAAATCAAGCGCAGCGAGGCCTCCAGATCGCCGTCCGCGGTCTTAAACGCATCGGCGTCAATGGTCAAGGGAGCCCCCAGCACCACTAGGGGAGCCCCGCAGCGCGGGCACTCCATGGCCTGCTCCAAGCTGAGCCCGCCCACCGCCTGCACCGGCACCCGCACCGCCTGCACCACCTCGCGGAGTTGGTCCATGGGGCTGGGCATGCGCTGCCCCGCCGCGGCGAGACCCCGCCGCTCGTCGTAGCCGATGTGGTGAATCACATAGTCGCAGCCAAGGTCTTCCAGAAACCGCGCCCCCGCCACCATGTCCGGACAATTCAGATTGTCCCCCATGACCCGGCAGCCAAAATCCGCCCCCGCCTTGACCACGCACTTGATCGTCTCCGGGTGCGCCCGGGCCATCACCACCACGTGGGTCGCTCCCGCTCGGGCCATCATCTCAGCCTCCAAATACCCGCCATCCATCGTCTTGAGGTCCGCCACCAAGGGAATCCCCGGAAAGGCCTGGCGCAAGGCCCTAACACCATGTAACCCCTCCGCCAAAATCAGCGGGGTCCCCACTTCTAGCCAATCCACCCCCGCCCGCAGCGCCAGCGCCGCCGTCTCCAAGGCTTCGTCAATGTTCGTGAGGTCGAGGGAAATTTGGACAATCGGTTTCATAAAAAGGGCGCGCGCTGCCTCACCAACGCCCCCGCAGGCGGTCCGCTTTCGCCGCAATCCCCACCGAGGCCAAAAAGCCCCACCCTACAAGCCCTAGCCGAAAAGCGCGGCCGCCCCCCGCGCGCGCCGCCACCACACCAGGAGGCCCAGGCCCCCGGCGATCCCCGCCGCCAGGGCACCCCGCCCCGCCGCTCCCCAAGCGGGCGCCCGCGGCGGCACCGGCACCGGAGGCGTCTCGTCCCCCGCGATCAAAATGCGCCACGGCACTTCTTGCCCCGGAACCCGCGCCGTGCCCCCGAGCCAAAAAAGCACGTCGTGCGGATTGCCCGAAGGCACCGCGAAGCGCACTTCCAAGGCTCCCGGCTCCCAGCGATAGCGCAGCACCGCGAGCCGATGGCCTTGCCCGGCCTCAGACGGCTCCGCCGGCAGGGGAAGCTCGGGGTCGGGCGCCTCGGCATCGGACAAGCTCTCCTCCGCCAGTTCCGCCAAGGCCACCGGCCCCCCCGGGGTTTTCAGCCGCAACACCTGCCGCATGGCCTCCACCGCCGCGGCGCGGTCTTTGAGAAGCGGATGCTGCGAGTAGTCCACGGAAAGCTCTAACGAGAGCTGACCACCCGCATCCGGGCTGCATTTCGCCAAAATAAAGGCCCCCTCATGGCCCCGGGCGTGACCCGGGACCAGCAGGAGCCCTAACAGAAAAGCACTGGCGCGGCGCCTCACTTGGCGGCCCAGCGCAGGATGCGCCCAAAGGAGTTCCATTCCGTCTCCAGGATGTTGCCCTCCAAGTCAAAGCTGATGCCGTGGGGCGAAGTCACCGTCCCGGTGCGCCACTGCGCGGGTTTCATTCCGGGCGTGTTGGTTTCGCCGGGGGCATCGTTGATCCCCAAGCTGGCCACCAGTTTGCCTTCTTTGTCGAAAACCGAAACCCGCCCGGCGATTTCCGCCACGCACATCAAGTCGCCGTGGAAGCTAGCCGAGGAGGGGCGGCGCAAATCCTTGTCCGCCACCACGCCAATGAGATTGCCCTCTAGATCAAGGTGCAAAATGCGGTTGTTGCCGCGGTCGCAGACCAGCACCCGAGCCGGTGTGAAGCGGGTGTCGATGAAAATCTTGTGGGCATTGCTCAGTTTGAGAGGCTCGACCTGACCGCCAAAGACCTTTTTGAACTTGCCCGCTTTATCGAAAACAAAGATCCAGTCCTTGCCGTAGCCGTCCACCACGTAAATATCACCGTTAGGGGCCACGTCGCAATTGGTCAGGCTGAGCCCGGCTGCCGCCTGAGCCGCAGGGAAAGAGGCCTTGGGAATCTCCAGCACCGTCTTGCCCTCCAGGGTCATTTTCAAAACCCGGCCCTCGCCCAGCACCGCCGCGTAAATGAATTCGCCCGCCTCATCGCGGTGGATCACAAAGCCGTGCAAGCTCCCCGGAGTGCCCGCCAAGTGCCGCAGGTATTTGCCCTCCTTGGAATAGACCTGGATGCCCCCTTCCGCTTGGCCCTGCACGCTCACATAGATCAAACCCGCGCTGTCCACCCGAATCTCGCCGTGGCCGTCGCCAATCGTGGCCTTGCCCGGAGGAGGCGAGATGAAATCCGGCGTCAGGGTGTAGGTCGGGGCAGCCCAGAGGGAACCAGCGGAAAGCACCGCGGCGGCGAGAGGAAGAAAGCAACGCATCATAGACCCCCAGAATGGGAGCGGACCCACCCCGCGGTCAACCCTAAAGCGCCTCGCCCCGCCAGGAAAGAGTCCGGCATCGACGCCTCCTCACACGCATGCCAAAAGCCGCGCCAGGGGACCTTCGCCCCCTGGCGCGGCCAGTGCATTGACAAATCGCCTCACTCGGCCCGCCGCCTCAAGAGGCCGCGAGGGCCGCGCCGAGGAGCTTTTCTAGCTTCACGATATCAATGGCAAACTTGCGGATGCCCTCGGCGGTTTTTTCCGTGGCCATGGCGTCGTCATTCATTTCCCAGCGGAAGGCCTTCTCGTCATAGACTCGCTTCGGGATGTCCATGGCGAGGGAGTTGGCAGGGTCCAACTTGCGGACCAGGGGCTCGTCGCAGGCCGCCAATTCTCCAAGCAAGGAAGGAGCAATCGTCAGGAGGTCGCAGCCCGCCAGTTCGGTGATCTCGCCCTTGTTGCGGAAGCTTGCCCCCATGACCTCGGTGGCGTGGCCGTGCTTTTTGTAGTAGTGATAAATTTCCGTCACTGAGAGCACGCCCGGGTCCGCCTCCGGCGCATAGTCCTGCTTGGTGGAGGCCTTGTACCAATCCAAGATGCGCCCCACAAAAGGCGAGATCAACTTCACCCCCGCATCTGCGCAGGCGATGGCCTGGGGCAGCGAAAAGAGCAGCGTCAAATTGCAGTTGATGCCTTCGCGCTGCAAGATTTCCGCCGCTTTGATGCCTTCCCAAGTGGAGGCGATTTTGATCAAAATGCGCTCCTTGGCGATCCCTTCCGCCGCGTAGTCGGCGATCAATTTGCGGGCCTTGGCCACGGTCCCCGCGGTGTCAAACGAAAGGCGCGCGTCCACCTCGGTGGAGACCCGGCCGGGCACAATTTTCAAAATCTCCACCCCAAATAGGATCAACACGCGGTCGATCACGCTGTCGAGCAGGGCTGCCCCAGTCAAGGCGCTGGCGCGGTGTTCGGCGATGGCCTGATCCACCAGCGGGCGATATTGCGGCTTCTCAGCCGCCTGCAAGATCAGCGAAGGATTGGTGGTGGCATCCTGCGGCGTAAAGGCGCGCATGGACTCAAAGTCGCCGGTGTCGGCAACCACCACAGTGTACTTCTTCAATTCGTCGAGCTGGCTCATATATAATAGGGATGGCGGCGGCGGACCCATTTTCCGCCGAGAAAGGAGCATTTCTCCTAGGCGGGCCCCGCCGCCGACGCAATCGGTTTTCAGTCCGGGTTGCGCCCCCGCGCCTTTCGTGGTCGTGGTGTCCTCCGCCATGTCCGACCCCACGCCCTCCACCCTCCCTTCCGGGCCCCACACTCCCGCCGCCCCCAAGCGTTCCGGCGGCTGCCTCATGATCCTGGTGGTCGGCGGCTGGCTCTTCGCCCTAGCCGTTTGGATGGTTTGGCACCTCTGGGGACAAGTCCGGGAAGTCCGCAGCTTCACCGACCCCACCCCCCAAGCCATTGCCCCCTCCGCCCCCTCCGGCGAGGAACTGGCCGCCCTGCGCGCCCGCCTCCAAGCCTTCGCCGCTGCCGTCGACGCCAAACAACCCGCCGAAATCGAACTCAGCGCCGCCGACCTCAACCACCTCCTAGCCGTTCAAGAACCTCTCAGCCGACTCCAGGACATCGCCAAAGTCGAGGAAATCACCGACGCCTTGCGGGTCAAGGTCGCCCTCGCCCTCAACGGCATCCCCTTTAGCGGCGAACGCCTCTATCTCAACGGCTTCATCAGCGTCCGCCCTGAAATGAAAAAAGATAGCGGCCTCGTTCTCCTAACGCGGTCTCTAGAGGTCCCCGGCCGCAGCTTAAGCGAAGGCTTCACCAAAACCTATCTCGAAGCCAATCACCTCGACGGCCTCGCCCTCGACGAACTCCGCAAGGACCAACGCCTTTTAGCGATTTTCACCAAAATCACCGCGGTGCGCTGCCAGCCCGGCAAACTGGTCGCCGAGTACCTCCCCTAAATCTACCTCGGCGCGCCTGCCCAACGGCCCCCCATGAGCACGCCCCTCCCCCTCCTGGACACCCTGCAGCGCGTCGAACTGGCCTCGGGCGTGGCCATTGAACTCCACCCCGCTGGGCCCGTGGTCCGAGCCCGCGCTTGGCTGCTCGATCTCGCCTGGATGAGCCTAGCTTACGCCCTAGCCGGAGCCCTCATCGCGCTCAGCACCTCCGCCATCGGCTGGGCAGGCGGCAGCGGCCTTTTTCTGCTGCTCTCTTTCTTCATGACCTGGGGCTACCGCGTCCTCTATGAAGTCCACCGCGGCGCCACCCCAGGCAAAAAATCCTGCGGTTTGAAGGTCGTGATGTCCTCCGGCGCCCCCCTCACGTGGACCGCCGCCATCTTGCGCAACTTGCTGCGCGCCGTCGACTTCCTGCCCGCCGCCTATCTCACCGGCCTCGCCTCCACCCTGATGAACCAGCGCTTCCAGCGCCTCGGGGACCTCGTAGCCGATACCCTGGTGGTCTACTGCCAACCCCCAAGCCCCCTCGCCCCCTCGCACCTCCCCTCCGAGGCCTTCCCCCCTCCCCTGCCCCTGAGCCGCGCTGAGCGCGCCGCCCTCATTCAATTCAACGAGCGCCTGCCCACGTGGTCTGAAGCCCGCCGCGCCGAACTAGCTGCCCCCCTCGAGCCCCTCAGCGGAGCCCGCGGCGCCGCGGGAGTCCGCCGCCTCGCCGCCATCGGCTGCTGGCTGCGCGATTCCTAACTGCTCTACCACCCGTGACGCAACTCCGCTTCGAACAGGAAAACGGCCCCCGCTGGGACCGCACCGAAGCCCTGCTCCAAGCCGCCCCGCTCTCGCGCCCCGCTCCCGGCCTCGCCGAACTCCCCAAGCTCCACCGCCAAATCTGCGCCGACCTCGCCCTGGCCCAACACCGCATGTACGGCGCTAGCCTCGGCGCGCGACTCAACGACCTCGCCATCCGCACCCGAGACACCCTAACGCGAGGAGCCGCCGTGGACCGCCCCAGCCACTGGGCCCGCCTCTGGGGCAGCTGCCCCCGCGCCCTGCGCCGCGAGGCGCCCCTCTTCTGGCTCAATATGTTGCTCTTCTGGGGGCCCTTCGCCGCGTTGATCCTCGCCGCCTATCGCGACGAGCGCTGGATTTTCGCCGTGCTCGATGCCAGCACCATGGAAGACCTCGACGGCATGTACGGCGGCGACTCTCCCTCCGACCACCTGCGCGGCGCCTTTGGATCCGACTTCGCCATGTTTGCCTTTTATGTGCAGCACAACATTGGCATCGGCCTGCGCACCATCGCCGGCGGGGTGCTCGCCACCCTGGGGGCGCTCGGCTCGACCGCGCAGCAAGGCGTCTTGCTCGGAGCGGCCTTTGGCTATGTGCACCACGCTGGGCATACCGAGCGCTTTTACACGTTCGTGGCGGGGCACTCCGCGTTTGAATTGATGGGGCTGGTGATTTGCGGCGTGGCGGGCACACGGCTGGGCCTGGCGGTGCTGCGGCCCGGGCCCTGGGCGCGGGGGGAGTCGCTCCGGCGTGCCGCGCAGGAGGCGCTTCCTCTCATCTATGGCGGCCCCTTGTTGGTCCTCCTAGCGGCTTTTGTGGAAGGCTTCTGGTCGGCTTCGGCCGCGCCGCCAGAGGTCAAATGGCTGGTGGGCCTGCTGCTCTGGCTGCTCCTGGCGGCTTGGCTCGGCTTGGCGGGGAGGGGCCAGGCGGATGAAACTTGAAGCTATCTCCGCGGTGCTGCGGCCGCGCTCGCACCCCGAGGCCATCGACCTCGGCCTAGCCTTGGTGCGGCGCCACGCCGCCGGGATCTACCGGGCTAGCCTGGTCTTCCTGTTACCGCTCTGGGGCCTCCTCCTAGCATTATTTCCCGAAAACCCCAGCCTCGCGGTGTTCCTCGCTTGGTGGCTCAAGCCACTCCAAGACCGCGCCATCCTTTTCTACCTGAGCCGGGCCCTCTTCGGCGCCCCGCCCTCGCTGCGCGAGCAAACCCAAGCCTGGCCCGCCCTGCTGCGGCGCTCGGCCCTCAAAGCCCTTCTGGGCGACCGGCTTAACTCTAGCCGCAGCTTCACCCTGCCCGTGACCGTGCTGGAGCACCTCCCGGGAAACGCCGATCAAGCACGCCAACAGGTCCTCCGCCAACACGGCGGCGCCGCCGCGAGCGGCTTCATGCAACTCTTTCTCCTCCTCGAAATGGCCGCGGTGCTAGGACTCTGGTTCGGCCTCCGCGAATTCCTCCCCACGGAAACCCTCGACTGGCTCTCCCAAGCCAGCACCAGCCTCACCGAGGGCATCGAGCCCCCCCTGGCCCTGCAGTGGAGCGTGGCCGCTTGCTATCTCGCCGCCGTATTCCTGCTCGAACCCTTCTATGTCGGCGGGGGCTTTGGGCTTTATCTCAACAGCCGCACCCACCTCGAAGGCTGGGACGTGGAACTGGCTTTCCGCCAACTCGGCCAACGCCTTCGCGCCCGCCGCTCCGGTCCGCCGCCCCTCCTGCTTCTCGCCCTACTTCTCGGCCTGGGCGCCCCTAGCCCTCTGCCCGCCCAGTCCGACGCCAAACAGGCCGCCGCCCAGCAAATTCAGGAAATCCTCGCCCACCCCGACTTCACCCCTCGAGTGGAAAAAATCCGCCAGTGGGAGCCCCGCGAAGCGCCTCGCCCTGCTCCGCCAACGCAGTCCAACTCGCCCCGCAGCCCCCTCGGCGATGCCATCCGCCACTTCCTCGCGCACTACGGCGCCGCCCTTGCATTGTCCCTAGCAGCCATTTTACTAGCCATCCTATCCTGGCGCTTATATCAACTAAAACGCCCCGGCCGCTCCGCCGCCGCTCCCCCCCCAGGTCCGCCCACCGTGCTGGGCTTGGAGGTCGCCCCGGAATCGCTGCCATCCGACGTCCCCGCCGCCGCCACCGCCCTCTGCGAGCAGGGCGACCCCGCCGCCGCGGTGCGCCTGCTCTACCGCGCCGCCCTCGCCTGGCTCGGCCAGCAACCCGGCGGAAGTCTCCGCGCCAGCGACACCGAAGGCGATTGCCTGGCCCGCGCCGCTGCCCTCTCTGACCCCGCCGCCTATCCCTTTTTCCGCGAACTCACCGCCGCCTGGTTGAACACCGCTTACGGCCAAGCCCCTCCCGCCTCGGCCGCCCTCCTCGCCCTCTGCCAAGCCTGGCCCTTCGCGGCTCGCCCCGTGCCTCCCCGGCTTTCCAAAGCCCATCCCTCCGCCCTCGTCCTCGCCCTCGCCGCCGCCTTGGCCACAAGCGCCTGCGATGGCCAGTGGAAGGAAACCGAGCGCACGATCGGCTATCGCGGCGCGGCCCAACACCATCCCTGGCTAGCCGCCAGCCGCTTGCTTCAAGCCCAGGGCCTAACTGTCTTAGAGCAACGCGGATGGACCCACCTCCCCTCCCCAGATACCGTCCTGGTGGCGCCCTCCGAGGCCATCCCCTCCCAGGCCGAGGCCCGCCTCGCGCTCGACTGGACCAAGCGCGGCGGCCACCTCCTCTATCTGGCCGCGGGCGGCGCTTCCACTTTAAACGATTTCGCCGACGAGGCCGCCGCCGCCCCCGAGCGCCCCGAGTCCCATCCCATCCTGACCCAACTCGGACTAACGCTCTCCCGCCGGCCCCAGCCCGCCCCCTCTAACCAGGCCCTAGTCGCGGAGGAAACCTATCGGCTCGAGCTCCAAGACTCCCTGCGCCTGGACAGCCGCGGCGCCAAACGTGCCCCCGCCATCCTCGCCGGATCCGCCGCCCAGGCCGCCCTCCTCACCCTGCCCTGGGGCCGCGGTCGAGTCACCGTCCTCAGCGACGCCCACCCGCTGCGCAATCGCTGGATCGGCCAGGCCGACCACGCCGCCCTCCTCCTCGCGCTGGTCGCGCAGGGCCAACCTGACGCCGTCGCCTTCCTCCAAGCGGGCCGCGTCAGCTTGTGGGATTTGCTCAAAACCCACGCCTGGCCCGTTTTGCTCGGAGCGGCCCTGCTCCTGCTAGCCTGGCTCTGGCGGGCTCTGCCCCGCTTCGGCCCCATCCAAATCCCACCCCACCGAGAAGAGCGCCGCTTTGCCACCCACCTCCACGAAGTCGGGGCTTTTTTGTGGCATCACCGCCTCGGCGACGACCTCTTAGCCCCTTCCCGCCGCGCCGTCCTCGCCGCCGCCCGCCACCGCTCCCTGCGCCCCGGCGAACCCGCTTTCCTCTCCCTCCTAGCCGAGCGCTCGCAACTCCCGCAAAACCGCGTGGAGCGCGCCCTCATCGGCCCGGCCGCCCGCGACGCTCCCCTCCTCACGCGCCAACTAGCCGACCTCCAAACCCTCCTCCGCGCCCTCACCCCTCCCTGACCCCGCCTCCGCTCTAACTGCCCTTTTTCTCAACCTCTCCCATGGACGATTTCTCTCCTCCCCTCCCGCCTCCGCTCCCGGAAGCCGCCCCCGCAGAACTTCCCGCCTTCCTCCAATCCGTGGCCCTGCTCCGCGACATGCGCCGCGCGGTGGGCGCGGTCGTACTCGGCCAAGCCGAAGTGGTCGACCAGGTGTTAGTGGCCTTTATCGCCGGCGGCCACATCCTCCTTGAGGGCAAGCCCGGCCTCGGCAAAACCCACCTCGTCCTCGCCCTCGCCGCCACCTTCGGCGGGCTCTTCCGCCGCATCCAGTTCACCCCCGACCTCATGCCCAGCGACGTCACCGGCCACAGCCTCTACGACCTCGGCCGCCAAGAATTCCGCCTCAAGCGCGGCCCCATTTTCTGCAACCTCCTCCTCGCCGACGAAATCAATCGCGCCCCCGCCAAAACCCAGGCCGCTTTGTTAGAAGTGATGCAGGAAAACCAGGTCACCCTCGACGGTCAGACCCTCCCCCTCGCGCCGCCCTTCATGGCCCTAGCCACCCAAAACCCTATCGAACAAGAAGGCACCTACGCCCTGCCCGAGGCCCAGCTTGACCGCTTCCTCATGAAGGTCCTCGTCGACTACCCCTCCTCCGACCACGAGGAAGCCATCGTCGTCGGCAGCACTACCGGAGGCGACGGCCTCAGCCCGAGCCACCTGGCGCCCTTCGCCTCCGCGCAGGATATCCTCGACCTCCAAGCCCTCGCCGCCGCGGTGACTTGCGTCCCCGAAGTGATCTCCTACGCGGTGCGCCTGGTGCGGGCCACCCGGAGCAGCCCAAGCCTAGCGCTCGGCGCCGGCACCCGCGGAGCCATCGCCCTCGTCAAGGTCGCCAAAGCTTTCGCCCTCCTCGAAGGCCGCGCCTATGTCACCCCCGACGACATCAAAGCCGCGGCCCTGCCAGTGCTGCGCCACCGCGTCGCCCTCAGCCCAGAGCTGGCCATCGGCGGCCAACAGGTCGACGACTGCCTCGCCGAACTGCTCCGCAGCACCCCCGCTCCGCGCTAGCAATCCCTCCCATGCTCCTTCCCCACCGCGCCCTGCTCCAGGCCCTCAGCGCCTGGCTGCTGCTCGGCGTGGCCGCGAGCTTCTGGCCCGCTGGACAGGACGGCTGGATCGCGGGCGGCGCCCTCCTGGCCACTCTAGCTCTAGCCGACGCCCTCAATCTCCGCCGCAGCCCCCGCCTCACCGCCCACCGCGCCCTCCCCGACCGCTTGGCGCTAGGAGTAGAGCGCGAAATCAGCCTAACTTTATGTCACAGTGGGGCCGCCGCGGCCCGCCTGCGGGCTTGGGACACCTTGCCCGCGGGCTTGGCGTGCCGCGATTTCCCCTGGTCCGGCGCGGTGCCTGCGAAAGGCTTCCTTACTTTATCGGTGCGCCTCCATCCCGTAGCCCGCGGCCCGGCCACCTGTGGCCTGGTGCAGCTGGAGGAGCGCTCGCGGCTGGGCCTGTGGTGCCGCCGCTACGCCGCGGGGGCCCCCGCCGAAACCAAGGTTTACCCTAACTACCAGCCGGTAATCCGCCTGGCCCTGCTCTCGCTGCTCAACCAGCGCACCCCGCAGGGCCTGCGGCAACCCCAGCGCGCCGGGCCAAGCCGCGAATTCCGCCAGCTGCGCGACTACCAAGACGGCGATGCGCTAGGGCAGATCGACTGGAAGGCCACGGCGCGTCGCCTCAGCCTGGTCAGCCGCGAATACCAGGAGCAGCGCAACCAAACCGTGATCCTGCTCATCGACTGCGGCCGCCGCCTCCGCGCCGTCGATGGCGACCTCACCCAATTCGACCACAGCCTCAACGCCTTGCTGCTCCTCAGCTTCATCGCCCTGCGGCAAGGCGACGCGGTGGGCGCCCTGTCCTTCGGCAGCGATCCCCCGCGCTGGCTGCCCCCGGTCAAAGGCCCCCACGCCATGCCCACCATCCTGGACCACCTCTATAATTACCAACCGAGCAGCGCCCCCGGAGATTTCAGCGAAGCCGCCGAATCCCTCCTCGCCCGCTGGCCGCGCCGCGCCCTGGTGATCCTAGCGACCAATTTGCGCAGCGAAGACGAAAGCCAATTCGCCGCCCCCCTAGCCGAAATGCGCCGCCGCCACCTCGTGGTCGTCGCCAGCTTGCGCGAAGCCGAAGTCGCCGCCCTGGAAACCGCTCCCGTCACCGACCTCGCCTCCGCCCTGCGCTTCGCCGCGGTCCAACAGTACCTCGAAGAGCGCCGCCAACTCCTCGAAAAACTCCACCGCAGCGGCATCCTAACGGTCGATGCGCCCGCCGCCGCCCTGCCCCTCGCCTTGGGAAACCTCTACCTCGGCATCAAACAACGCGGCACCCTCTGAACGCAGAATTCCGATGGCATCCCCCGAAAAACCGGGTTGGCTGGAGGGCCATGACCGCCATCGCCCAGGAGCCTGATTTTGATCACATAATCGACCGCCGGGGAACCGGCAGCCTCAAGTGGGACCGCTACGCCGGTCGGGATATCCTGCCCATGTGGGTCGCGGACATGGACTTTGCGGTCTGCCCCGCGGTGCTCGAAGCCATGCAGCAGCGCCTCGCCCACCCCATCTTCGGCTACACCCGCGCCACCCCCGGACCCGCCGAGGCAGTCCTCGCCTATCTTGAAAAAACCCACGGCGTGACCGCGGATCCCTCCTGGATCGTGTGGCTGCCGGGGATGATCCCCGGACTCGCCATGGCCGCGGCCTCCTGCGGCGTCCCGGGCGACGAGGTCATGACCTTCACGCCCGTCTACCCTCCCTTTCTCCACGTCCCCAAAGATGTCGGCCGCGGCCTGGTGGCGGTTCCCCTCATGTTAGAAGGCGGGCGCAGCACCTTCGATTTTGCGGCCATGGAGGCCGCCCTAACGCCGAGAACCCGCTTGGTTATGCTCTGCAGCCCGCACAATCCGGTGGGCCGGGTCTGGACCCGCGCGGAGTTAGAGGGCCTCGCCGACTTCTGCGTCCGGCACCACCTAGCGCTCTGCTCGGACGAAATCCACGGCGACCTCCTGCTCGACCCGGAGCGCGCCCCCTTCACCACCGGCCTCGCCCTCACGGGCCCCATCCGCGACCGCCTCATCGTGCTCATGGCCGCGAGCAAAACCTACAACGTGCCCGGCCTGGGCCTCTCCTTCGCCATCATCCCGGATCCAGAAATGCGCCGGAAATTCCAAGCCGCCAAAAACGGCCTGGTGGCGGAAACCAACCCCCTGGGATTCGCCGCCACTGAGGCCGCCTACCGCCACGGCGAAGCTTGGCGACTCGCCCTCTGCCGCTACCTGCGGGGCAACCGCGACTTCCTCGCCGCCCAGCTCGCCAAATACTGCCCCCAAGTCGCCATGGCCCCGGTGGAGGCCACCTATCTCGCTTGGCTCGACGTGCGCGCCCTCGGCCTCGCGCATCCCGCGGCCCACTTTGAAAAACACGGCCTCGGCCTCTCCAACGGGGCGGACTTCGGCGCCCCCGGCTTCCTGCGGCTCAACTTCGGCTGCCCCCGCTCCGTCCTCGAAGAAGGCGTGCGCCGCTTCCTCCAAGCCGCCGCCGCTACCCCCTAACGACTATTTTCAACCCGATCCGCCCTGCTGGGCAAGCCGCTGCGGCGCCCATTTTATCTCCTTTACGAGAGGAACGCGCTGTGAATGGTTGACTCTCAGTCCCCGCTCGCATGGCGCTTCTCCTGCAAACCGCTCCCCACCCGGAATCCATGGGTCCTTGGGCGCTATTGTTTGCCCTGGTGATCGGCCACGCCCTAGCGGACTACCCTCTCCAGGGCAAGTTTCTCGCCATCCGCAAAAACCGCCACATCAAGCCCCTGGAGTATGGGGCCGACGTTCCCCCTAACATCTGGGTCTACTGCCTTTCAGCGCACTCCCTGGTCCACGCGGGGGCGGTCTGGCTCATCACCGGCAGCGCCGCCTTGGGTTTCGCGGAGTTTGTCCTGCACTGGGCGATCGATTTCGCCAAGTGCGAGAAGTGGACGAATTTTCACCAGGACCAGGGCCTGCACCTGCTTTCCAAGTTGGCCTACGTGCTGCTGCTCTGGAAGTGAATTGGGGCCTTGAAAGGCGGGCCGCCCGCTGGTTATGGCTCCCCGACCATGAGCGACCCCGCCCCGCGCCAACTGTCCACCGAGCCCGCCTGGGAGGCGCATGACCTGGGCCTGCCCCTGCCGCCCACCCAGCACGCCGTCTCCGTGGCCCTGCCCCTCTGGCAAGATGTGATCGACTACGAAGAGGAACACCCCCGCATCGCCGCTGCCCTAAAGGCCGGTTATCCGCGCTTCTTTGTGCACCCGCTCGTGGTCCAGCTCTTCGCGGAAGCCGCGCGCCGCTGGGCCGCTCCCGGCGAGGGCTCCCTGGTGCTCCCTTCCCGCCTCTCCGCCCAGCGCGGCGCCGACTATATTCGGGAAAAGTCGGGCTCGCCCGCCCGCGTGGTGCCCTGCGGCATCGGCCAACTCCACGCCCTCCTCTTCCCCGAAAGCGCCCGCCCCGCGGCCCGCGCCTATTGGCGCTATTGCGGCGCCGTCGTGAGCAGCCGCCTCGCGGCCCGCGCGCTCGCCAGCGATTTCGGCGACGCCGTCGAACTGGAGCGCGTCGGCGCCGCCGCCAAACAAACCCTGCGGGCCCGCCTCGCCGCCCTCAGCGGCGTAGACCCCGGCGACGTCTTTCTCTTCCCCTCGGGCATGAACGCCATGGCCCTAGCTCACCGCCTAGTCACGGATTTGCGCCCCGGGCTGCCCACGGCGCAGCTGGATTTCCCCTACGTGGACGTCCTCCGGGTGCAGCAGGAATTCGGCAGCGGCGCGGTCTTCTTTCCCCTCGCCGACGCCGCCGCCCTCGAAAAAACCGCCGCCCTCGCCGCCGCCGGTTCTTTGGCCGCGGTCTTTGCGGAGGTCCCGAGCAATCCCCTGCTCAGCTGCGTGCCGCTCGATGCCCTCGCCGGCCAACTGCGCGCCGCCGCCGTGCCCCTCGTGCTCGACGACACCGTGGCCACCGCGGTCAATATCGACGCCCTAGCCGTAGCCGACCTCGTCACCACCAGCCTCACCAAAGCCTGCTCCGGCGCGGGCGACGTCATCGCCGGAGCCCTCACGGTCAATCCCCGTTCGCCCTGGCACGCCCGCTTCCGCGCCCAGTTGGAAGCCGAGCAGGCGCAGCACGACCTCTTGTGGGCGGAGGACGCCGTGGTCCTGGAGCGCAATTCCCGGGACTTCCCCGAGCGGGTGCGCCGCATGAACGCCAACGCCGAAGCCTTGACTGAATTCCTGCGCGGCCACCCGGCGGTGCAGCAGGTGTGGTACCCCGCCAGCCCCGCGGCCTTTGGGCGCATGGCGCGGCCCGGCGGGGGGCGAGGCTGCCTCTTCTCCTTTCTGCTGCGGGACGAAGCCGCCGCCGCCGCCTGCTATGACCAACTGCGCCTCAGCAAGGGCCCGAGTTTGGGTACGAATTTTTCCCTGTGCTGCCCCTACACCCTCCTCGCACACTATCAAGAATTGGACTGGGCCGCTTCCTGCGGGGTGCCGCGCCACCTCCTGCGGGTCTCCGCGGGGCTGGAACCAACCGAAGAATTGATCCGCCGATTCCAAAGCGCCCTCCCGGCGGCCCCCGCCCCCTGACCAAGCCTCCAAACCCGAAGGAAAAAAGATGCCTCGCCCGAGGCGGCCCTTTCCAGCCCCGCGGGGCCGCGCCTGCCTATCACCCTCCCAGGCCATCGCCCTGGGTCCGCTCCAGAAAGCCGCTCAAAGCGACTTCATTTTGTAGAGCAGATTGTTCTTTTCCGCCCGGAGGGCCTGGACGCGGCCCGCCAGATCCGCCAGGCGCGCAAAGGCTTCCTTTTTGGCCGCGGCGTAGGTCTTGCCGGTGCCGGGCGCAGTGAGGTTGGATTTGAAGATTTCCAGCTTGCGGATGTTAGCGCGCTCGGCCTCAAAAGCGGCCTGGGTCTTGACCAGTTGGGCTTCCACCACTGCTAGGGCCTTGCTGATGCCGTCCATGGTCGAGGTGTCCGCTTTGGCTAGGCCCAACTCCTGGGACACCGCCTCCGCGGCCGATTGGTTTTCCGGATCCACCGCCCCTTTTTGGGGGACCGGGTTGCCGTCTTTGTCGACCCTAAAACTCGTGGGCGGCTCCGGCTTCCAACCCACGCCCAGGCGAGCCCGCAATTCCGCAGGAAACAAATCCGCCTTCATTTTGACGAGGCCATTGGCGTGCTCCACCGACAGGGTATTTTCGTCGGGCATGCTGCGAAAGACAAAGTTTTCCAAAGCGGTGCCGTCGCTCATCGCCAGGCGGTAGGGCGCTCGGGTGCTTTCCTGCTTGCGCACCGCGGCCACCGCCGCGGCCCGGTCCGCTTCCAGCGCGGGCCACTTGGCCACCAATTCGTCAATTCTTTTCAGGGCCGCATTGCTAGCGGCGACGCTGGCGCTGTGCTTGGCCTCGAAATCCGCTCCGGCCGTGCTCTGCGCCTGGGCCAATTCCAGCTTCGCCCGGACCATGGATGTCTCGCGCCCCAACTCCGCGGCGCGGGCCAGCGCGGAGTCGAGATCTTTTTGGCGCTCCGCGATTTCGCGGTCTTTTTGGAAGCGCAAACCGGCCACCAGGGTCACGGCCGCTACCGCGATCCAGAGAAAACTTTTTAGCGTCGAATTCATGTCAAAAAAAGGGGGGTAAAGAGCGCGCTGGGGTCGGGTTTCAGGGTTTCAAGTGCTGCTGCCGGTAGGCGGCCACTGATTCCTCAAAGGCTTTCACCTTGCCCTCGAGCTCGGCCTGATACTTCGACAGAAGCTGCTCGGTGGCCGCGCTCTTGGCGGATTTGGCTTCAAACTCGACGCGCTTCGCCGATTGATCGCTGATTTGTCGATTGGCCGTGGCCAGCTTGAGGTTGAGCTGCTGCAGGGCGGCGCCGCCCTCGGTGTTGGCGTCGCGGGCCGCGTCGAGCTGCTCGTGAATCGCATTGAGTTGGCCCGCTTGCTCGCTGCATCCCGTCAAGAGCACAGGCAGGAACAGGCAGAGGCAGGCAAAGGGCGGGCGGCGGACGAGGCGTTTCATGCGGGGGAAGATTACTACAAGCTGACAGCGGCGGCTGCCTTTCGGTTCACTGGGACTTTTTGCAAATCGATTCGTTCAGTTTTCCCCCAATCGCCGCTGACTCGAGGGCCCTTTCGCCCGCCCCGTGCGACAAAACGCTCCAGCCCTGCGCCACTTTGGCCGCGGCCGCCGCCCCGGGCCGCCCTCCCGGCAAGCCCTCTCCAACCAATTTCCCCCGCTGCGAGCCCCCTGGGGATCTCGGTCCAGGCCCGGGAATGGTTTCTGCTCATATCTCTCCAGCAAATCACCCCCTCCAGGCCGCTCCTTCATGCGGCCGACAGATATTTCCAGTCCACCCCTTGAATTGCCCCGCGCGGGCGGCTAAGCTCAAAACATGGGCCGCCGCCTGCGAGTTGCTCCCCCCGCAATCCGCAACCTCAACTCATTCCGATGATGAACAACTTCACTCCCCGAGCCCAGCAGGTCCTCGCCCTTGCCCGCAAGGAAGCGGACCGCTTCAACCACAACTACGTCGGCACCGAGCACCTCCTCCTCGGCCTCATCAAGCTCGGCCAGGGCGTCGCCGTCAACGTCCTCATGAAAATGGGCCTCGAGTTGGAAACCGTGCGCATGAAAGTCGAAGAGCACGTTGGTTCCGGCCAGGAGCAAAAAATGGTCGGCAACATCCCCTACACTCCCCGCGTCAAAAAGGTCCTGGCCCTCGCCAGCAAGGAAGCCCGCGCCCTCAACCACAGCTACGTCGGCACCGAACACATCCTCCTCGGCCTCCTCCGCGAAGGCGAAGGCGTCGCCGCCCACGTCCTCAAAAGCCTCGAAATCGACATCGAGCGCACCCGCAACGAAATCCTCAAGGAACTCGACCCCAATTTTACCCCCCCAGAAACCGAGGAGGAAGAAGGCTTCCAAGAGGCCTCTGCCGGAACCCCCGGCACCGCCAAAAAGGACAGCAAAACCCCCGCCCTCAAAGCCTTTGGACGCGACCTTACCGAACTCGCCCAGAAGGCTGAACTCGATCCCGTGATCGGCCGCGCCGACGAAATCGAGCGCGTCATCCAAATCCTCTGCCGCCGCACCAAAAATAACCCCGTCCTCATCGGCGAAGCCGGCGTCGGCAAAACCGCTATCGTGGAGGGCCTCGCCCAGGAGATCGTCGCCGGCAACGTCCCCGAAATCCTCCGCGACAAAAAGGTCATCACCCTCGACCTCGCCCTCATGGTCGCCGGCACCAAATACCGCGGCCAATTCGAGGAGCGCATCAAGGCCGTGATGGACGAAATCCGCCGCGCCAAAAACGTCATCCTCTTCATCGACGAACTCCACACCATCGTCGGCGCCGGCTCCGCCGAAGGCGCCATGGACGCCAGCAACATCATCAAGCCCGCCCTCAGCCGCGGCGAAATGCAGTGCGTTGGCGCCACCA
This sequence comes from Verrucomicrobiales bacterium, assembly GCA_947460575.1. Lineage (GTDB taxonomy): Bacteria > Verrucomicrobiota > Verrucomicrobiia > Verrucomicrobiales > V1-33 > CAIZWU01. The sequence goes on along the minus strand of CANHIJ010000020.1, from coordinate 6,907 downwards.
CCCTCAACGAGTACCGCAAGTACATCGAAAAGGACGCCGCCCTGGAGCGCCGCTTTCAGACCGTCAAGGTCAACGAACCCACCGAAGAGGACGCCACCAAGATCCTCATGGGCATCAAGCACAAGTACGAGGCCCACCACAAAGCTATCTACACCGCCGAAGCGATTGAGCAATCCGTCAAGCTCTCCTCCCGCTACCTCACCGGCCGCTTCCTCCCTGACAAGGCCATCGATATCATGGACGAAGCCGGCGCCCGCGCCCGCATCGGCGCCATGACCCGCCCCCCCGAGGTCAAAGAAATCGAAGCCGCAATCGAGCGCATCCGCATCGAAAAAGAGGGCGCCATCAAGGAACAGGACTTCGAAAAAGCCGCCGCCCTCCGCGACACCGAGCGCAACGCCCGCAAACAGCTCGAAACCGTCATGGAAACCTGGCGCGCCAGCAACGAGGAGAAAAAAGTCACCGTGGGCTTGGAGGACATCATGGCCGTGATTTCCAAGTGGACCGGGGTGCCCCTCAACCGCATGGAGCAAAAGGAAACCGCCAAGCTCCTCCGCATGGAGGAAGAGCTCAAGGGCCGCGTCATCGGTCAAGACCAAGCCGTCATCGCCATCAGCAAGGCCCTCCGCCGCAGCCGCGCCGACCTCAAGGACCCCCGCCGCCCCATCGGCAGCTTCCTCTTCCTCGGCCCCACCGGCGTCGGCAAAACCTTCTTAGCCCGCAACCTCGCGGAATTCATGTTCGGCGATCCCGATTCCCTGATCCAGATCGACATGTCGGAGTACATGGAAAAGTTCACCGCCAGCCGCCTCATCGGCAGCCCGCCCGGCTACGTCGGCTACGAGGAAGGCGGTCAACTCAGCGAGGCCGTGCGCCGCCGCCCCTACAGCGTCGTCCTCTTCGACGAAGTCGAAAAAGCCCACCCCGACGTGATGCACCTCCTCCTCCAAGTCCTCGAAGAAGGCACCATCACCGACAGCTTCGGCCGCAAGATCGACTTCCGCAATACCATCATTATCATGACTTCCAATGTGGGAGCGGAGCTGATCAAAAAGCAAAATCTCATGGGCTTCGGCGCCATCGGCACCGACAAGCACGACTTCGCCTCCATGAAGGACAAAATCGAGGAACAAGCCAAAAAGCACTTTAAGCCCGAGTTCCTCAACCGCCTCGACGACCTCATCGTTTTCCACATGCTCGAAAAAGAGGACCTCGTCCAAATCGTCGACCTCGAAATCAACAAAGTCCTCAAGCGCGTCCGCGACAAGAAAATCGAGGTCCAACTCGACCAGACCGCCAAGGAACTCCTCATCGCCGAGGGCTACGACCCCGCCTACGGCGCCCGGCCGATGCGCCGCGCCGTCGAGCGCTACCTCGAGGACCCCTTCGCGGAGCACCTCCTGCGCGGCGACATCAAGGAGGGCGACACCGTCTCCATCACTCGGCGCGAAGGGGAAAAGAGCCTCAAATTCAGCGTCAGCGAAGAAAGCCCGCCCCCCGCCGAAGAAGCCGCCGCCGGCGTCGCCGAATAGCGCCAGCCGCCCCCCCAAATAACCGCCCTCCCCGAGGGCAATTGCAAGTGCGGCGCCGATTCCCTCGGCGCCGCACTTTCTCTGGGTGCCGGGGGGACCGGGGAACCGGCAGGCCCCAGGATCCGAGGAAAATGGTCCCAGGGGACTCCGCCCCTCCCGCACCGCTCCTCTGGGAGCCCCAGCGGGCAACACGCGCGGCCCCCCAAGACTGACCCTTTTCCTCACAAGCTGTGCTCCGCTTCACGCTGCGCCCGCCCCGCCGCGGTCAGGGACTGCTTCGTCGGCAGGCAGGGCGGCTTCATCCTGCCATAGCCCCGGCTTCTTTTAAGCTAAAACCGGGAGTTGAAACGCGACCATGCGGCCTTTTTTCATGAGGAGGACGGGGGATGATCCCGTTTTTTCGCCTCAGAAGACTCACCCATTGGGTGAGTCCCTTTCGCGGTCATAATCCCCCAACATGGTGACCGGTGGACATGCCGGGCGGCGATGCCGGAGGCATCCCAGCGTGTAGCCGGTGGCGAGCGAAGCGACACCACCGGATCCTCGTCCCAAGGGGACCCGCTCCCCGGCAGGGGTGCCAGCGCTAGAGCCCCAAAAAGGCCCACGCGCCAGGAAAAAGCCTCCCGCGCCCACCGAATAAGACAGTCAACTCACGATTTTAGGTTTAAGCACGGGAGACCTTAGGCCCTAGAAACAGAGAACCCACCGGGCGACCCAAGCGAACTTAGGATCTCCCGGTGGGAAAATGAAGAATCAAAGAGCAGGAAGTGAAGACCCCCACAAGGTCCTGTCCTGGCTCGGGGACACTAGCGGCGGCGGCGGCGCATCAAGTGGGCTGCACCCAGCAAGGCCGGGGCACCGCCCAAGAGGAGGCCGGCTGGCTCTGGGGTGTAGGCCGTGTAGGTGTAGGTCACGAAGGCCTTAAGGTTGCCGCTAAGCCCACCCGTCAAAGTTCCGTCAACAGTATCAAAAGTCTGTGCTTTGGAACTGGCGTACTTCAAGTCGAAGGTTCCTCCTCCGATCATCCCGTTGGTCGTCGCCCAGGCGAGCGCAGTAGGCGTGTTGTCCTCATAAAAAGAGCTGCCTGTAGCGGCAGGAAATGCTGACGTAATGCCAGTGGTATTTGTAGTGTAATTCGTGTCGGTCGCGACAATATTTTGCGAGACGGTCGCCGATACTTTGTTCCCGGTACCAGGGAAACCAGAAGCTGGATTGGTTGCAAAAACGATACTAGGAGTAGCTCTTCCGTTGCTGGTGCTTAAGATGTCCCCATTCCCAGCATCAGGAGTGAAAGAGTAGACGCCGGTCCAGCCATTGAGTTCCAAATCAACCCGAACCCCGGTTAGGAAACCTAGGCTCGAGGCGTTAAACTGCTGAAGGCTGAAGGTAGTGCCAGCACCTGCAGAAGTAGCCGCACCAATCACAGAAGAAGTGAAGGTGTAGGTACCGGTGTCGCCGCCGACGATGGCAGCGGAGGAAACGCCGGTGAGCGCGAAGCCCAGCGCGAGGCTGAGAGGGATGAATTTTTTGATCATGGTGTGTAGAATTGAGGAGAACGCTTGTGAGGACTCTAGGGCCAACAGAGGGAATCTGGCGGAGGCGGCGGATTCAAAATCCGTTGAACCTAGAATCTTCGTGCACAATACGTTAATGAGTCTCAAAATGAAGTCAACACTTTTTCTTTTCACATTCCGGCAAAATGGCGTTTCCCCGCCTCGAGTCGGGGCGGCCCTCCGCTGGGGGGATCTGGAGCGAAAAGGGCGCGGAGGCCCTAGCGAGCGGGCGCTTTCGCCGAGCTTTTCGAGGCGGGCCTCGTCGGCGGCGCTCGGGGCATCGGCTCGGGCCACGAGGAGGAGGGCCGGCGCGATCGCGCGCTGGCTGTTCCCGCGGAGCGAAGTGGAAAGGCGAGCCTAGATCCGGGCCCTCGCCTACCGGCACGGGTTCGGCGCCGAGGCGCGGCAGCGGGCGCGGGGGTTTAGCGGACAAAGTTTCCGCAGCGAACGGCGCCTGGGGCCATCCCGCCACCCCCCGCATTCCCTGACCCATGCTGGTGCCTGTGCGGCATCGGCGCCGCGCCGCGAGGCCGCGCGCGGGTCGCAACTGGGGCCAGCGCTGGGGGATGAGTTCGGGGTTGGGCGGCATGAGGGGCGCGAATGAGTCGCTTTTCATGAAATTTAGCCCATTGTTACAATCTGCAATACTTTATAATCTACGCGAAAGCGTAGTGGAAGTCCCGCCGCGCCCCTGTCCTAGCGGCGCCGGGCGACCCGCTTGACGCTGGTTTCTGCCACGGCGCTGCCCTGGGCGCTGCGCGACTTGACGCCGTGCTCGGCCATGTTGACCTCGATCTCCAATTTGCGAAGGCGGGGGGCGGGCTGGAGGTGGACGACCAACTGGAGGGCATTGGACTCGGCTTCGCTGGCGTGGACCGCGAAGTAGAAGACCTTGGAGCCCTTGGCGCCCTTGGTGAGGTCGTAAACGGTATCGCGGGTGACGCCGCCCATGGTGAAGCGCTTGGCGTAGAGGCGACCCTTAGAACCGTCTCGATAGAAGAGGGTATAGACTGGGGCGGCCTCGCGGTCGAAGAGGGCCACGTGGATGGGGTTGGCTCCAAAGAAGGCTTTTTCGCTGACGCGACTGACGCGCACCGTGCCATCGTCCAGGAAAACGATGATGTCGTCGAGGCGGGAGCACTTGAAGAGGGCTTCGCCGCCGCGCTTGATCCCGTAGCCGATGTAGCCTTCGGCGCGCTGGATGTAGAGGGTTTCGGTGGCCACGGCGGCGGCGCTGGCGGCGACGCGGTCGAAGGTGGTGATTTCGGTGCGGCGCAGGCGGGAGGCTCCGTATTTGCGCTTCAGTTCCTTGAACCAGTGGATGGTGTAGCGGGTCAACTGGGCGAGGTGCCCGCGGGCCTCTTCGATTTGCGCTTCCAGGCCGCGCAGGTATTCGTCGGCCTCGAAGGAGTTGAATTTGGAGATGCGCTTGATTTTAATTTCCGTGAGGCTTTTCACGTCGTCGTCGCTCACTTCCCGGCGCAGCAGCACCAGATAGGGCTTGAGCCCCTTCCAGATAGCCACCATCACCGCATCCCAAGTGGTGCATTCCTCGATGTCCCGGTAAATCCGCTTCTCGATAAAAATCTTCTCCAGGGAAGAAAAGTGCCACTTCTCGTCGAGGTCGGAGAGCCGCATCTCCAATTCCAGGCGGAGCAGTTCCTTGGTCTGGGCCGCGCAGTGCTTGAGCAACTCGCTCACCGAAAGGAAGGCCGGCTTGTCGTCGCGGATGACTACGCTATTGGGAGAAATGCTGACCTCGCAGTCGGTGAAGACGTAGAGGGCCTTGAGCATGTCGTCGCCCTCGGTGCCGGGCGCGAGGTGGACCAAAATTTCAATCTTCTCCGCGGTCATGTCCTCGACCTTGGCGATCTTGATCTTCCCCTTGTCGTTGGCCGAGAGAATGGAGTCGATCAGGCCGCCGCTGGTGGTGCCGAAGGGAATTTCGGTGATGCGCAGCAGGCCTTTTTTCTTGGGGACCTCCTCGATGCGGGCACGCACCCGGATTTTTCCGCCGCGCAGCCCATCCTGGTACTCGCTGGCGTCCATGATGGCCCCAGTGGGAAAGTCGGGGACGAGCGTGAAGGGATTGCCCCGCAGGGCCTCCATGCAGGCGTCGATCAACTCGTTGAAATTGTGCGGCAGAATTTTACAGGCCAGGCCGACGGCGATGCCTTCCACGCCCTGGGCCAGGAGGATGGGGAATTTAGCGGGAAAGTTGACCGGTTCGGGATTGCGGCCGTCGTACGAGGAAGCCCACGTGGTGAGGCGGCTGTTGAAGAGGACTTCGAGGGCGAATTTAGACAGGCGAGCTTCAATGTAGCGGCCCGCCGCGGCGTCGTCGCCCGTCAGGATGTTCCCCCAGTTCCCCTGCGTGTCCACCAACAGGTTTTTTTGGCCCAGCCCCACCAAGGCTTCGTTGATGGCGGAGTCGCCGTGCGGGTGGTATTTCATGGTCTCCCCCACGATGTTCGCCACCTTGTTAAAGCGGCCGTCGTCCATCCGCTCCATGGCGTGGAGAATGCGCCGCTGTACCGGCTTCAAGCCGTCGTTCAAGTGCGGCACCGCCCGCTCCAAAATCACGTAGCTGGCGTAGTCCAAAAACCAATGCCCGTACATCTCCCCAATGTGGTTCAGCCGCAGCGGGGTGCCCTCGCGCCCAAAAGAACTCGCCGCCAAATGCCCCGCCGCCCGCGGCGGACCCGCCACCTCCTCCCCTGCTTCCCGCGCCGCCCCGCCCTCCCCTTCCGCAATCGGGGGCCCCGCGGATCCCGCTAGATCGAGGGAAAGCTGGTCGTCCGAGGGATCAGGAGGCGAGGAAGGAGGGCGTTTGGACGGCATGGCCGGTGGGGTCAGTCAGAAAAAGGGGAGCTTGCCCACGGGAGTGAAAAGATCAAGGCAACTTAAAGGAAGCGGGCCCCTCAGCCCCCGCTTCCCTTTCCCCTAAAACAAAAAGGTCACCACGAGGGGGCTGCAAAGCAGCGGCAATGGGTGTAAGGTTGGGCTTCCTCCATGAAGAATAGTGGCTCCCCCTATTTCTCGGCGATTGTCCCCTTCTACAACGAAGAGGCGGCCGCCCCCCCTTTGCTTCAAGAATTGCGGGCCGTGCTCGACGGCATGGGCCAGAGCTATGAGGTGCTCTGCGTGGACGACGGCAGCGGAGACGGCACCGCGGCCGCCCTGGAAACCGCGGCCCGCCTCTGGCCGCAGTGCCGCGTGGTCCGCTTCGCTCAAAACCAGGGCCAGGCCGCCGGACTATTTTGGGCCTTCCAGGCCGCCCAGGGCCAGATTTTCATGACCTTGGACGGCGACGGCCAAAACGACCCCACCGATTTGCCCCGCCTCGTGGCGCGCCTCGCCCAAGCCGATTACGTGGGCGGAGTGCGGGCCCAGCGCCAAGATTCCCCCCTCCGACGCCGCATGTCGCGCCTGGCCAATGCGGTGCGCTCCCGCGTCCTGGGGGACGGCATGACCGACACCGGCTGCGCCCTCAAAGTATTCCGCCGGGAGGTGCGCGAGGCCTATTTGCCGCTGCGCACCCTCTATTCCTTCATGCCCGCTTTGGCCAAAGGCGCCGGCTTTGTCGTGGTCGAGGAACCCGTGCACCACCGCGCCCGCCACAGCGGCCTCTCCAAGTACGGCCTCGGCGCCATGTGGTGGCGCCCGCTCGTGGACATGGCGGGCCTATGGTGGTTTCTGCGCCGCCGCTGCCCCTCGCCCAGCCGCATCGCCCTGCACCCGGGAGGTCAACCATGAGCCCCGCAGCCCAGCGGCGCCTCGCCTGGAGTTTAGCCCTTGCCGTCCTTGCGATCTACTTGGCCT
>CANHIJ010000019.1 GCA_947460575.1 Verrucomicrobiales bacterium | reverse complement strand
GATGCCGACGCGGCCGCTGGCATCCCAGCGGAGAGCGGTATTATAAGTGCCACTGGCAGTAGAGCCGAGCGCGCCGCCGGCATTTCCGTAGAGGACCGGACCGTCCACAGCCGTGGTGCCGAACAGGCGGCCGGTGCCATACCAGCCGAGGCCGTAGTTGCTGGCGGTGCCGCTGAGCGGAGTGAGCGTGAGGTCGGAGGAACTGCCGATGCTCTCGGCGAACTTGGCCCGCATGGCAAAGGCGGTGGAGACGATCTGCTGGCGCGGGGTGATTTCATTGTCGGTGGTGGCAATGGTGGCGGCGGCGGCCACGGTCACGCCTAGATAGCGGGCGCTGCCATTGAAGGCTGTACTGAAATCCGCCAGCTTTTTGTCAGGTCCGGATTCGGAGTAGCCGAAGGTCTGGGTGAGGTTGGCCACGCCCTGACCGACGAGCACGCTGAACTCGCCTTCGGAAACCGTGACGGTCTGGGCCTCGGAGTAGATGAGGTTGGCGGCGTTGGTGGAGGAGGGGTTGTCCCAAATGCGGAAGATGACGGTGCGGTTGACCGGGGTGTCTTTGCCGACGTTGGCTCCCGCCCCATCCACCACCCGGCCCTGGTAGCTGATGAAGCCCGGGACGGCGCTGGTTTGCGCGGTGCTGGTTTGCGCGGTGGCGAAGGTGGGACACAGCGCCAGCAGAGCGGCGCACAAGGAGGGCAGATGGCGGAGTTTCATACGAGTTTTGAGAAGGGTGGGGTCAGCGGTGGAGGGTGGCGCTTCTGCTGAAAAGATCAGGGATTGAGAGTGCCGAGTTCCGAGGCGCGGCGGAGTTCGAAGGTGCCGGTGAGGCGGAGTCCGTCCCCAGTGCCGACGCCGACACTGTCCCGGTGCAGGCCGCTGACGACCTCGCCATAGGTGCCGCCGATGACGCTGCTGCCCCATCCGGTAGCGCTGCCGCCCGCAGGGGGCGCGGCGGTGAAGGTGAAGGTGACGGCGCGCGTCACGGTGTAGCTTTCCTGTCCGGCCACGAGCGCGGTCTGGCCGCTCTTGTTGTCGTGGTCCGGGTGATACTGGTGGACGAAGGGGTTGGTCGGATCGTCGAAAGGCGTGGCGATGGTACAGGCCAGGCTGCTGCCCATGCCAAAGTTGCCGGTGCCGCCCAGCGCCAAATCCAGCGGCATGTGGGTGGCGACGATGCGGCGGGCGGCGGATTTGGCATCGGCCTTCAAGCCAGCCTCGCTCAGGCACAAGCCGAAGTCGTGCGGCGCGGCCGCCATCGGGCCCATAAAAACCTGGGAAAGCACCCGGGTGGTCCCGTCGTCCGCCACATGGATCAAGTAGCGCAGCGGGAACGAGCTGCCCGCGGGCTTCACCGCATCCGCCTGGGGCTTGCTTTCCACCGCTGCGACCGTGGCCTCGCCGACCCAGAGTCCCGCCAGCGTGCTCCGCCGCGCCGTGGCGGGCATGAGGATATCAAAAAGGTTTCCGGAATCCGTGAAGCGCAGCAACGAGGCATACAAAGCGTTTGCCCGGCGAGAGGTCATCTTGCTGCGGTCAATGCCAAAGCTCAGCTCGACGCTGGCGTTGGGCGCGATGACTTCCTCGTAAGCGGCGACGATGGGCGTCTCCACCCATTTGGCCTGATAGTCCAGCGTCCGGCGCGTCAGCGGCACCGGCCCGGCGATGAACTCCTGGCCTACGGGCGGGCTGTCGGAGACCACCGGCGCGATCCGGAGCGACAGCAGCGCGGCGCTGCGATTGATCACCCGGGCCGTGATCACTGAGCCGCGCCGACCGAAGGCCAAACCCTCGCCGCCCGACAGCGTGATCTGCGCTGGGGCGTAGAAATTGCCCACCACTTCGGAGGAAAACCAATAGGCCTGGTTGCGGTCCAGCGCCTCAAGGTTGGGCGAAAATACGTGCATCGCGTTGGTGGCGCTGAGTTCTCCCCCGATGTATTTAAAAATCTTGGTACTGGCTGCGATCGCCGCCGGGAAGGTGGCAAAGTACCGGGCAATCGTAGGGAAGCCGCCGGCGGCCTTGCTGCTCGGAAAACCCAAAAAATTGGCCCCGTTGCGCACCCAGGTGCTCCGCGGCGGCAGCGGCCGCTGCGGAATCGAGAGCGTCGAACTCGCGCTCGCCGCCCCGCTGCACCGCACTAAGTACGCCGCCTGCCCGCTTAAGCTCGCCAGGGAATTGCCCGAGGCCGCCCCCCGCACCCACTTGCTCCATTCCGGGGTCCCATTGCTCGGCAACAGCGGGGTGCTCGTGAACCCCACCTGGGTGGGATTGGGATTCCAGCGCCACACTTCCAACACTTCCAGGTTGTTTGCCAACAGCTGTTCCGGTGCCACGTGGCTGGCATCTCCGTGCAGGTAAATCGAATTCCACCCCCCTTTCAGGGCGTAGTTGGTGGTCTGCCATTGGGCCAGCGCCGGTGCCACCAGCAAAAGCGAACTGCACGCGCAAAGGATCTTTTTCATCGGACGGTCAATCGGTAAAAGGTATTAGGAGCGGCCGGAGTCGGCACCGCGCGGGCCTGGCAATCGGGCGACCCCGCCCGCAGCGTCCCCGCTACTTCAATCGGATAAAACAAGGTCCCATTTATCGAAGCCTCTAGGCTAAACAGGCCCTGGGCAGCCACCGCATTGCCGGTGTAAAAGCTCGTTCCGCGGCGGTTTTGGCTCACCGCTATGCCCACCTGGTCGCGCGCCATCCCATCAAGCGCCTCGTGCGGAGTCGGCGGAAACGCCCCGCTCGCCCCCCCGCTACCCAGAAATAAGGCCACCCAAAGGCCCCAGCCACGCCGCCCACACCCAACCAGCATTGCGTCCAATAATTTCATTTTCTGGAGTAGAAATTTTGGAAATAAACCCAGTAAAGTGGAGGCGCGCCAAGAAATTAAGAATATCTGACTATCACAGCAGTCACTCCTGTCTACTCCTTTTATTATATTATTTTATAGTATTGTTAATAACGCCGCCCAAAATCCCTCACCGCGGGGGCGCTGGCGGTGCCGGGGGGGCCGCCGCAGGCAGGCGCCCTGGGGTCGAAGGACCGGCCTGGACCGGAGGCGGCTCCGGGGCCCCGCGCTGAAAGCCGCGCCCCGCACCGGTGGCGAAAAGGGTTTGGTCGCGCTCCCTAAAAATCAGCTGCAACTGCCCGCCCGGCGATTGCATCCCCTTGACCTCGTCGGCTTGAAATTGGAACCAAGCGGGCCGCTCGTCGGGTGGGCGAACCTCCGCCGCGGGAGCCAGCCCGAAAGCGTTGTCGTCCCGCAGGTATTTGAGCAACTCCGGAGAAGGCTTGACCTCCAAAAACCACCGCAGCTTGGTCAACCCGCCCGCGTCGCTCCACTCAAAGCGCTCCGCGTGCACGATTTGGTCCCCCGCCCCTGGCAGGCGCCAAAACGCCTTCTTGAACACCTCCACCGCTTCCGTGACACGGCGCTGCGGCGCCTCCCCTTGCCAGGCCATCTCCGCCGCCGCGGGGGCCCCGCTTGGCCGCCCCCCCACCCAGCGCCAGCTCCCCCAAGCCACCAGCCCCAGCAGCCCCAGCAACCCCCAGAATTTTTTGTGTCTCAAAGCGCGCATAGTATTGCAGAAAACCTTCTCTCTCTCCCAGCCTACCACCTGCGTCGACCACTCATTGACGAATCCGGCAAAATCAGCCCCGAATCCGCCCGCGCCCGCCCAACGGCGCGCTCAATCGCCCTCCAACCGGGGCCCGCGCCAAAGCGCAGTCCTCTGCGGCTTAAAAATTCAGGCGCAACCCCGCGCTGATCCGCCGGGCGTTTTCGGAAACCAGCGCCGTGAGCGCCAGGTCAAATGGACCCCCGCCAAGCTTGCGGAAAATCACCGACCCAAAAACCGAATGCTCCGCGCGGCGCTTCTCCTCAAGCTTTTGTCGCAGCACCTCCGAGTCCAGCTTCGACCACGCCAAGGGATACAGCAGCGACACTTCCAACCAGTGGTTCACCGCCATGCGAAAACCCGTCGCCGCCTGCACCCCAAAACCATCGCTCGTGACCGCATCTTCATAGGAATACGGCAAACCCATCGGCGTGCTCCCCGCCACATCCACCCGCGACCGATTGTAGGTTCCCCCCACCTGAAAAATCCAGTCGATCCCGTGGGTCACCGGCAAGTGCAGCCCCGCTCCCAGCAAGGCATTAAAAGAGCGCATCTCCCCGTCCAAAAGCATCGGCCCCAGCGCCACCGCATCGCTGGAAAACAGCTGCCCCACCCCCCCAAAGCCGTAAAAGCGCTCAGCCAGAGGATGCTGCCAGGAAAGCGCGTACCCGTCCTGGTCCTCGAAGGAACCACTCCCCAACAACCCGTCCTCCAGCCAAACGTGGGAGTACATCGCCTGCGCATAGTCGTAGCTGATCAGGGGCCGCGCCGCCACTTCCTCATCTGGAACCGCCGCCGGGGTCGCCGCCGACACTCCCGCCTGCAAAGTGCCGCCGCCCACCGCGCAAAGTGCCCCAATAAGTTTCGATAGTTTAATCATGTTTTTCCTGAGAAAGAGGCTGGGGAGGAATCTCGGAATCTTCCCGGGGCAGAGGTAAGTTAAAAGCTTAGTAAGATTTGCGGACACATCTGCCACCCTGGCCACAAACGGTCAAGCTTTAACTGCGACTGAGCCCGGGGGGCCCCGCTCCTCAGGCCCGCACCCGCCGCGCCGCCATCCAGCGCGCGAAGGCCTCGTCCGCCATCACCCCCGCCAGGATGAAGACGCCAATGACAAACTCCTTCCACTCGTCCCCCGCCACAAAAAAGACCGCCTGCCGGACCTCCGCCACCATCACGCTCCCCAGCACCACTCCGGCCACCGCCCCCTGCCCGCCCCTCAGGCTGCAGCCCCCCAACACCGCCCCTGCAATGGCCCACAATTCGTAGGAATTGCCAAACGACGAGCCCAAAGCGGAGCGCGCGTCCAAGAGAAACAGCACTCCCCCCAAACCCGCCAACAGGGAGCACAACACGTAGGCGAGCACCCGCAGCCGCACGGTGTCGATTCCACAATAGCGCGCCGCCTGCTCATTGCGCCCCGTCGCCAGCAGCCGCCGCCCCGTCACCGTCAGATTTAAGAACACTGCCGCCCCCGCCGCCAGACCCACCATCAATACAAAAACCGACGGCACTGGCCAGCCCGCCACGGGGCGCCCCAACACCAGGGCGTCCCGGAGCCATTCCTGGTCCGCCCCCAGGATCTGCTCCCGGCCGCCCCCCAGGACCCGCGCTAGGCCCCGGTAAATAAAAAGCCCGCACAGGGTCACCAAAAAAGGCTGCAGGTTGAGCCGCGTCACCAGCAGCCCGTGCAGCAGCCCCGCCCCCACCGACAGCCCGGCGATCGCCGCCGCCGCCGCCCCCATCCCCAGCCCATTTTTCAGCAGCACCGGATACAACACCGCGCTCAGCCCCACCCAGGATCCAATCGAAAGGTCGATCCCCCCCGTCAATATCACAAAACTCACCCCTAACGCGATCACCCCAAAGAGACCCGCATATTTTAATACCATCCCCAGGCTGTCCGGCGACAGAAACCGCGGTTCCAGCGCTCCGCACACCAGCGTCAGCACCCCAAGCAGCGCTAAAATGAGCAAAGTCTTCGAATGATTGTGCAGCAACTGTTTCATGGGCAAAATGTTCCGGTGGCCAAGGCCATGACCGCTTCCTCGCTCAACGCCGCACGCCCCACCTCCCCAGCCAGCCGACCCTCGTGCATCACCAAAACCCGGTCGGATAGTCGCAGCACTTCTTCGAGATCGCTGGAAATCATCAAGACCGCCGCCCCGCCCGCCGCCAACTCCTCTACCACCCGGTAAATCTCCGCCTTGGCCCCCACGTCCACCCCGCGCGTCGGCTCGTCCAATACCAATACCTTCGGTCCCAGCGCCAACCACTTCGCCAAAACCACCTTCTGTTGGTTCCCCCCCGACAGCAGGCCCGCCGCCTGCTCCAACCCAGCCGCGCGGATCCCCAACAGGTCCCGCATCCGCGCTCCCAGCGCCGCCACCTGCCCCGACCGCACAAAACCACCCCGCTGCATCCGCCCCAACCCAGGCAGGGCCAGGTTTTCCAAAATCGACATCTCCAAAAAAATCCCCTGTTCCTTGCGGTCCTCCGGCGCCAGCGCCAAACCCGCCGCCACCGCCGCCCCCACCCGCCCCGGCGGCAGCGCCACCCCATCGACCCGCACCGCCCCTCCCACGGCCCGGTCCACTCCCGCCACCACCCGCGCCAATTCGCTGCGCCCCGCCCCCACCAAACCCGCGAGCCCCACAATCTCCCCAGCCCGCACCGCAAACGAGACCGCCTGCCCGGGCCAAGCCCGCGTCCGCAAACCCGCCACCTCCAGCCGCACCGCCCCCGTCGCCACTTCCCAGGGGCGCCGCCGCGCCGGGTCGAGGTCCCGCCCCACCATCAACTGCACCATCCGCTCCGCCCCGATCTCGCCCCGGCGCAAACTCCCGCTGTTGCGCCCATCCTTCAGCACCACCACCCGGTCCGCCACCGCCTCCACCTCCCGCAGCCGATGGGAAATAAAAACCACCCCCAAGCCCTGCGCTTTTAATTCTCCCACCACCCCAAAAAGCCGCTCCGCCTCCCCGCTCGTCAGGCTGCTGGTGGGCTCATCCATGATCACCAAGCGCGCCTCCCGCGCCAGCGCCCGCGCAATCTCCACCATCTGCCGCTGCCCAATCGAAAGCGACTCCACCAGCACCTCCGGCGCCACCGCCAACCCCACCCGCTCCAGCGCCCCGCGCGCCCGCTCCCGCAAAGCCCTCCGGTCCAGCCAGCACCCGCCCCAGCGCGGCTCCCGCCCCAACATGATGTTTTCCGCCACACTGAGGTTTTCACACAAATTCAACTCCTGGTGGATGAAGGCAATCCCCAGCGCCTCCGCCTGCGCCACCCCAGCCATCCGCACCGCCCGACCCTCCCAGCGGATCTCTCCCGCATCCGGCGCATGCACCCCCGCCAAAACCTTCATCAGAGTGCTCTTCCCCGCCCCGTTTTCGCCCATCACCGCCACTACCTCCCCGGCGCCAAAACGAGCGCTCACTTCCGCAAGGGCCTGCACCCCCGGAAAGCGCTTCCAGAGCGCCACGGCTTCCAACAAAGGGGCAGACATCGTACAAGCGACCATGAGTTATAGCAATGCAGCGAGCCCCCTCAGGCCAGGTTCAGCTGCATATCTGTTTTTCACAAAATGATCTGAGCGGGCCAAAAGCTCCTCCGCTCCTCGCTTGCCGAAGCGCCCGCCGGGACTGGTCAGGGCGCGGCTAGTTCCTCCACCAGGCCGCGCTGGCGCTCCGCGGCATTGCTGGCATCGACGCTGCCCACAAAAATCATCAACTTGCCGCCCTCGGGCAGCCTCGCTTTGACCAATTTGCCCAGGGCCCGGCCCGCCGCGTAGTTGTTCGTCCCCAGGTAGACCCGGCGCGGACTCGCAGGAGCATCGCTGTCGTGCGTCACCAGCGGCATTTTAGCGGCCACCCGCGCCAGCAACTCCCCTTGGCTCTCCGGCGAAACCACCGAAATGGCCATGCCCTTGATCTCCCCCTTCTGAAGCAAGCTTTCAATGATGCGGTTCTGCTCCGCCGCCTCCTGCAGCGCCGGCATTTGGAAATCCACCCCAACTCCCAGCTCCGCCTCCGCCTTGAGGCATCCCGCCCGCGCCTCCTCCCAAAAAGAACCCTGGTTGTTCGACACAAAGGCAAACTTTAGCGGCGCGCCCCCCGCCGGAACCTCCGACTTCGCCAGGGCCAACCGGGCCTTCACCTCACTGCGGTAAGCCGCCACATTCTCCTTCGTGACCACCTGCACCGGTATGTCCAACAAGCCGTTCTGGCCCGGCGCCGGGCGCCCTTCCACCAGATCCTTGAGGATTTTCATCGATTGATAGCCAAACTCAAAGGGCTGCTGCACCACCGTGCCCTCCAGGTGCCCCGCCTCAATCGCCTCCAGCGACTCCTCCAGCCCATCAAACCCAAAAACCTTAACCTTGCCCAATACATCTCGGCCGTTCTTCTGCGCCTCCCGCAAGGCCTCCACCGACTTCGGCCCATTATACGCATAAATCCCCACCATGCCCGCCAAGTCCGGATGCAGTTGCAGGGTATTCTCCGCATTCTGCTTGGCCACCGTAAAATCCGCGTTGTCGGTCCGCGTCCCCAAGACCACAAATTTGCCCACCTTCAGCTCCCCAGAACTGGCGCCCCCAGGCCCCGCCGGACGACACCCCACCGGGCCCAGCATCGCCAGCGCCACCCCGGCCAATCCGCACTTCAGTAAAAGACCTGCATTCATCCCCCTCGCATAGCCTGCCCGCCTCTGCGGGTAAAGACCATTTTCCGCCAGAAATCCCCCGCCCCACCCCGCCTACTCCCGCAGCAGCGGCGCCTCCCCCAGAAAAATCGCCGCCCACGCCGCCCCCAGCGACAAAGCCAAAACCAGAAATACCACCAGCCGCCCCACCCAGCGCGCCCGCCGCGATTTCCGCTCCGCCGGATTCAAAAAGGGAGTCACCAATGCCAACATGAACAGCGTGATCAGCGGAATGATCAGCGGCGCTCCCCCCAACAGAAAAAAAGCCGGCATCGCAAATATCCCCACAAACCCTAGCATCATCAGTGCCAGGCACCCTCCATCCATCCGCTCCCGCGGCCCCAGCGGCCCCCGCCGCGGCGGCGCCCCCTCCAGAGAAGATTCGTCAGCGCAGGGGCGGTCCGCATCGTCAGGCATCCCCCACCTTCCACCCGCCGCGCCGCGAAAGCAAACCGGGAATCCCCCCAGCGCGCTTCCCCTTGCCGGATCCCTCATTCCTCGCTAAATCGCGATGCCGCACTTCCCGCGCCACTTATTTTTTGCTATGAAAATTGCTCTCGACGCCATGGGCGGCGATTTCGCCCCAGGCCACCTCCTGGAGGGCGCCCGCTTGGCCCTAGCCGAATATTCGGCTATCACCACTCTCTATCTCGTCGGCGACGCCGCGCAGCTCCAGTCGGCCATGGATGCCATGAAATTCTCCGACCCCCGCGCCGTCATCGTTCACGCCTCCGAGGTCGTCGAAATGACCGACAGCGCCGTAAAATCCCTCCGACAAAAAAAAGACAGCAGCATCGCCGTAGCTACCGACCTCGTGAAGCGCGGCGACGCCCAAGCCGTCGTCAGCGCCGGCCACACTGGCGCCGCGGTGGCCGTGGCCACCGTCAAACTGCGCACCCTCGAAGGCGTGGAGCGCGCCGGCATCCTCTCGCCCCTGCCCAACCTTCACGGCACCTGCGGCCTCATCGACGCTGGTGCCAACGTCGACAGCAAGCCCCGCCACCTCGTGCAGCACGCCATCATGGGCCACGTCTTCTCCCACACCATGCACCGCGTCGCCCGCCCCGTCGTCGGCCTCATGAGCAATGGCGAAGAAGAAGGCAAAGGCAACGAACTCAGCAAAGCCGTCTTCGACCGCCTCAAAGAAATTCCCGAACTCAACTTCCACGGCAACGTGGAAGGGCGCGACCTCCTCAACCTCCCCCTCCACGTCGCCGTCTGCGATGGCTTCGTGGGCAATATCCTCCTCAAGGGCTGCGAGGGCACCGCCAAGGCCTTCCTCGCCGTCCTCAAGGAACAACTCACCGCCTCCCCTGGCCGAAAGGTGTTAGCAGGGCTCCTCAAGCCCGCCTTCAAGGCCGCCGCCGCCCGCATGTCATACGAAAGCTACGGCGGCAGCCCCCTCCTCGGCGTCAACGGCGTGGTCATCATCGCCCACGGATCCTCCTCCCCCCTAGCCATAAAAAACGCCCTCCGCGTGGCCACCGAAATGATCCAACACTCCGTCAACCCCCTCATCGAAGATTTGATAGGAAAATGGGATTGAACCCAAGTTGGAGCGCCCCGGCAAAGCCAGTCTGCGTGGAGGCGCCGCTAGGGCCCCGCGGGACGAGCCGCCCCTCCCTCCGGCTCCAGGCGCCAGTTGAAGCGCCCATTGGGAGCCGCATCCCCCTGGTCCATAAAATCGAGGGCGGTGCCGCCCTCCGGTTGGTGGTCCACCCATTTAAAATCCGGCACCTCCCGGCCCGCCGCCAGCGCCAAGTCCTCCCGCGGCACCGCGACTTGCAGGTCTCGCCCCTGCCAAACGCGCGGAATATCCCGCAGCCACTCCCAGCCGCCCGACCCCCAGCGCTCCAGGCGCACCGTCCCCGGCGCCGCCCCGGCCCCCCCGCAGCGGGTCTCATAACCCTCCCAGCCGGTCTCCCGGCGGCCGTCCCCATCCATCAATAAAAACATCCAGCCCGGCTCCGCAGGATCCGTCAGCAATGCGCGGGTCTGCACGTGAAAATAGACGCTGCGTTCATCCCGCGCCACCTGCGCCGCCACGATGTCGTTGCGCCCGCTCCGGTTCACGTAGCGGGTGTGCCCCGCGTAGCCCAAGTGGTCGCGCGGCGCGGTGTCCCCGGCGTCGTCGAGTAAAATCGGGCGCACCGCCTCCCACTGGGCAAAGCCCGCCGCCAGGTCCACCGTTTGCCGCGCCCCCAAGGCTGGGCCCGCCCGCACCCCCTTGTAGCGCCTGATGTCGCCCACTAATTGATAGTAATAGTCGTCGCCGTGCCCCCCTCGCATGGGTTCAATGTCGCGGCTGTGCTCCTGGTCAAATTGATCCACAAACATGACCGGCAGGCGCACTCCGTTAAATTCGTCATAGCGCCCGGCAATCCATTCATTCCAACCCGTCACAAACACAAAGAGGGGATCCTCGCGCCGCGCCCGCTCCCACTGCTCGGCCACGTTCAGGCCCAGGCGCACCGCGCCCGGCCGCCGGTCCACCGCCCCGCCATGAAAGCTCCGGCCCCGCGCCCCCACCTCGCTCATGGAACCCAGCCGCCCGCCCACCGCGTTCTGCGCCACCCCCACCGCCATCTGCTCCTTCACCCCCGCCACCCGAAACACGTGCTGCGGCGAAACCTCCAGCCAAGCCCATTGCTCCACTGCCCCCGGCCCCTGAAAGTAGTCGGGCTGCGGCTTGCGGAACGAAAACGCCTTCCGGATCGCCTCCACCTCAGGGTCCGCCGCGTCCCCCAGCAGCGCCTCGTCCGCCAAAATCAGGGGCTTCCCTTTCCAGCGAAACCACAAAGCCTCCCCCACCCGCGGCGCATAGAGATCCCTCCACAGCTCCCTCACAACCTTTGCAGGCGACCCAAACGGACAGAGAAAAGCCACCTGCGGAGTGCGCCCGCCCGCCGCCCGCACCTCCGCAAACACTTCTAACAAAGCATGGTACTCGTGGGCATAGGTCACCTGGTTGGTGACGTCAAAAATGAGGGTGTCGACGCCAGCATCGGCCAGCATCTGAGCGTGGCGGCGCAGGACCCAGCGGTCGTCGCTGCGGTAGTAGCCAAAGCGGCTCTCGCCCCAGTGGTGCGGCACATGCCGCGGCCCCCAGCGCGGATCCTCCGGCTGGCTCATGGCCTGCGGGTTGGCCGCGAGAATTTTGCTGATGTCGAAAAGGCCGCCCTGCTCGTGGGCCCCCAGCCAAAGAAAATAAAACAGCCCCACCGTCCGATCGGCCCGGGCCGGGCCCACCTCGCGGAGGTCCGGCAGCACCCGCCCCAAGGCATCGCTGGCCACCCAACTGTCCGCCCGGGTATCCCGCAGCCCCCCCTCGGTCCCCTCTCCCCACGCCCCAGCCGCCAGCAGCCCAAACCAAACCGCGCCCCACCAAGCGCTTCGCGCCGCAGGCCTTTTGAAATAAAATGAACTCGTGTGCATCACAATAGAAGGAGGCTCCGCCTGCCAAGGCCGAGCGCTCTTCTCAACCGACCCGCCGACCCGCTTCTTTCATTCGGCCCATCCCGACCCGCCGCCAGAAAACTTCGCCTTGCGGGGGGGGGCTTTCCGCGTTTCCACAAGGACTACCCCTGGACCTCCCTACCCTGTCCGCCGCGCCCCGCATGAGCCATTCCTCACCCGACCTGTCCCCCTGCGTCACCACCATTGTCGGCACCGGCAGCTACGTCCCCGAAAAGGTCCTCAGCAATGCCGACCTAGCGAAAATCGTGGACACCTCCGACCAGTGGATCGTGAGCCGCACCGGCATCCAGGAACGCCGCATCGCCGCCGCGGGCGAAACCACTAGCGACATGTGCACCCACGCCGCCCGGCGCGCCATGGAAAACGCCTCCGTCACCGCCGCCGAAATCGACCTCATCATCGTCGGCACCGTCACCCCCGACAGCCTCTTCCCCTCCACTGCCTGCTACGTGCAGCAAAACCTCGGCGCCTCTAATGCCGTGGCCTTCGACGTCAGCGCCGCCTGCGCCGGCTTCCTTTTTGCCATGCAAATCGCGCGCCATTTCATCAACGGCGGCAACCGCTCTACCGCCCTCATCATCGGCGCCGACAAGCTCTCCGCCCTGATCGACTGGACCGACCGCAATACCTGTGTCCTCTTTGGCGACGGGGCCGGGGCCGCCATTCTGCGCCGCCGCCGCGACGGCGACCCCCCATCCTCCGGCTTGCTTTCCTCCGTCCTCGCCAGCGACGGCACCCTCAGCGGCATCCTGCACGCCCCGGGCATCGGAAGCGCCCAAACCACCCCCCCGCACCGCGCCGTCATTCCCGAACCCATCATCCACATGATGGGCAAAGAGGTCTTCAAGGCCGCCGTTAAAAATACCTGCGAAGCTTGCGAAACTGCCATCGCCCGCGCCGGCCTCACCGCCGCTGACATCGATTTGATCATCCCCCACCAGGCCAACATCCGCATCGTCGACGCTATCCGGGAGCGCCTCGGACTCCCTCCCGAAAAGGCCTTTTTGAACCTCCAGCGCTATGGCAATACCAGCGGCGCCGCGATCGCCATCGCCCTCGACGAGGCCGCCCGCAGCGGCGTCCTCAAGCGCGGCGACAACGTCCTCCTGGTCGCCTTTGGGGCCGGCTTCGCCTGGGCTGCCAGCGTGATCCGCTGGTAGCCTGACAATCCTCGGAAGCCGCGGGGGAAAAGCGGCCCTTTCCCCCCCGCGGCCATCCCCCGCGGCGCCGTGGGGCCTACTTCATCTCCTTGCCGGTCTGGGCGTTCAAAATCGTCATATTTTCCCGGTGCAAGTTAGGATCCGCCCGGAAGGAAAGGCGCCCGTGGTGGCGGCGCTCCAAATCCACTAACAAGGCTTCGTCCTTGGTGCGCAGCCGCTGCATCACATCCGGGTGCACTGTGATCAACAAGTCGTGCTCGCTGTCGGGATACTTTTGCATCAGCGTGTTGACGCGGCGCTGCAGCTCCACCGACATCGTCTCGGTGGACTTGATGCGGCCCTGCCCCTGACAAGTCGGACAGGGGTCGTAGACCGCCGTGCTGAGGCTTTCATGGAGGCGCTGGCGGGTCATTTCCATCAGCCCCAAGGGCGAAATGGGCATCACCTGGGTCTTGGCCTTGTCCCGCCGCAGGCGGTCCTTCATGGCCTTGTACACCGCCTGCTGGTCGCGGCGACTCTTCATGTCAATGAGGTCCACTACCACGAGGCCCCCGATATTGCGCAGGCGCAGCTGTCGCGCCACCTCTTCCGCCGCCTCCATGTTCGTCTGGAATATCGTCTTCTCCAAGTCGTCCGTTCCCTTGTTGCGCCCCGTATTGACGTCGATCGCAATAAGGGCCTCGGTCTCGTCGATTACCAAATAACCGCCGCACTTCAGCCACACCTGGCGGTTAAACGCATTGTCGATCTGCTTCTGGATCCCCAGCATATCAAAAATCGGCTCCGCCGTGCGCTGGCAGCGAATCCGCTTCTTGGAGCGGCGCGAAATCTGCCCCACCAAATCGCGCATGCGCAAAGCGGTGGCTTCGTCGTCGCAGATCACCTCATCCACATCTTCGGTCAGGAAATCGCGCACCGTGCGCTCAATTAAATCCGGCTCCTGGAAGGCTAGGCAGGGCGCCTTGCGGCTATCCGCGACCTTGGAGATGGCTTCCCATTGCTCCACCAACATGGCCAAGTCGCGCACAAAATAGCGCGCCCGCTTGCCCATGCACACCGTCCGCATGATGACCCCCATGCCCTCCGGCACGCTGAGCTTGCGCAGAATCTTGCGCAGGCGATCCCGCTCGCGCGGTTCTTCAATCTTGCGCGAAATGCCAAACATGTCGTTCAGCGGCATCAACACCAAAAAGCGCCCCGCCATCGAGATGTTAGTAGTTATGCGCGGCCCCTTGGTGCCGATGGGCCCCTTGGTGACTTGCACCAACAACTCCGCGCCAACGGGATACAGGGTGGGAATGTCCCGCGCCGTGATCTTCTTCTTCTTGACCTTGCCGCGGCCCCCGCGGTCAATTTCCTCAATGTCGTTGCGCCCCCCTTCCTCGGCCTCCTCGTTGTCGGCCGCGGGGATGGCGTCCCAAAAGTGCAGAAAGGCATTTTTTTCTAGCCCGATGTCGATAAACATGGCCTTGAGGCCGGGCTCAATGTTGCGCACCCGGCCCTTGTAGATGCTGCCCACGATGTGCTGGGTGCCCGCGCGCTCAATGGTGTACTCCTCGAGCATGCCGTTCTCCACGAGAGCGACGCGCTGTTCGAGCTTTTCAGTGTTGACGACCACGCGGACGCCTTCGGTGAAGGGAGTGTTACCTCCGAAAAATCTGCGGATACGTTTAATCATTGCGGCAAAGAGCATGTTTGGATGAGGGATGGAGCGCGCGCGGCGCCAGGAATGGTTCGTTGAGAAAGAAAAAAAAGGGAAAAGGGCCTAGGCCTAGTCGGGCTGCTTTTTGAATTGGCTTTTGGGGACATCGGTTTCCTGGGTGCCCACCTGGATGTCCTCTTCGACGCGAGGAGCCACTAGCGGCGCCTCTGGCACTGGTTTGACAATGATCGGCTCTTCGGGGGGCTCGCCGGTTTCGAGGGGTTCGCCAGCGTCCACAGGTTCCGCTCCGGGATCCAGCGTCGGCTGAACTTGGCCCTCATAGGTAATGGTTTCGCTGAAATCAAAATGGCCCAGGGCGGGCTCGATCGGACCGACTGCTTGTTGGAACTTGCCGTCCTCCAAACCCAGGGTGCGCTCGATGACCCGCTTGGCCACCGGGGCCGCGGTGCCGCCCCCGGA
Source organism: Verrucomicrobiales bacterium (assembly GCA_947460575.1). GTDB lineage: Bacteria > Verrucomicrobiota > Verrucomicrobiia > Verrucomicrobiales > V1-33 > CAIZWU01. Next base: position 28,982 of record CANHIJ010000019.1, on the reverse strand, counting down.
CTTGGCATTGGCAATGACGACGCAGACCGCGATCTTGGGGGCGTCGTAGGGAGCAAACGCCACAAACCAAGTGTGGTTGTCCGCGATCTTCTTGCCCGTTTCCTTGTCGATGCGCCATTTTTGTGCGGTGCCGGTCTTTCCGGCCACGCCGCAGGGCAAGGCCGCCAATTTGCCCGTGCCGCCAGACTTGTCATTGACCACCTTCCACATCCCCTCGCGGATCGTCTCCAAATCCGCCGCTTTGGCGCTGTTTTCGCCCATATCCAACAGGTCGAATTTGAGCTTGGGGCTAAACTCGGTGCGCTGCTGAATCAGATCGCCGTTCTTGTTCCGACTGTGCTTCACGTGGTGGTGCACCAAGGTCGGCTGATAGCTTTTCCCGTTGGCGGCCACGGCTCCGGCGATCAGGGACATGTGCAGCGGAGTGGCTTGCACCTCCCCCTGGCCGATCGATACATTGGCGGTCTTAGCCGAAGTCCAGGGCCCCCGGTTCTGCTGCGCCCACCATTGCTGGCCCGGCATAAAATCGCTAACCGCGTAGTCCAACTGGATACCCAGTTTAGATCCAATCCCGAACATCTTGGCCACCTGCTCGAGCCGATCAATCCCCGCGGCGTTCCCGCACTGGTAGAAATAGCAATTGCAGGAGCGCTTCAAGGCCTCGGCCATGCCGAGGGTGCCGTGGCTGGAGACGTGCTGCTGCACCGTCCAACAATTGAAGTGCCGCCCCCCATAGCTGACATAGCCCGGGCAGTTGAAACTCCGCCCCGCCTTGTCCTCCATGGAGGCCGCAATGCCGGTGATCAATTTAAAAGTGGAACCCGGCGGAAAGGCGCTGAGCGAACGCGTCACCATCGGCAAACTGGGATTCTTCTCCTTCTGCAGGGCGTCCCAATCCGCCTGCCGAATAAAGGGAATAAAAATATTGGGGTCAAAGGACGGAGCCGAGGCCAGGGCCAAAATCTCGCCCGTGTTGGGGTCCACCACCGAGACCGCCCCGCGCCCGATCCCCGTTTTGCCTGGCGCATAAATCGCCTCCCGCAAGGCCATCTCCGCAATGGTCTGAATGCGCGCATCAATCGTCAGGTAGACGTCGTCCCCCGGCAGCGGCTCGACGCGCTCGGCAGCGATTTCATCCGCCAGGCGCCCGTGCTCATTTTTAAGATACACCCGCTTGCCCGGCTTGCCCCGCAAGTCGGCGTCGAGGGTTTTCTCCACTCCCGCGATACCGGTGTCGTCGTTCTCAAAAAATTGCCAACGCGTGGCCTCCTCGTCAGCCGGGCGCTCCCGCCCCGCCGCCTTGACGTACCCCAGCACGTGGGCCCCCAAGGCCTTGAGCGGGTAAATGCGAGTCGAGCGGTCCCGCAAGGTGATCCCCGGCAGCTCATTGGCGTACTCAGCGTAGGCCGCAAAGCGCCGGTAGTCCTCGGTGTTGGCGCGGTCCAGAGCTTTTTGATAGGGATAGGGAATGATGCCGCGGTTCTCGCGATACCAAATCCGGATGTCGTCGATCATCTTGTCCGACGGCTGAATGTAGAGGCTCAAGGCATCCAGCTTGGGAAAGATCGTCTGGTTGAGGATGCGCAAAATATCGGTGTCCGGATCGCGGCGCGGTCCCCAGACGAATTTGGGCAGCTCTTGGCGGTCCGCCGCGGGCTTTTTGGCGTTTTCCTCCATCCAGTAGCGCTCCACTTCCGCCAAATTCAGGCCGACCTCCAGGTTGGCTTTGTTGTCGGCCAGGGGAATCCCGTTGCGGTCGAAGATGCGTCCCCGCGGCCCAGGAATGCGCTGGTAGGCTTTATCGGTTTCGGGCAGCTTGGCGATGAATTCGTCCTGGCGGTTGATCTGCAGCCCCCAGAGCCGGTACATGAGCAGGGCGAAGCCCCCCAGGATAACCAGGGCCAGCAAATACAGGCGAAGGCGGTGGCTGGTGATCATGTCGGCGGCGCCCAGCGGCGGTTGGAAAGACCAGTATAGCGGATGCGATAGCCACTCAGCCGGGCCAGCGCATCCAGCAAAAAGAAAATCAGGGGAGCCACAAACATCGAAAGCAGGGCCGTCGTCAAAAGATGGTACCAAATCTCCACCGGAAAAACGAAGCCCCCGCGCCGAAAATTGATCCACAAAAATTCCAGCAGCAGCAGCAAAAAGGTCCCCACCCCGCTCATCAGCACCGGCAACTCCCACCGGCCCCTCCTAAACAAGGGCCGGATGCCCTGCATAAAACTCCCCAGCAAAGCATAGAGAAAAATCGAAAACCCAAAAGTGGCCCCACTCTGCGGAATCGCCGTCTCCATTTGGTAGGCAATCTGCCCGATGTCCCCAAAATGAATGTTGCCCGAGCCCGCCAACAGCTTCTCGCCGTAGTCCGGACTCACCAAATTCCGCGCATCCCACACAAAACCCGTCGCAAACGCCAGCAGCAACATCACCGGAAAGGGCACGCTCACCGCCCCCGCAAAGAAAACCACTGGCACCAAAAAGATCCGCGATCCATACGCCCAATCAAAAGTCGGCACGAAATCCTGTAGAATCAGCGCCAGCCCCGTCACCGCAAATAATAAAAGCGTAAAAATCATCGCGGCACGGGCAAGGCGGATTTATCGTCGGCGCCCAAACCCATCACGAAGACATATTTCAAGCGGTCCAAGTTCTGGACCGCAGGCTTAATCACTGCTTCGGTGGAATAGTCACCCGCGCGGAATTCGGCAATCGTGCCAAGCAAAATATTAGGAGGAAAGCTAATGTAGTCGGGCAAACTATACACCTTCCTCCCCACCAAATTTTTGTCGATGTCGCGCGGCAAAAATCGCAGCCGCAAGTCCGGGCGCCGACTCGTGCTCACCCGCACCCCCTCCAACACCCCCCGCTCCGCGGTGCCCTCAATCTGCGCCGCCACCTTGCACAGCTCATCCGTCACCAGCAGGATCTCCGACTCCTCCGGGCCCACCTTGACGACGCGCCCCACCAGGCCTTCCGGCACGATCACCGGGCTGCCCGCCGAAAGCCCCTGCAGCGCCCCCTTGTCGATGGTCGCCTGGCGAAACCACGCTGAATTTTTCCGCACCATGACCCGAGCTGCCGTCAGCTGGTAGTTGCTCTGCTGATTAAATTTAAACAGGGCCTGCAATTGCCCCAACTGCGCCCGGGCCTCCGCCAGTTGCTGGTCCACAATCTTCAAGCGCTCGTTTTCCAACGTGAGCCGCTCATTCTCGATCTTGAGCACCGCCGCCTCCGGCGTCACCTCGTGGGAGTCCGCCACCCGCTCCTGCACCGCAGCCCCCGCCCGCGTGAAAGGAGAAAAGAAGGCCATCACCCGCCCCTGAATCCCCCGGGTCGTGGGCGTATCAAACGTGAACACCCAAACCAGGGCGCCCAGGAAAATCAGCAAAGCGAATAAATTGAAACGTCTCATGACACCGCCAATCGGCGAAGTATAAGGGGCCCGCCACCTGCCTCTCAGGAATCCGTAGTGGTCACCTTGCGCAAAAAGGCCAACTCGCTCAGCACCTTGCCCGTGCCCTCAGCCACCGCGCTCAGCGGATCTTCCGCCACATGCACCGGTAAGCCAGTCTCTTCCGAAAGCAACTTGTCCAGACCGCGCAGCAGTGCCCCGCCCCCCGCCAAGACGATACCTCGGTCCACCAAGTCGGCCGACAATTCCGGCGGACAGCGCTCCAGCGTCACCCGCACCGCATCAATGATGCTGTTGAGCGGGTCCAGCAAGGCTTCCCTCACCTCTTGGGAAGTGATGCTGATGGTCTTCGGCAAGCCCGCCACCATATCCCGCCCCTTCACCTCCATAGTCACCTCCTTGGCCAGCGGATAAGCCGATCCCACCCGAATCTTAATGTCTTCCGCAGTGCGCTCCCCAATCATCAAATTGTACGCCCGCTTCATGTACTGCACGATGGCTTCGTCCAATTCATCCCCCGCCACCCGCACGCTGCGGCTGTAGACAATCCCGCTCAGACTGATCAACGCCACCTCTGTAGTTCCCCCGCCGATGTCGACAATCATGTTCCCGCTGGCTTCCTGCACCGGCAACCCCACCCCGATGGCCGCGGCCATCGGTTCCTCAATCAGGTAAACCTCGCGCGCCCCCGCCATGGTGGCGCTCTCCTTCACCGCCCGCTTCTCCACTTCCGTGATCCCGCTCGGCACCGCTATCACCACCCGCGGCCGCGCCATGCCCCGCCGGTTGTGCACCTTCTGAATAAAGTGCCGCAACATGGCCTCGGTCACCTCGAAATCCGCGATCACCCCGTCCTTGAGCGGGCGGATGGCCACAATGTTCCCCGGAGTGCGCCCCAGCATCCGCTTGGCGTCGTCCCCCACCGCCAGCACCTCCATGGTCCCCGCCTTGACCGCCACCACCGAAGGCTCGCGCAGCACAATCCCGTGATCCTTCACATATACTAAGGTGTTGGCGGTACCTAAATCGATGCCGATGTCATTAGAGAACCAGCCAAAAAGTTTTGCGAACATGCAGTAAAATCACAGAAAAAGTTGAGAAAGACGGGAAATGTCGGGCGGCGCGCCGTCCGGGGACCGCGCCGCGAGGATCATCAGCCTCATGCCGTATGGCCGCACAGGGGGTCTCCTCCTTTCCAAAAAAGGCGCGGCGACGAGATGTGCGTCCCCGCAGCACAGGGACAATAATCTAGTCCGATGCATCGTTCCGAATCGCAGGCGGTCAAGGGAAAGATCCCAGCAAACGCCCCCCGCACCCGCCCCCATCGCCCCGCCCACTCCCCTTTCCCCAAAGCGGGCAAAGTTTCCGGAAGATCCTTTAAATTATAGAAATTACTTGAAATTCGACTCAGTTGGGTGGTTCTTGGCCTTGTTTTCGCTCACCCTGTTGCCGTGTTTTCCAGCCGCGCCGCCTCTTCCTCCGCCCTCCCCAGCCCAGCTCAGGCACCCGCCTCCCGGGAGCTGCTCCGCAATCGCCCCCCCGCCGACGCCCTGCTCCCTGAAGCCCGCGGTTTGGCGGTGACGCCGCAGCGCGCCTCCCTCCGCCGCCCCCCGCAGGCCTCCTAATTCCCTCGGCGCGGTCCCTACCAAGCCGCCGCCGCTTTTTCCAAAAGCGCCCCAAACGCTGGGTCGCTCGCATTGATCAAGGTCACCGCCTTGTCTTCCGCCCGCAGCGCGAGGCGCAACACCCGCTGGGGATCGTCGACCCGAAACTGGCCCGCGGCGGCATCGAGCGGGGCCCGCCAAGGAAGCGAAAACCGCTGCATCAAGACCCGGCGCAGCTGCTCAAAAAACTCGCGCGCATCCGCTTCCGTCCGCCAAACCGTCTTCCAGAAGACGTGGTCGCCCGCGCCCGCCGCGCCCGGCCACACCGCATAGCGGTCCCCGGCCCAGCCTTCGCTGGCAACGGTGGCCTCATCGACCCCCAGCCAAGAGCGCAGCACGATGTAAGTCCCCAGCTCCCCCGCAATATTGCTAAAATAGGGCGCCGATCCCCCCACGGTCGAACCGGGAAGTTCTACCGCGGTCGGCTCAAAGGGAGGTTTGGCCAAATACAGGGTCTCCGGGTGGAGAATCTCCGCCGAGGAGCGGGGAGGCCTCGCGTAGGCCGCGTCCACGGCCGCATTCCCGCCTTGCCCAGCCAAAACCTCGACAAACAAACTGCCCTTATCCTGGGAAAACTTCCAAGTTTCTCCCAGGTAGGCGGGGGCGCTGTAGTTGGGCGGCGGAGCCGAAGGGGCCCCGCTGCGGTCGAAATTCAAATTGAGTTGATCGGCAATACTGAAGCGCACCCGCGCCGCATTGGCGTCCCCGCTCATCAACGAGCGCAGCGCCAGGGCTTCGTCGTCGTTGGCTGGGTCGTACCCCCGCGGGATTTCCCCTCCCTTTTGCCGCGTCAGCGCCGCCGCCAGTCCTCCAATAAACGCCTCCCGCCCATCCGCCCGCGCCAGCGACGCTTCCTGCCGGTAAAAAAACGCCCGGCTCGCGGCGTCGTAATAGCCCCCGCTGCTCGTCTGAGCTAAGCTAATCACCGCCGCCCGGTAATCAAAAGGCTCGCTGTGGAACCCCATCGCCAAGGCCGCTCGCCCCCGCACCTCCGCCGCCTCCGCCGACAACTGCGACTCCACCGACACCCGCACCTTGTCCAAAATCGCCTCCATCGGCGCCGGAGTCCACACCGGTGCCGGCTTAAAGGCCAAACCGCGCTGCGCCGCAAACTGCTTCGCCAGGTCCGCCGGACCCGGCGCGGGTTTGGCGGCTTCCACGGCCCGCTTCAGCGCCTCCAATTCCGCCCCCAGCGCCCCCGCGCGCGCCTCCGCCTCGCTCGCCCGCCGCTGCAAAACCCCATTCGTCGCCAAAAGCTCCGACTCCTCCGCCCCGCCCCCCCCAACCACCGCTGGGGCCGTCTCCGCCTGGCGCGCCCTCAGTTGCCACGAATGCTCCCGCCACAACAGCAGCCCCACCACACTGGCCAGCGCCAGCCAATTGAAAAATGCGCGAATCGGCGATGTCATAGCAAAATGTCAGAATAAAACTCCCAGGGCCTAATGGAAAAAACCCAGCACCTCAGTTTCCCGAGCCCTTTTGCTTCATCCACGACGAGCGCTTTGGCAAGGGCCGCGCCGCCGCCGCCGGGCGCGCCGCAGCTTCCGCCGCCGTCGGCGCCGCCGTCCCCTGTGGCAGACTGGGATCAAAGTCCTCCTCGTCCTTGGTCACGGGTACGATCGGCTGCACCTTCCCCTCCGCCTCCTTGCGCGGCGCGCTGGGATTTTGCGGGTCGTAGTTGAACGCCACCATCCGCTTGGCATATCTCGGATCGCTAAGGGATCCGGGGTAAAAGAGTTCCCTCACCTTTTTTCCCTGCTGATTGTACAGTTCTTCCTTGAGCATCTGCCCCGTCTGGGCGTCGAAAAAGTTCCGCGTGCTCCCCACCGGGTTCTTCTTTCCGTCGTAAATGACTCCATTGAGGATCCGCCCCTTGGCATCCAGGCGAAAGACCCGCACCCCGCACAAAATGTTATTTTTGTCGTAGATCGACTCCCGGATCTCGTTGGAGCCCCCCATTTTCTGGGTCTCGGTGCGCTGCCCGTTGTTGTGTTTAAAAATTCGGCTGAGCGCATCTGGTCCCTCTTGCTGCGCTTCCGCCCAGCCGCCCAGCGCGGCCAAAACGCCACCCGCAATCCAGTTTAATCTCATGTTCAATCCTCGTACCACAGCCCGCCCGCCCGCGAAACCTTTTTGTCATCAGTATTTGTCCATTTCAATCTCTTGCCGCTGGCGGGGAAATCCTTTAGAAATGCCGAATTCCGATCTCTCGGACCCTTCGATCCACCCCTGCCCTGCCCTCCATGAACCACAGTCAACGCAACAAACTCTTCCTCATGATGATTCTCCAGTTCTTCATCTGGGGGGCCTGGCTGCCGCTCATTTGGGGCTACATGGGTGGCGCCATCGCCGAGGGCGGACTCGGCTTCAGCGGGTCCCAACAAGCCTGGGTCGGCAGCGGCTTCGCCATTGCCTCCATCCTCGGGATCTTCTTCAGCAACCAGTTTGCCGACCGCCATTTCGCGGCTGAAAAATTCATGGCCAGCAGCCACCTCCTCGGCGGCCTCGCCATCCTCGCCCTCTATTGGGTAAACTCGTTCCCCCTCTTCTTCGCCCTGATGCTGGTGCACTCGATTCTCTACGTGCCCACCATCTCCGTAGCTAACTCCCTGGCCTTCGCCAACATGAAGGACGCCTCCAAAGAATTCGGCTTCGTCCGCATGGGCGGCACGGTCGGCTGGATCCTGGCCTCCTGGCCCCTCTACTTCATCCTCCAAGGCAAAACCGGCGTCGACGCCATGCAAGCCAGCAAGGCCATCTTCCTCGTCTCCGGCCTCGCCTCCCTGGTGCTGGCCGCCTTCTGCCTCACCCTTCCCCACACCCCCCCCAAGAAAGATGGCGCCGCCAACGCCTGGCTCTCCACCGGGCGCCGCCTCTTCGTTCCCTTCATCCTGGTCCTCTTCATCGTCACCTTCATCGACGCCACCATCCACAACGGCTACTTCGTCATCACCCCCGGCTTCCTTGAAAAGAGCACCGGCCTGAAGAAGGAGTGGATCATGCCCATCATGAGCCTCGGGCAAATCGCCGAACTCGCCACCATGATCATCCTCGGCGGCGTCCTCGCCAAATTCGGCTGGAAAAAAACCATGATGGTCGGCATCGCTGGCCACGCGGTCCGTTTCGCCATCTACGCTTTCTTCCCCCAAAACCAACCCCTCATCATCGCCGTCCAGCTCCTCCACGGGATCTGTTATGCATTCTTCTTCGCCACCGTCTACATCTTCATCGACGCCTTCTTCCCCAAAGACGTGCGCGCCAGCGCTCAAGGCTGGTTCAACCTCCTCATCCTCGGGATCGGCGACCTCGCCGCCAAGTGGCTCTTCATCCCCCTCATGGGCAGCCTCACCGTGAATGGAGTAACCGACTACCGCACCCTCTTCCTGGTGCCCTCTGGAATGGCCTTAGGCGGCATCGTGATCCTGGCCCTCTTCTTCCGCCCCCCGGCCTTCGGCCCTAGCACCGGAAGTTCCCCGGCCGCCGCCCCTCACTGAACCCAGTCCTCGCTTGCTGGGCTCCCCTCCGCGGGGAGCCCAGACAAGGAGAGTTCACCCCGCGGCATTCTTCCCGGCGCCTTCGCCCCGCGGCAAGCACCCCGCCCCGTCAGCCCAACGAGAAGCGCAGGCCAGGCCGGTTATGGACCAAGACCGGGCCACCGCCCGCAGCCCAAGTTGCGCGGCCTGCTGGAGGCGACTTCAGAAAGCAGGGAAGACGTGCAGCATGAGGTAAACTACCGGGCCGCTCACCGCGACGTAAAACCACATCGGAAAAACGAATTTGACCATGCGCCGGTGCGCCGCCCGCTGGCCAGCCCATCCAGACAGATAAGCCAACAGGATAAAGGGCAGCGAAACCGCCGCCAACACCACGTGGGTGATCAACAGGAAGAAATAAACTGGCCGCACCCACCCCGTCCCAAGGTACTTGGTTTCATTGCTGGTGAAATGGTAGGCCACATAGGACAGCAGGAACAAGCCCGACAGCGCCATGGCCGCCGTGATATACCGCCGATGGCGCTCAATATTCCCTCGCTTCACCGCCAGCACCGCCAGCACGAGGCAAACCGACACCAGGCAGTTAATCAAAGAATAAACCCCGGGGAGAAAATCTAAACTCACCCCCGCAGGCAGGGCTATGTGGCATTCGGGGCGCCTCATTAAACCCACCAAGGCCCACACCACACCCGTCACCACCCACACCAGGACGCGCCATTGGCGCACCTGCGCTTCCGCTATCATTGGAGGCTCGCTCGCGGGAAGGCTCATGGGGCTACTTGGCGGGTTTCTTCCAGCAATTTGATGATGTCCTCCCGGATGGGCCGCGGATACCAACCATAATCAAAGGCCTCGTGGAAAGGCCAATACACCATGTCCTTGTCCGTGGGCGTCCGAATGTTGCCCTTCGCATCCACCAGCACCATGACCAGGTTGTGCTCGTATTTGTCCGCCGGATTGGCGGCGATCAATTCCGCGCTCTTTTTGCGAGCCGCGATGCGGAAGGTCTTGGTCATCCACTCGCGGATGGCATCGCCATTACCATCGGGACTAGTCAAGCACCACCAGTTGTCCCCTCCAAACTTCTTTTGGTCCATCCATGCCTTGAGAACCTCGGGCCGGTCGTGCTCGGCGTCCAAACTGATCGAGAGCAAGTGAAAATTGGGATCGCTCCCGAACTCCTTTTGCAATTCGTCCATCTTGTCTGCCACCCCAGCGCAGCCCTGGGGACAGGTAGTGTAAAGATAGGATACCACAAACACCTTGCCCCGCAATTGCTCGAGATGCCGCGTCACCCCGTTTTGGTCCACCCATGCCGGCAGATCGGTTTCCACCCGGCCCTGCATCGCCAAGCGGCCCACCTTGAGATCCTTGACCGTTTTCAGGTAGTAGTTGATGAAGACCACCACCCCCAGAGCCATGATGATCATCAAGATCATGACGGTGGTGCCCTTGGAAGCAGGGCGGTCGGGCAGAGGCTCGCGGGGGGGAGGTGGGGTGCTCATGGGTATAATTTGCGTCAAATCAGCGGACCGCCAACAAACCATCAACGCGCCGCCGCCAGCAAGGCCGACAACATGACGGGCAGGTAGATCAAAGTGGCGAAAAATAGGCGGCGGGCATCGCCGCGATCGCCGCTGCGCCGAAAAACCAGGCAGAGGCGCACCAAATAAAGCGTGGCTAACAGAGCTGGCGCGACAAACCAGGCGCTGGCAAAACCAGCCCACACCGGCCAAATCGCCAGGCCCAACATCGGGATCGTCCAGCGCAACGCCAGCCGCGCCGTCTTGGCCCCGGTGGGATCGTCGTTAGACCACATCACAAATCCGCCCCGCAGGTACTCTTCCCGGTACATCCAGTTGATCGCCAAAAAATGCGGCAGTTGCCAGAGAAAGAGCAGACTAAAAAGAAACAGCGCTTGCGGCTGGACAAAAAGTTCCCAGCGCAACAGTCCAGGTTGCAGCCCGTGGGGCCCAGCCCCTGCCACCCAGCCGATCACCGGCGGAATCGCCCCCGAGACCGCCCCCACTAAGGTATTCAAACTGGAGCGCTGCTTCATCGGAGTGTAAATGAAGAGATAGCTGACCAGTGTGAGGACCGCCAAAGCCGAGGCCTCCGCATTGACCTTGACCCCAAGGTGCATAATGCCCAGGGCGCAGAGGACCCAGCCCAACAAAAAAGCCCCCACCGGAGAAATCCGGCGCCCCGGCAGCGGGCGGTCGGAGGTGCGCTGCATTTTGGCGTCGGGCTCCATTTCCATGAGCTGGTTGAATACCGCCGCCCCGAAAGCCGTCATCGTGGTTCCCAAAAGCGTGTGCACCAGCCCCCAGCTCAAAAAATCGCCCGTCGGAGAAAGGACGTAACCCGCCGCGGTGGTAACTACCACCAAGGCACTGAGCCGCGCCTTGGTCAGGGCCATAAAATCGGCGCGCGCCCACCCCAGGGGGCCTGCGGGCGTCGAAGGTGGAATGGCAGCAGAAAGGTTCATAAATCTAAGCGAAGCGCTCAGGCGCCCATCCGGCCGTCCCCCAGCGGGCGCAACGGCAAAGCCCGAGGCACCACCCTGGCGGCCAACCAGGCGACGATCCGCCCGAAGAGTAGGACAGCTAAAAAGAGGTGCCCTGGCTGGACCAGGGTTGGCAAGCCGTATCGGGCTAGTATAACTCCCAGTCCGTACTCGGCCCCCAACAGGGTCGGCAATACCCAAGCCCAGCGCACTTGCTGAGCCCTCAGCATGACAAAAGAACTGAGCCCTAGCGCCACCAGAACCCAGGCACTGGCCTTATGCACCGCAAAGACGAGCCCTAATTGGTCAACCCAGCGCTGCCTACAGCACGGATCCAGGGTTTCGGACAAGTGATCCACCTGCTCACGGACCTGAGTTCCTAGCACGATTTGCGTCACCGTGGAGATCAAGAGCGCCCAAAGCATGCGGCGCGATCCCTCGCTGAGCTCGGCGCCCTTGTTGGGCCCAACGCGAACTGCCGCCACCATCGCCGCCGCCACCAACACCAGGGCCCCGAGCATGTGCAAGGTAATGTTCCAAGGAAGCAAGTTGGTGTGCACAACCACCCGGCCGAGCCAGGAAACCAAACCAAACAAACCCAAGGCCCCCAACAGCAACACCGGCAGGACGGGGTCGCGGGGCCGCTGGCGCAGCGACAGCACGGCCGTCCCCAGCATGGCCAAACCGCTCGCCATGCCCACCAACCGATTGAGATACTCCACCCAAGTGTGCACCACATTGAACTCAGCAATCTCCGCGCTGGGAGTTCTAAAGCGAATGCGGTAGTCCGCCGGAAGTTGACTCACGTCAGTGGGTGGAATCAATCGCCCAAAGCAGGTGGGCCAATCCGGACAACCCATTCCCGAACCGGTCGCCCGAACCACCGAACCCGCAAGGACCGTGGCACACAACAAGACCAGGGTAACCAGCGCCCAGCGGCGCAACGCGGTAGTGGGAGAGTGTGTCACAGGAGAGCAGACATGAGAGGATGCGCTCCCGGGGAAGCGCGATGTACAGAAAAGCGGTAGAATGCACCGTGAAAGGCGCGCCGCATAGAGAACCGCACAACGCAACTACGACTCTAGTTGGACATGGAAGCCACTAAAATGACCAAAGGCACCTCGAAAATTAGGGCCTCCACGGTGCCGCGGGCCCACTGACATCGACCCTACTTCGCCGAAGCTGGCGCTGTCGGCGCGGCGACCGGCTCTGCGGCGGGAAGCGGACTGGCCGCAGCAGGCGCCGCCGCCTGGAACTTTTCCATGGCCTTCTGGCCGATGGGCGAATCCTTGAAAGCATTCTGCTCGCTCAACCAGGCATCGAATTTTTTAGTGTCGGCCACAACCTCAAGCTCCGAACGCATGTTGCCGTGAACCGCCCCGCAGAGCTGACCGCAGATGATCTCGGACTTTCCAGCTTTGGTAGGGACAAACCACATCCGAGAAAACTTCCCTGGGTCCGCATCCTGGGCAATCCGCATCGTGGGCAAAGCAAGGTTGTGAATCACATCTTTCGAGGTGACGTTGATTTCAATCTTCTTGCGGTTCGGCAACACCAGGGAACCGGTGACCACGTCGTCCATGCCATTGGGGTCCTCCGGATCAATGCCCACGGGATTCTGATTGCTGATCAGAAAGCGATTCGTAGTGCCAAATTTGTTGTCGGCCCCAGGGTATTGAAAGTTCCAGGCAAACTGCTCAGCCCAAGCATTGACGCGAACGTCGGGATCCGGAAATTGGTCAACCCGGTTGGCCCACAAGGGAAAGGCAAACCCCAGCAGCAAAATAACCTCGGTAATAATCACCCCGATCTCCAGGTGGCTGGAGGCGTGGCTTTGCACCCCATGGTAGTTGGCCTTCGGATTGCGCTTGTGGTATCCGCGCCAAATCGTGATTACCAAAAAAATGGACCACCCCACAAAGAGCAGCAACATGAACCAGTGGACGATCTCCAACATGTGGTCGACCATCTGTCCGTGCTCGGAATGGACCTCGGAAAGGCCAAATAGTTTATTCAAATAACCCATAGTAAAAGAGGGGGGGTAGTGGAAGGGTAAATTAAAGAGTTGGGTCGATTGCTCCAGCGGCAACTTGGGCGGCCGCGTAGCGCTTCGCCCGACGGGCAAATGATAGTGCCACCGCCGCAATACAAATAAAAACCGCCGCCAAGCTGACAAACATCACATAGACGGCCCCGTTGGCCGCCAGAGTGGTCACTTGGCCATCTTGGCCGATGCAGGTGGCGCAGGCGAGAGGCGTGAAGAGCAGCGAAAAAGCGTACATTAGACAATAATGGTTGGGGCTTTTTTCACTTGGAACCAGACGCCATAGGCAATTAAGGCCAGACCAAAAATGCCGCTCCCCACACCCAGCGGGCGAAGTTCCTTGGTGATCTCGCTCTCCGGCCCATAAAAAGCGAAAGCCGCAAAACCGAAATCAAATAGGACCGCGATGACCAGAAAAAACAGGTGAAAGGTTTTTAGCGACATAGGTGAGGAGAGTTTGAAATCGACTAGCCAACAACCGCGGCTTTGATGGGATCCATGAAAGCTAAAACGAACAGGAACATCATGGCCGCTCCGAAAATGACCGTGAAAAGCAGAACCTTATAAACCAACCCGCGCTCATGGTTCAAGTGCATGAAAATCAGGCTTACCAAAGAAACTTTGAAGGTAGCGATGGCGAGGCCGATGCCTATGTTGAGCGCATGGCTGCCGAAGTCAATCAGGGCCACACCCCAAGTGATGCCCGTGAAGGCGATGAGCACTAGTCCGATCCGAATGTAAGAACGGATGGCCTTGGCGAAGTCGATCGGCGCTCCGTGAGAGTCGTCGGCGGAAGGAGTTTCAGGGGAGTGATCCATGGGAGCGGCGGGCGTTTAGAGCAGGTAAAAAACAGGGAAAAGGAAGATCCAAACCAAGTCGACAAAGTGCCAAAAAAGGCCGCCGACTTCAACGCGATTGGCGAGGTGTTCCGGGTTGCGCAGGTACATCTTGCGCCCGGTAAAAAGGAAGTAGCCCAGAACCAGGGCGCCGCCCACCACGTGAAGGCCGTGTAACCCGGTCATGAGAAAATAAATCGCATAGTAAGGGCTGCGGCTTGGTGAAAAATTGGTGTAGAAACGTTTGTCGCTGCGCTCAATTTCCACGGCCTTGGCCGGGTCTTCGGCGAGAGCCTTCCCCGCCTCGCCAGGCAGGAGTTCCACGACCTCAACGCGCAAGGCCTCATGTTGCCAATCCGGGCTAGCTTCGAAGTCGGCTTTGTGACCGGGATGCTTGTCCACGAAATGTTTGGTCTGCTCCTTCTTGTGTTCAAAGAAAGGCTCCTTCAATTGCGGGTAATACTTCCAAACCAGGGACTTCTCTGGATCCTTGACCTGGCGCAGATCAATGAGGTCGGCGTTAAACGGAATGGCGTCTCCCATGACTTTGCCGGTGAGGACAACGTCGTCCCGGAAAATCAACTCGCCGGCGTTGTATTTGGCGAAAGCGCGCTCGTCGAGTACGAAAGTCAAGGGTTGACCGACGACTTGCAGCTTCAAGGTGGCGGCGACAGCGTTGGGATTGGCAGCTTCGAGTTTTTTGATTTCTTCACCCAACTGAGCCAATTTGCCCGCAGAGGAGGCTTTCATCGACTCGTGCTCGGCAAGCAGAGCGGCCGCCTTTATCGCGTCGTAGGGCACGGGGTAATTGCCCGTCTCAGCGCGCTTCATGTCGTCCACCTTGGCCTTCGGGGCATCGATGCGAGCCTGCATGGTACTGGCCTCAGCGCGCAAGTTTTCAATATCGCGATAGGCGCGCTTGAGTCCCTTCAACCAATCCTGAGTCAGCATAACATCGGCACCAGATGGGGGGTGGACGGTGACCGCTTGGTCCGCCGGGACGCCAGCAAAGGGTTTGTCAGGCCCGGTGGAGACCCTGCGGTGCTTCAGAAAGCCAGCAGTGCTTTTGGCTAAATTGACGCTAATTTCCTTAACCTCGCCAAAGGCGATCGCATCCCCATGGTGCGACTCGTTGGCGTGGCCGGGATGGCCGTCGATAACAGTGCCGTCCTGTAAAATGACCGAGTAGTGGTGAAATTTGCCCCAGTATTCGGTGCCCTTAATGCACATGAATCCGAGGGCGCACAGCAATGTGACAGCCATGTTCACTTGGTACCATCCGTAGCGCCGCGCCTTGAGTGCGGCCCACGCAGCGACCACGGAAACCGAGGACACAATGAGTACCATAGTGTTGATGAAGCCGGGCAAGACGTGCAATTCATGGCGGGGCCAGGGAAAATCGGCCCCGATGCGCAGGAAAACGTAGGAGGAGAACAACCCCCCAAAAAGCATGACTTCGGAGGCAAGAAAAAGCCAAATGCCAACCTTGGCATTATAAAGACCAGTGTCAGGCCGGGCGGTGACGGTGTAGGGAATCTCCATCGGAAAGTGCGGTAAAGAAATGGACGAGGGGCCGAAGGCCGTAATCAGTGAATAGTGAGCCCTGACTTGGAGTCGGCGAGACTAGCAGCCTTTTCCTTGTCCGTGAGTGGTTCCCACTGCGGGGAAAAGTCGGCATCGGCGCCGGGAACGCTATACTCGTAGGGCCCGCGGTAAACGACCTGTTCGGTCAAGAAGTTTCCGTGGGGTGGTGGCGTCGGTGTATTCCACTCCAGCGTCGTGGCGTTCCAAGGGTTGTCGGAAGTGACCTTCTTGCCAGCAAAAGCGCTGTAGAAGAAGTTGAAGATGAAAGGAAGTTGAGCAATGCCCAAGCCCCAGGCTCCCCAGGAGATGATTTCGTTTAGATAAAAGTATTTGTGACTGGTCATTTCAAATACCTTGCCGCCGTCAAACCAGCGCCGGTGGAACCCAGCCATACCCTGAACGAACATCGGAGCGAAGAGGACGTTCATGGCGATCAACGAAGGCCAGAAGTGGAGGTGTCCCAAACGGGTTCCCATCATGCGCCCAGTGACCTTGGGGAACCAATGGTAGATGCCGGCAAATAATCCAAAGATGACTCCGGGCGCCACGATGTAGTGGAAGTGAGCGATAACGTAGTAAGTGTCGTGCAGGTAGAGGTCAATGAAGGTAAAGGCCAGCGGAAGCCCGGTCAGGCCGCCAATGCCAAACATCGGAAGAAATGCCGTAGCAAAGAGCATTGGCACCGGAAAGCGAATGGACCCACCCCAAAGGGAGATCATCAAGCAAGTGAGCAAAATAACGGAGGGAACAGAGATGAGCACGGTGGTGAACTGAAAGAAAGTAGCGACCACGCTGCCCATGCCGGTCAAGTACATGTGGTGAGCCCACACGATGAAAGACAAGAAGGCCAAGGTGAGCACCCCGTAAACCATCGACTTGTAGCCCCAGAGCGGTTTGCGGGTGTTGCACGGAATGACTTCGGCGACGATAGCAATCGCGGGAAGGAGAAGCACATAGACCTCAGGGTGAGCCAAGAACCAGAACAAGTGCTGGAAGAGCACGGGATGGCCCCCGCCGCTGACGTTGAGGAGACCGGCTTCTTTAGTGTAAAGACCAGTCGGAAGGAAAAAGCTCGAACCGAACATCTGGTCAGAGAGCTGCATCAAGGCGGCGACTTCTAGAGGAGGGAAGGCCAACAACAAGAGGAAGGCGATTACGAACATGGCCCAGGTGAAAAAGGGAAGCCGCATCCAGGTCAGGCCCTTCGCACGCAAATTGATAACCGTAGTCAGTACGTTGACCGCCCCGAGCAGCGAGGCGCTAATGTTGAACACCATCGCAAAAAGCCACTGCGTTTGGCCAGTCCAGAAGTGCGAGTCCGAGTTGGCCTGAATGGTGGCCGCCAGAGGAGAATAGTTGGTCCAACCCGCCTGAGCGGCCCCGGTCGGAAGGAAAAAGCTTGCCACCATGAAAACGCCGCTTACAAAAAATAGCCAGAAGCTCCACATGTTCAGCTTTGGAAAAGCCATGTCGGGGGCACCCACCTGGAGCGGAGTCACGAAATTAACAAACGCCGCGAATCCGAGAGGTACCACCCCAAAGAAAACCATAATAGTCCCGTGCATCGCGCCGAACATATTGTAGAGCGAACCGGAGACCTTCCCGTCCGGCGCCCAGCGGGAGACAAAGTCGTCACCAAAAAGATTTACGATCCATGCCAACGAAGCAGGCAAAGGCACACCGGGATGGGCGATGCTCCACCGCATCACCAACATCAACAAAAAGCCCAGCGCCAAAAAAAGCAGGCCGCTGAAACCATACTGCACCCCGATCATTTTGTGATCGGTCGAAAAAACATATTTGTGCAAAAAGGAAATCTTGTGCTCGCCGTGATGGGCATCGTGGTGGCCGTGATCCTGAGAGTGATCGTCGTGCTTAGTAGGAAGGGTGGCGTCCATGGTGGTTTCCGTAAAGTAGGGTTGGGGGGATTTAGGGCGCGAGTGAGGGATTATTTGGGGCCAGCGGGAGCTGGAGAGGCCGACGGAGCGGCCGCAGCGGGGGCCAGCGCGGGGGCCGCCGGTGCGGGGGGACCGCCGTGCTTGGAAGGAGGTAAATTGGCATCCTGAGGAATCGCGGCAAGCTCAGCAGCCGTGTAGGGGCCCGTGCGCGTGGAAAGACGCTTGCGCAACTCGACCACCTGATCGTCGTAAATCAGCGAGGCCTTGTTGCCCCATTCGTTGCGGACATAGGAAGCCAATTGGGCGAGGGCTTTATTGTTTTTTACCGCCCCCTGAGCCGGCATGGCGCCGTTATAGGTTTTACCCAATACTTCAAGCTGGCCCGCGATGCCGTGCAGGAGGATGGAAATCACCCGCTCCTCTCCGTTGATGACCCATTCAGAGTTCTTGAGAGGGGGATAAAGACCGGGAACACCTTCGCCAGTTCCCTGGTGGCAGCTCGCGCACACCGTGGCAAATTCGCCTTTACCTTTGGCTAACCAAACCTTGGGATCATATTCATCCAGGGCCGCGCCAGCCGATGCTTCGCCCTCTGGCAGTTCGAGTGGGCCAAAGTACCCCTTAAGATTCGGCCCCAGCGCAAAGTTGGGCCCAAGATAAGCGCCCGCCGCTATCCCGATGACAATAATAGGAATTAACGCCCACAAGGGAATGCTCCGTAGGACAGGGGTCAGGGCCACATCATTTTTTTCCCGGCGAACCGCCGAGTGCGCGTGGGCCACGGAATGCATCACCGGAGCCGGATCACCCCCATCTACGGGGGTATCGAAAGCATCTGAGCGGAGCACTAGACCTTCAACGGCAACGCCCAGAGGAGTGTTTGATGGAGTAGTTTCTGAAGAATCGGAAGACATGACAGCGGGGGGCGATTACTTGGATTCCGGTTTAGCTCCGGTGATCGATACGGGAAGAGGTTGGTCCCGCTTTAAGCCGAGGACATAGTCAGCCAGGGCGCGCGCTTCACTAGTAGGAACGACTTCCAAGCCCTCGGCGGGTGCCAAATTGGGAGGAAGTTTTAGCGCCAGGTCGGATCCCGCGCCCTCTTTGGGCCGGGTGATGAAGAGATGCTTGTAGCCAGGACTGCTGGACCACGCCTTGCGGGCCCGGGGGGCATACAGATAAAGGTAAAGATCGTTCAGTTTGTCTTGGAACCGATAACCAGCATTGGCCAAATCAGGGCCAACCCGGCGCTGGCCGAGCATGGCGAAGTCTTCGTGTAAGTAATCCCACATGACGGTCTGCCGAGTGGGAACTACCGTTTTGCCCTCTTGGTCCCGGCCCCATCCCTTCTTGAACTGATCAATTCCTGCGTAATCAGGGCGAATCAACTGGGTGTGACATTGCACGCATCCCTCGCGGGCGTACACTAATTCACCGCGCTTGCGGTCACCTGGGAAAGCAGACGGGTAACTCAGACCCTTGAGGGCCCCGTCATCAAAGGGTTTCCCGCTACCGGGGTCTTCCATGACGTAGCGGACGGTTTGCCGGTTGCGCTCTGCCGCATAGGGACGAGCCACCATGCAATAGGTTGGGACAACAAAACAGCTTCCCAGGATGAGAACGAAATTTTTCAAACTATTCATGCCTCTGCTCCTTCGGTGGTAATAACAAGTTCAGCGGAATCGTACGGTGCCGCGGGGTGAATCAGCGTGGCGGCGCCAGCCTGGCGGCCCCGCTTGCACACCATCAAGGCAAGGTGGTGCAAGAAGACCGCATTGGCTGCTACGATGAAGAGCCATGCCAGAATCAGCCCCACTAAGTACCCATAAGAAAAAGTAATCGCGCCAGACATGTCGCTATCCCAAGTGTCGGCCGCCGCCCCGTGGGAGAAGCCCGCGGCTAATAATAGGACGCACAGGGCGATGCAGGCGTAGGTGGACCACCAGAAGTGAAAGCGGATGCGACCCCCGCTGATCCACTCACACCCCGTGATGCGGGGCACGATGAAGTAGATAGCCCCAAACATGGTCATCGTAAAAAACATATACACCCCGGAAAGAGCCACCGCATCCTGTGCGAAGCTGAAACCGGTGTAGCGGGCCAATGTGAGAGAGGACAGCAGCGCCGCACATACCGAGGTGATAGCGTAGCCGATCGAGCCGAAAAAGGTAAAGCGGAGGCTTGGGCTTAATTCTACCAAGCGATGGTGACCCTTGACCGTTAGGTAATGATTAAAGGCGATCGCCAAGACCGGGATCAGAAGGAGGATCTGCGCCGTACCGGCGACGGCGGGAAGCCAAGCAGGCAGAGGCCCGCCGATCAAATCCTGAGCCCCAGACCAGGGAGAAATAGCCACCAGACCCCAAAAGGCAAAAGAAGCTAACTGATAACTGTGAATCGGTTTACCGACAATTTTGGGAATAATAAAATACGATGAAGCCAGACCAACCGGCACCATCCAAAGGAACAATATATTATTAGCATACCAAGAGGCAATGGCGGGACCCGCAACGCCCGTCTTTTGGAAGACATTAAGGAACAAATTGGCGGTCAAGTAGAGCCACGGGAATGAAAAACAGGCCGCCAACAGATACCATTGGGAGATGAATACGTCGCCCTTGCTCCGGGCCGCAAACATCACCACCAGCCAAACCACGATCATGGAGTAACTCACCAAGAGAATGGGCCACACCATTGAGGGAAATTCCAACCACTTCATAGGGGAACCATAGCCAGCGAGAATGCCAATGACCCCAGCGGTCACCCCGACATTCCAAAAATGACCCGCCACCACCAAGGTGATAGGATTCTTTACCTCCGTGCGGCAGAGGCGCGCCATCATCCAAATCATGACCCCAAGACCAGCTTGGAAGGCCCAGCCGTATACCAGGGCATTCATGAAGGCTGGTTGGCTTCGACCGAAATTAAGCCAGTCGATACCAAGGAATCCAGGTGCCACCATCTTAATCGATGAGACCAGACCGAGCACCGTGGCCAAAAGAAGCCAGAACGCCGCACTCGTGAAGAAAAAAAGAACCGGAAGGCGGGTGGAGCGATCGATCGCGGCGCGCTGAAGGATGTCCTCCGGACTAACATCCGGAAGAGGCTGGGGAAGGTCTGCCTGACTCATGATTTAAAGGGGATCGGGCGAGGATTACTTGCCTTCGAATTTAGAAAGGTTGGGGTCGTGGGTGCTCTTGGCTTTTTCTTCCTGCTCGCGGACTAAAGCTTCTGGTGTCTTCAATGGACCAGGGGCAGCCTTTTGGGATGCCAAAGTGTCAGCCGCAAAGGAGAGGATCGAATCCGCGGGTAGGCGCACCGTCTTTCCAGCTTCCACTTCAGCCACTTTGGAGTACTCAGCATCCGAGTCCTGGCGAACCGTGGCTAAGGTTGAAAGCCGCGCCAAGCCGACTCCCCCATCGTTGGCTGCCGTCGCACTGGGTACAGCAATCCAGCGGTAAACCACTAAAATGAGGGCTAGAGCCGCAATGGTCCCCAACATCCCCCAAAAGGTAAGGAAGCGGTTGCCGAGGGTATCTCCGGGATGTTCGTCCATGGGTGTAATCTAAATTAGGAATAAGGGGGCCTTAGCTTACCACGTTCACGGATTCCTCCAGGCGAGGGTCACCGCAGGGATAGAGGCTGTGCTTAGAGAGGAGACGCAGGAGGTAAAAGCCATAGACGCTCCCAAAGGTCACCAAGGCCAAGGCGTCGAACAGTAAATCTCGCAGAAAGCGCGCATCTGGAGCTGTGCTGTAGTTATAGAGCGCACGACCGCGCTCCGGAATGACCATCCAATACAGTTCCAAAATGTGGACGCCGATCACGAAGGCGGCAACACCCATGACCGCGTTCAGGTTGCGCTTGGAATCTCTTTTGAGCATGAAGGCGAAAGGAACCAAGAAGTGGAGGAAGACGAGAGACAAGGAGAGATACCACCACCCATTGGTGTTGCGGATGGCGTAAAATTGAGTTTCCTCAGGGATGTTAGCGTACCAGATAAGGAAAAACTGACTAAAGGCGATGTAAGCCCAAAAAATGATGAAGGCGTGCATCAACTTACCCATCAGGTGGAAGTGCTCTTCGGTGACAATGTGCTTGAAGTGACCGGTCTTAACCAGGGTCCCCACAATCAGAATGATGAGAGCCATGGAGGCCAACGCGCTGCCCGCGAAAATGTTGACGCCGAACATCGTCGAAAACCACAAGTAGTTCATGCTCATCACCCAGTCGAT
Source organism: Verrucomicrobiales bacterium (assembly GCA_947460575.1). Taxonomy (GTDB): domain Bacteria; phylum Verrucomicrobiota; class Verrucomicrobiia; order Verrucomicrobiales; family V1-33; genus CAIZWU01. The sequence goes on along the minus strand of CANHIJ010000019.1, from coordinate 7,306 downwards.
CGCGGCAAATGTGGAACACACTGCAAAGATAGGGAGCATCCCACAGGAAAAGCGGCGGGCGCTGTAGGTAGGCTGCACATCCCCAGTGCGATCTTGACTGAGCGAATAGTTGAGCAGTTTGCTGCCGATGAAGAAAAGAGCGCCGAAGAATAAAATCATCCGGATATCCATTCCGGGAATGAGCCCGCCGATCCCATTGTGCAGATAGGGAAATTTTTTGTATAGAAGAGCGGTGTCGTGGGTAGCCCCGAGGCCTTCCTTCAAAGTAGACGTTCCTAGAGGAGGATGCTCCATGATTTGGGCGTGAATGCCGATCCACTCCCATAGATGGCCCATCCAGGAGGGCTTCGTAGGCAAGAAGGGCATAAAGAGCGGGAGGGCTAGGATCAGCAAGGGAACGAAAAGCTGCGTCATCAGCTCCGGGATTCGGCGAATCGCCACGCCCCATGAGGAATTAGAAGCATTGTGCAAAAGCACCCAAAAAGTAGCCCCCGCGGTGATCGTGAAAAACACTTCTAGAGCGAAAAGGTAACTAAACGCAAAGGCGTCCGCAGCCTCCCCACCTCTAAGGAAGAGCAGCAGCGAAGCGGCCACGCCAGCGATGGCGCAAAGCAACAGGATGGACCGCCACGAAGTAAACTTCGTGAGCTGAAGCTTCTCGCCTTCGGGCGGAAGATCGGAAACGGAAATATGGTGACTCATGCGAGAGGCGGGGAAAAATTCTTACTTGATAGCGGGGACAGAGCGGGCACTCCAAACGGCCTGAACCGAGGGAACGGCCAGAGGAGCTTGGCGAGACAGCGACATCGTGCGAATCCAGGCCACAATAGCCCAGCGCTCTTTAACGGGAATGCTCGCCCCGTAGCCGCTCATCAGACCCTTACCCAGGCTGATAGTGTTGAAAATGCTCCCGTTGGCGCGGTAATCGGGAGCCTTAGGGTCGGTAAACCCAACGGCGTGGAAATTGGCAATATTGGCAATGCCGTAGTTGGAAGTAATGCCCTTCCCATCCCCGGCTTTGCCGTGACATACCGCGCAGTTGATATTGTAGCGCTCTTGTCCGAGGCGCAGAAAAGCTTCATCGACCTTTATTTGATCGGGGAAACCATCGCCCCAAAAATCACCCAAGCGGCCAGAGTTATAATAATCAGAACCGTGTGAGAATCCGTAAGCGACAAATCCGCCATCTGCGGCCGATTGCCGAGCGATTGACAAGCCCATTGGAACCGTGCCCACGACCGGTTTGCGGGCCCCCGCTCCGTCACTAAAAAAGGCATTGGATGACTGGGCCTTTACTTTGGCCTGTTTGTCCATGTCGTTGAAGATCTCGATTGGCGTGTAGGTGAACTTGTCGCCGCGGAAGCCGGCGAAACCAATCACGAGCACGATGCTCAAAAGATAGGCAAAAAAGAAGTAGCGCATGGTGCGGAGGGGGAAAAGAAGAGGGCCGTCGGGGAGACTAGAGTTCGTCTTCTACGAGTTCGATACGGGAGCCGCCGATGTCGGCGAGGAAGCTTTTAGTCTTCTCCGCGGAGAACTTAGGATCACGCGCTTCAATGCAGATGAAGAACTTGTCGTCGGAAAACTTGGCGAAGTTGGCTGAATTAAAAAGAGGGTGGTTGAGGCGGGGCAATTTCATCATCACCAGGCAAGTGAATAGCGCGGTAAAGGCCGAGAATAGAATCGTCAGCTCAAACATCACCGGAAAGAAGGCTGCGATCGTATAAATGTTCGCCGGTTTCGCCTGAACCACCGTGGGGTAGATCACAACCTGGGTCAGAAATTGGAGCAAAAAGGCCGTGCTCAAACCCAGAATCCCCCCGACCAGCACGAAGCGAGGCAGGATCGAACGCGGCATGCCCATAGCCTCGTCCATGCCGTGAACTGGGAACGGGCTGTGGACGTCCCAGCTGGAATAGCCGGCATCGCGGACCTGTTCAGCGGCGTGGAATACCTCCTGCGTGGAGGAAAATTCCGCGAGGTAGCCGTGGACGCGTTTTAGGGGTGAGCTCACTGGAAGTCTGAAAAGTTGAGTATTTTAAAAGGAGAGATTGAATCAATAAACGGCAAGCCGCGCACGCGGTGGAGCCATGACTTAGCCCGGAGGAAGGTGTTGATCGCCAGCGTAGCTGGGGGCCGCCACGGTGTTGCTGCGCTTGCCTTGGTTTGGATTGAAGTGGGGATCAGCCTCCGGCAGGACACCTTTGATTTCTGCGATGGCAATGACAGGAAGAAAGCGGAGGAACAGCGCAAAGAGCATCAAGAAGAAACCAAAGGTCCCGATAAAAGTCCAGATTTCAACCCAGGACGGGTGATACATGTCCCACTGGCCGGGCAGAAAGTCCCGGGCCAGCGTGGTGCAAATAATCACAAAGCGCTCAAACCACATCCCGGCATTGACGAACATGCACACGATCATGACCACGATCAGATTTTCTCGCATCTTCTTCCACCAGAACACCTGGGGAGCGATGACATTGCAGAAAAACATGCCGTAGTAGGCCCAAGTATAAGGTCCAAACAAAATGCGCCATTTGAAGGCATCAAATTCATAGAGACTTCCCGAGTACCAGGCCACGAATAGTTCCATCAAATAAGCATAGCCCACAATCGTCCCCGTCAAAAGAATGATCTTCGCCATGTTGTCGATGTGCTTCATGGTGAATAGGTCGTGGAGGCCATAGATTTTCCTCACGGGGATCATCAGGGTCAGCACCATGGCGAAACCGCCGAAAATGGCTCCAGCCACAAAGTAGGGCGGGAAAATGGTGGTGTGCCAACCAGGTACAATCGAGGTCGCAAAGTCGAAGGAAACCACGGTGTGCACCGACAATACCAGAGGAGTGGAAAGGGCTGCGAGCAAACCGTAGGCCACCTCGTAGTGGCGCCACTGACGATTGCCGCCGCGCCACCCCAGCGCAAAAAGCCCATATGCCATTTTGCGGATGCCAGGCTGGCAGCGATCCCGCAGAGTCGCCAAATCAGGGACGAGACCGAGGAACCAAAAGACCACGGAGACGCTGAAATAGGTCGAAACCGCGAACACGTCCCACAACAGCGGAGACTTGAAATTCTGCCAGATAGCGTTGCTGTTAGGGATAGGGGCGAGGAACCACGCCATCCAGACGCGCCCCACGTGCAGCGCCGGAAACAGTCCAGCGCACATAACCGCGAAAATGGTCATGGCTTCGGCCGCCCGATTGACGGCGGTGCGCCACTTTTGGCGGGTCAGGTAAAGAATCGCCGAAATCAATGTGCCAGCGTGGCCAATGCCGATCCAAAACACAAAGTTGGTGATGTCCCAACCCCACGCGACGGGATGATTGGGTCCCCAGACCCCAACGCCAGTAGAGACGAGGAAGGTAAAACAGAAGACCATAACCGCCACCAGCATGGCGCAGGGGACCACCAGAAACCACCAGCCTTTGGGCTGAGGATTCTCCACAATTCCCGCGATTCTGTTGGTGACCCAACTGTAGGAGCGGTTGTTCAGCACCAGGGGCTCGCGCAGGAGAACCTTGGCGCGAGAAGGGCCAGAGGAGGGCGAGTGGGGTGAGTCGTGGACGGCGGCGTCGGCCATGGTAGGGTGACAGTAAAGTGGATGAGAGAGGGAATGGCCGTTTAGTGGGCGGCAGGAGCGTGGCCAGGTAGGGCGATGGGGCGGGTTTTGCTTCCCTGCCCGACTTTTTTGGCTTCGCGGGGGCTCAGCTTGATCAGTTGCGGATTGGGATTCTTGATGCGCCCTAGGTATGTGGTGCGGGCCCTGACGGAAAGGTAGCCGAGCAACTCGTAGTTGCGGGAGTTGGCCTTGGCTTTGACCACGTCGCTGGCTTTGTCCAGAAGGTTGCCAAAGTGGATTGCTTCGGCAGGACAGGCTTCCTGGCAGGCTGTCTTGACACCATCGGTAGCGATGCGCAGGTCTTGTTTCGCAATAACCAAGGTTTCATCGTATTTACCCTGCTCGCGCGATTTGTCCTGACGCGCATGAGAGCGGGCTTCGATACGGGCACCTTCAAGGCGCTGCAGGCAGTAGGTGCACTTCTCAATGACACCGCGCATGCGAACGGTCACGTTGGGGTTCTTTTGCAACTTGCCAAGTTCCGTGTCGTTGCGCTCTCCCAGCGGACCAGCATAGAGATTATTGAACTTGAGGGGGCCTGCGGTTTTTTCGGTGAGGGGATTGCGCTTGTTGTAGTCGAAGAAGTTAAAGCGCCGTGCTTTGAACGGACAGTTGTTGGCGCAGTAGCGGGTTCCGATGCAGCGGTTGTAGACCATCACGTTCAGCCCATCTGGACTGTGTACGGTGGCGTTGACTGGGCAGACCGTTTCGCATGGCGCCGCTTCGCAATGCTGGCAACCAACTGGTTCGACCAACATGGAGGGATCATCCATCTCATCCTCAAACCAAACGTTGTCGGTGGCGTCGAAAGGATTGTTTTCCACCTTGCGGTTTGTCAGGGCGGCATCTGAGTCGAGGTCGGTGGCAAAATAGCGATCCATCCGAATCCAGTGCATTTCGCGCCCTCGGCGCACCTGGTCCTTGCCCACCACCGGGATATTGTTTTCGGATTGGCAGGCCACCAGGCACGAAGTGCATCCGGTGCAGCTATTGAGGTCGATCACCATACCCCACTGGTGCAGCTCATCGCTGAGGTGAAGCACCCGGGTTCCATCCTCTTTCTTAGCTCCTTCGGGCTTGTAGAAACTGAAGGCATTTTCTTCGGTTTTTTCGGCACGGCCTCCGTGCAGGTTAGCATCCGTGCCCTGATCTAAGACGAAATCGGCGTTCTCCTTCCAATCTTCTTGCGTCCCTTCCCGAACCAGGGCGCGACCATACATGCTGTGGTGCTCCTGGGTAGTCGCCAGAGGGTAAATCGCTGGAATCTCCAATAAATCGCTCCAGCCGAGACCTTCGGTAACCGCAGACAACAATTTGGCCACCTTGGCTCCAGCGGCAAAATAAGGCGTGGCACCAGTGCGCAGTCCATAGGCATCGAAGCCAGTCCCCTGCCCGACCCGACCTGGTCCTTCGACCCCAGTTCCCTTTTGACCATACCCTACCGTTAGAGTGACTGCATTGTCGGCGTGACCCGGAATCACGATCACCGGGTAGTATCGGGTCACCGCCCCAATCTGCACCGAAATGACATCCGCTTCATCGACCGCCTGCAGGTTGATCTTGAGATCCTTAGCAGTTTTTACGCTAATCAAAGCCGCATTGTCCCAGGTGACCTTGGAGACTGGATCGGGAGCTTCTTGGAGCCAGGCGCTGTTGATGTAGCGGCCATCCGCAACTTTAGCACAGGCGACGAACGTCACCTCCATGGCCGCAAAGCTTGGCATGGCCACCTCGGGCAAGGAAGCAATCGTCGCCAGCGATGCTGGGTTGAAAGGCGCGGCAACCGCCGGATACTCTGTCTTAGCCACGAAACCATCGCGCAGGGCGTTGTTCCAAACCACATCCGTGGCGCCGGGAATGACGGCATTGAACGTATCCCTAACTAATTTGTAGCCCGGGCCCGGATCCTCCACCGTACCCATCGGAACCGGGGCCATCGAAGGCTCCTTAAATTCTGGGGTGCTCTCATTCGACAAAAGGGCGTGGAGCAATTCGGCATCGCTGACCCCGCCGAAGAGGGGCAAAATCATGGGCTGCACGATGGCATAGGTGCCCTCAAAGCCGCGGGTATCGCCCCACTGCTCGAGATAGTGGGTCGCGGGAACCGCCCAAGAAGCCTGGCGGGCGGTCGCAGTGCGGTGGCGCGTGCTGTGGACAATGATATTTTTGATCTTGGATGCCGCGGTATCCCAGGCGAGATCGGCGGGGGCCTCCAGCGCGGGGTTACTTTCGCTGATAACCAAAAGCGTATCCACGGCACCCGCGAGCGCGTCTTTGGCCAAGTCAGCCAAGGTACCGCACTGAGCGTTAGGCAAACCAGTTTGCTTCAGTTCAATGGTCGATCCAAACGACCCCAAGGCCTGGTTGATTGCCGCCACCAGAATGTGCACGGCCTCAGGTTGCTGCTGCCCGGTGATAACAATCGATTTGCCTTTCGCGGCCACTAAATCCGCGGCGGCAGATTGCATCCAGACATCATAGTCTTCTCTCCCCGGGTTATAGCCCTCCGAAGCTTTGGCTGCCAGTGAGGTCAAGGAAGCGTCGCTGGTAGCATCCCCAATGAGTCGGGCCAGCTTGGAAGCGACCTTGCTGGTCTGGCTAGCGTGGACGCGCATGCGGTGATCCGCGATGCCGCCGGTAATTGTGTAGTTGCTCTCTATGCAATAGAGGCGGTTCATGGGATCGCTGTTAGTCAGGGCTTTGCGGCCCGACATGAACTGCCCCACGGAGTTGCCACCCACGCGGTCCAATCCCAGGAAATCGCTGTCCAAGCTGAACACCCGCTCGGCTTTGTCGAAGCGGTAGTGTGGCAGGACGCCTTCGCCGAAAGCCTGGCTGTAAGCTTGGCGCACCAAACCCGGACCAAACGCTTCATAGCGATGAATTTTGGCGGCGGGATACTTCTTTTGCAGTTCCGCAATCAGGCGCAGACGAGTGGGCGAGACCACTTCGTCCGTCAGGATTGCCAAGCCCTTCCCGCCGGCCGCCGCGAGTTCCTGCTTCTTGGCGTCGAGAAATTTGAAAAATTCCCCCCGGGTACTGGGCTTGCCGTGCTGCGAAAATGTCCGCGCGCGGTCGGGATCATACAAGCTGAGGACGGAGGCCTGCGCCTGGGAGTCCAGCCCGCCATTGCTGTCCGGATGCAGCTTGTTGCCCTGCAAATGAGTAGGGCGTCCCTCATTGGTGTGGACGACCAGCGGGGTACCTCCCCCGCTGCGCGGCATCGCCGACGCGTAATACAAAATTTTACCCGGAACGATCCACTCCGGCATCTTGGAGTAGGGCTTGAGGTAGGTCTCCGGGCGGCGACAAGAAGCTAGACCTAGCCCAGCCATCGCGGTGCTTGCGCTCATCAACTTGAGAAATGTGCGGCGCGTCGGGTCTAATTCATCTTCCGTCAGGACCGCAGCTCCCTCTTGAAATTCCCGATCCTGCCAGGGCTGGGAGGCTTCGGAGCCGGTCAATTGGCCCAGGCTGCGCCAGTAGCGCTTACCGGTGGTGGGCTCTTCAGGGTGTTGCCAAACGCGTTTCATGGAACAAAAATGAGTAAGTAGGGGATGATTCGCGGAGCTTAGCGGTGGCAACCAGCGCAGTTGACTGGGGGTTCGATGTGCCAGGCATCCTTTAGCTTCTGACCCATTTCCTTTTGATCTAAACCAGCCGAAGCCGCCGTCCAATCCAACTGCG
>CANHIJ010000018.1 GCA_947460575.1 Verrucomicrobiales bacterium | reverse complement strand
TGATCTTTTTTACGGCTCTAACTTTCATTCTTTGCTCCCTAATTCCTTTCGGAGACCGCTTGCTGACGGCGGTGTCTGGGCAGCCTTTTCACTTGGGGATCCCCACGGGCAATGTGTGGATCTTTACGGGCTATGCTGCCCTGGGAGCCCTGGCGCGCAATTGGCGCGCGAGCCCAGCGGTGATTAAAGTATGTGCCGCAGCGCTTTCACTGTCGTTTATTTTGACTTTAACCTTAACCGTGATGACGGCGCGCCAAAGCGGACAACCCTCGGAGAAGTGGTTCGGCTATGGTGAGTCGGCCGTCGCCATCGCGGCCTGTTCCTCGTTTGTTTTGCTGCGCTCTGTAAAATGCCCCCCCAGGGCAGCCTGGAGTCTGCGGGCCCTAGGTTCTTTGTCTTTTGGCATCTATTTGTGTCATCCCTTGGTGATTGCCGTTTTAAGAAGTCTAAAGTGGGCTCCTCCAGAAGGTGTACTATTAGGACTTCCCACCAACATTGCTGTGGTGTCAGTCTTGTCTGCTGGCCTAGTCGCTACTATTTTGCGCATCCCCCTGGTGCGCCAGATCGTCTGACTATTCTGATTCCGACCAACCTTCCTAAAATTTCATCCCGTTTTGGGGCAGCCTGGAGAATTTGCCGTAGGGGTGCTAAACATTCCGCAGGGAAACATGGGAAAGCACCACGATTCTACCTGTTGTTTTCTTCCCCCCGTTTCGAACTCCTCCCCCCTTGCCGCGCGCCATCCCCGCCGCAGCTCAGTCGCCCCCAAACCCGGCTGGAATCGCCTATCATGGGCGGCCCGGGCTCGGCCCGCGCGCCGTTGCCATCGGCGCACTTTGCGGTTTATTCCGCAGAGCCTTGCCCTTTTCCCCCATGCCCCTATCTCTCTTCGACACCCTGTCCCGCGCCCCGCGGGAGCTCGCGCCCCTCGATGGAAAAACCTACCGCTTCTATGCCTGCGGCCCCACCGTTTATGGACCCGCTCACATTGGGAATTTTCGGACCTTCGTCCTCCAAGACCTCTTCCGCCGCGTCCTGGAACTGGGGGGCACCTCGACCAAGCACGTGCGGAACCTAACGGATTTGGACGACAAGACGATCCGGGTTTCCCAGGAACAGGGTCGATCCCTAGCTGAGTTCACCGAGCACTGGACCCGCCTCTTCCACGCCGACTGCACCGCGCTGCACTGCCTGCCGCCGCACATTGAGCCCAGCGCGGTGGCGCACATTCCCCACCAGGTGCGCATGATCGAGGAATTGATCGCCAAGGGCCACGCCTACGCCGCGCCGGATGGCTCGGTGTATTTCAAGATCACCTCGTTTCCCGATTACGGACGGCTCTCCCGCGTCAAAGAACGGGAGCTGAAACCAGGGGCTTCCGTTTCCGATGACGAATATGAGAAGGACACCCTGGGGGACTTTGCCCTCTGGAAGGCGCGCAAACCCGAGGACGGCCCTAACTTCTGGCCTGCCCCCTGGGGCGAAGGTCGGCCCGGCTGGCATCTGGAGTGCTCGGCCATGATCCGGGAGTACCTCGGCGACACCTTCGACCTCCACTCCGGCGGGGTCGACCTGGTTTTCCCCCACCACGAAAACGAAATCGCCCAGAGCGAATGCTGCGCCGCCAGCGGCCACCACGGCTTCGCCGCCCACTGGTTTCACATCACCCACCTCCTGGTAGATGGGAAAAAAATGAGCAAGAGCCTGGGCAATCTCTACACCCTAGCCGACCTTGCCGCCAAAGGCTACTCCCCGGAAGAAGTCCGCTACGTCCTCACCGCGGCCCACTACCGGGCCCAACTCAATTTCACCTTCGACTCCCTCGACGGGGCCCGCCAGGCCCTCGCGAAAATTGCCCGGGCCGAGCGCGCCCTCGCGGAGCGCGGCGGCCAGGAAGACCCGCCCGCCTACCCCGCCCTGATCGGCCGTGACCCCGGCCCCTTCGCCGCCGCCTGGACCGCGCTCCACCAGGACCTCAATACCGCCGAAGCCCTCGGCCACCTCTTCACCGCCCTGAAGTCGCTCAAGCCCGACACCCTAACGCCACCTCAAGCCCTAGCGGCCTGGCAGGGCCTCCACCTCCTCCTCGCCGCCTTTGGCATCGCCCTCCCCAGCGCCGCCGCCCCCAGCGTCCCCGAGCCCATTCGCGCCCTAGCGGAAGCTCGCTGGGCCGCCCGCAGCGCCAAAAATTGGACTGAGTCCGACCGCCTGCGCGGCGAAATCGAGGCCCTCGGCTGGGCCATGAAGGACGGCCGAGAAAATTACACCCTCGCCCCCGCCTAGGCCCGCCCCTCGCCCTCACTCCACCGCCTGCACGACTCCCCGCACCCGCCCGCGCCCTAACTGGGTGATAAATTCCTCACCGGGATGCAATTCCTGGGCATCGCGCACCACCTTCCCCGCCGCCGTGAGGGTATAAGAAAAGCCCCGCGCCAGCACCGCCTGCGGGCCGAGCGAATGCAGCTGCCTGCGGCACTGTTCTAACTGATGGCTCCGCCGCGCCACGGCGGCTTGCACCCGCGACTCCAGCCGCTCGCGGCACAGCGCGAGGGCAGCGCGGCGCTCTGCCAGCACTCGGTCGGGGCGGCGCCGCTCCAGCCGGTTGGCCAGGGCCTCAAGGCGCTGCCGATGGGCCGCCAGGGCCGCGGCCACGGCGTCGCTTAATTCCTCCTCGGCATCGTCCACCCGCTGCCGCCACGGCAACAGAACCCGCTCGCCCCCGCGGCTCAGCGGCCCCCGCTGCATCAACGTCAGCTCCCGCTGCCACCCCTGCAACGCCTGCTGCACGCGCCGCGTTAGGGTGGCGCCCTGTTGGCGCAACATGGCCCGCAATTCCGCCCCGTCTGGCGCCAACAACTCCGCGGCCGCACTCGGTGTGGGGGCCCGCATATCGGCCACAAAATCGGCGATCGTAAAATCCGTCTCGTGCCCCACCGCCGAAATCACCGGCAGCGCACATTGCGCGATAGCCCGCGCCACCACCTCCTCATTAAAGGCCCACAAGTCCTCCAAACTCCCCCCGCCCCGCGCCACCACTACTGTGTCGGCCCGCGGTCTCCCCCCCTCCGCCCGGCTCAGAAAAGCCAGCGCTTCCGCGATTTCCTCGGCGGCTCCCGCGCCCTGCACCCGGACCGGATACACCAACACCCGCAGCCACGGGGCGCGGCGCTGCAGCACGTTGAGCATGTCTTGCAGAACGGCCCCGGTGGGCGAGGTCACCAGCGCCACCGTTAGGGGAAACCGGGGGATTTCCCGCTTCCGCTCCTGATCAAAAAGCCCCTCCTCCAAGAGCCTTCGCTTCAAAGCCTCAAACTTGGCCTGCAAGGCCCCCACCCCCGCCTGCCGCACCTGCCGCACAATCATTTGGTATTGCCCGCGCAACTCGTACACCGAGACATCGCCAAAAAGCTGCACCGCCATCCCATCGCCCAAGGGGGCCGCCATCCCCCCGGCATTCCCTTTGAACAACACGCAGGCCAACTGGGCCCCCGCATCTTTTAACGTAAAATAGTGGTGCCCACTCGCCTGCCTCCGGTGGTTGCTCACCTCTCCCCCGACCCACACCGCTCCCACCCCGCTTTCGAGCAGATCTTTGATGCGGCGCGTCAACTGGGTCACGCTTTCCACCCGTTCCTCCCCAGCCGCAGGCCTAGTCTTGCGCCGAGAGGCAGGAGTGGAATCAAAAAGGTCCATAAATGAGGAAGTTGTCAGTGGCTTCCCGATCCCTTCACCACCCCCGCCGCGGATGCAACGGAGCGCCCGCCCCGCCCAACTCCCCGCGCGCGGCTTCCGATTTTTTCCCATGCGCCCCTCGCCAGCTGCCGCTAGGCCTCTCCCATGCCAGAACTGCCGCCCGCCCACCCCTCCTTCCGCGAAGCCCTGCGCTATTGGCTGCGGCTCGGCTGGATCAGCTTCGGCGGGCCCGCGGGCCAGATCGCCCTGCTGCACCGTGAATTGGTAGAACAGCGCCGCTGGTTCAGCCATCAGCACTTCATGGAAGCGCTCAACTTCTGCATGCTCCTCCCCGGCCCCGAGGCCCAACAGCTCGCCACCTACCTGGGCTGGCGCCTCCACGGTTGGCGCGGCGGGCTCGCCGCCGGAGCCCTCTTCGTGCTGCCCTCCGCGGCTATTCTGCTAGGCCTGAGCTGGCTCTATATGGCCGGGGGCCACCTCCCTTGGCTGGCGGGCCTCTTTCACGGCCTCACCGCCGCTGTCATCGCCGCCGTAGCCGACGCCGTCTGGCGCATCGGCCGCCAAGCCCTGCGCAGCCCGTCGCTTTGGGCCCTCGCAGGATTCTCCTTCGCCGCCCTCAGCACCGGCAAGGTCTCATTCATCCTGATTCTCCTCGCCGCCGCCCTAGCGGGCGGGATCGGTCACCGCTGCTTCCCCCAACAATTCCCCGCCAGCGGCCACCGCGGCAAGCCCAGCGCCAGCAGCGCCCCCTCCCTGGTCCTCCGGCCCGCCACCGCGCCCAGCCCCCAGCGCAGCGCCCGCATCCTCGCGCTCAGCCTTTCCCTCTGGTGGACTCCCATCCTCGCCGCCGGGCTTTGGCAGGGCTGGCACAGCACCGCCTTCCAACAGGGCGTCTTTTTTAGCCAGGCCGCCCTCGTCACCTTCGGGGGCGCCTACGCGGTGCTCCCCTATGTCGCCCAGCAAGCCGTAGAACACTATCATTGGCTCAGCCACAGCCAAATGATGAGCGGCCTGGCGCTGGCCGAGACCACTCCCGGCCCCCTCATCATGGTACTGCAATTCGTCGGCTTTGTCGGCGGCTGGCAACACCCCGGCCCCCTCAGCGCCCTCGGCGCCGCCACCCTCGGCGCTTTCCTAACTACCTGGGCAACCTTCGCCCCCTGTTTCCTCTGGGTCTTCCTGGGCGCCCCCCACGTGGGCCAACTCCACCAGCGACCCGCCCTCAGCGCCGCCCTCGCCGCCATCACCGCCGCGGTAGTCGGCGTCATCCTCCACCTCGGCACCACCTTTGCGAGCAAGGCCCTCTACCCCCTGCCGGGCGGAGCATTCGACCCCTTCATCGCCGTACTCGCCCCCGCCTGCTTTCTCGCCCTCCGCCGCACCAAAATCTCCCTCCTCCCGCTCATGGCGCTCTGCGCTCTGCTCGGCGTCCTCCGCGCCGCGCTGCCCCTCCCCTGAAACTGCGGCCGCTAGGGCCGGCGCAGTTCGCTCAGCGCTATTTTTCGCGAAAAAGCCACTTCTCCCCCCAGGCCCCTAGCTTCCAGCGTGACCCCTGGAGCGGGCTCGCTCCAGTCGATCTTCAGGAAACCAAACGTCGGCTGGGCATAGGCCACCGGACTGACGCGGTGCGGATTGACCGCCGCCGCCCAAACTGAACTGGTGTTAGTGAGCCCGCTCGAGGTGAAGTCGTAAAGGGGATAGGGTCCCTCCTCAGTGCGCGAAATCTCCGAGAAGTGGACGTCCCCAGAAAGAAATACCACCCCCTGGGCCCCGCTGCGCCCGATCACCTCATAGAGCCGTCGACGCTCCCCCGGAAAGCAGCCCCAGGACTCCATTCCCTTCTCCCCCGCCACCACTTGAGAGCTTGAAACAATCAGGCGCAATTCCGCGGGCAAGCGCAGCTGCGCTTCCAGCCAAGCCCACTGCGCGGCCCCCAATACTTCTGCTTTGGGGTCCTTGCTGGGCACATACCAGCCCACCACATTCAGCCGCGCCTTCTCCTCCGCCGACCGCGTGTCCTTGGCCGCCGGGCTGCGAAAATACCGCAAATCTAACAAAATAATCTGTACCCGCCGACCCGCCGGACCGTAGCGCCAGGACTCGTAGACCCCCGGGCGCTGGCGCCGCGGGGAATCCGCCGCCACCTCGTAGAAATCCAACATTACCTGCTGCGACTCCACCTTCCGCGAGTAGCCCGCTCCTCCGTCGTTCACCCCGTAGTCGTGGTCGTCCCAAGTCGCTAGCACGGGGCACCTTTGGCGCAGCGCTTGAAACCCAGGTTTGGCCCCCAGCTGGGCGTACTTTTCCTTGAGCAGGGCCATGTCGGTCGTGTCGCCGTAAATATTGTCTCCCGCAGCCAGAAACACCTGCGGCCGCGCTTTCCCAATCGCGTCCCAGATCGGCTGGGGCTGATCTTGCGAAGCACAGGACCCGAAGGCGATCCGCTCCAACACCTCAAGGGAGGTTTCCTCAGCGCGCGCCCCGGGCAGCGCCCCCAGCCAAGCGATTCCCAGCCCCAAGCGCGCCGCCCAGTTGAAAATATGGTTCATTGCAAAGTTTTCGTTGAGGTTGAGTAGCAGGCCGCGGGCCGCATCTAGGCGCGGGCGCTTCCGCCCCGCTCAGGGGCGAGCTGCGGTTTTTTTGCTGGCGGCCAGTTGGCGCGCCCCGACAAAGCCGCCCAGGGCCAGCGCCAGCAGCCCGATGCCCAGCAGCGGGCGCACCGCAAACCAGGCCATTGCGATCACCAGGAGCGAAATCGCGCCCGCCAAGACGAACGAGATCAAACCCGTGCCTATGCCCACGAGGTCGCCCAGGAACGGCACCACGCTGCCCAACACGCTCAGCGGGCGCACCAGCGCCATAAACCCACAGGCCATCGCCAGAAAGCCGACCAGGCGCATCGCCCAGGTGAGGACTTCATTCGCCTTAGCGGCCTTGCGGAACATCGCCGCGGCGCTCACCGCGCCGTCCTCAATGAAGCTGATCGGATCGCCAGCTTTGGTCCGGAACGGCTCAAAAGTGTCCCCCATCTGCGCCGCCACGATGCTGAGCGTCCCCGGTTTTACGATCTTAAAGGAACTGCGCACGTCGCCAATTTCGGGGGCCTCCGGCTTAGCTCCAAAGTAGAATGTGCCAGCGTGGACCCGGGCTTTCGCTTTGAGATCCGCAGGCAATGCGGCCAGGTCTTCCTCGGCGACGGGGTAGCTGACGGCATGGTCCAGGCGGCTCACGAAGCTGTCCGGCACCTGAAACGCCCCCAGGGTGACGCCCTCAGCATTGAAACTTTGGCTGCCCGCGATCAAGGCGCCCGCGTTGGCGTGGCCCTCCGGTACTTTGAAATGCGCCGAACTTACCGGCTGGCTATTCCATTGCTTTGCGTAACTATAAGTGGTGGTCGTTTCCTCGCTGCCGCCGAGCTTTTGCTTCTTTTCCGCCTGGGTGGTTTCCTCCCACTGGTATATTTCCTCAACCCGACTCAGGCGCAGAGCCGGGGCGCGCAGCCCGTAGTGGGGGTCGATCGCAGGGACCTTGGCCACTGCTTCGCCGGTCACGTGGACGAGCTTTTGGCGGTTGGTGGGGTCCACTTGATCGGCGGCCACCTCCACCACGGCGGCGGCGCCTTGCTCAAGACTCTTTGCGGTCGTGAGTGCCCGGCCTTCATTCCACCACAGCAGGACAATGCTAAGCGGAATCAGGATGAGTCCAACGACAATGCCCTTGATGGATCCAGCGATGCGGCTGAGCCAGCCCTGGGACGTGGTTTCGGTATAGGAGTCGGCCATAGGTGTTCTGCTTGCTGCCCTTTCGGTTTAAAGCCTAAGGCCCTTTATAAGTCTAAACATTTCTAAAAGCTGGGGCCGTTCCCCGGAGGCCTCCCTGGAGGGACCGCGCCCCCTGCCGCGGCGGGGCCGCCCCGGCGGATCTCAGCGGCGGCGCTCTCTCCCCGCATCCTTCGGCTTGGTTTTTTTGGCGTCGGCAACTCCGGCGGCTTCCACTTTGCGAAACTTACCTTTGGTTTTGCGGGCGATATCTTTGAGCAATCCCTCTTCTTCCTTTTTGTCAGCGCCCGTGAGGTAATAAATCGTGTGGATGCGCGGAAGCGCCTCGCTCTGCTCCCCCGCCGCGTCGAGGATGTCGAGCATCTCCTTGGCGGGGATGGGCACCATGCCGCCGCCGGGTCGGCTGCGCGTGGCGTTGCCGTCCGTCAGCATAAAGGCGGATTCGGGGGCCAGCCGGAGCAATTCCTCTAGGGCGTAGTCGTGGCGGGTGCCGCCTGGGCGCCCCCCCATCGGCGGGGCCGAATTGGCGTCGACCTCGTGCAAAATGTGCTCGCGGGCGGCCGCTTTGTTGGCGTCCGTGGCCCGCACCAATTCCGGCTTCCAAGAGCGGGCGCTCCCGCTCCACCGCAGCAGGCCAAAGCGAGTATCTGGCCCGAGTCCGTCAATCATTTTGATGGCCTCGTCGCGGATGACCTGAAAAGCCTGATCGGCGCCCGTCTTGAGCAGTTGGCGCGTGCCGCTGTCGTAGTCGCCCGTGCGGCTAAACATCGACTGGGAGACATCAATCATGATGACCACGCTGTGCGCAGAATCCTCAATATTGAAAAAAGCCAAGCCGGACCCCTTTCCGGTGCCCCCACCTCCTCCCAGGCCCCGGCCCGTGCCCCGACCATAGCCGCTGGCCCCAATCGCCCCGGAAATGTGGTCAGAGACCAATGCACTGGGATCTATGGGCAGCATCTGCTTGAGGTCCACTTCTGGCATGGCCGGAACCTGGACCGAGGCCGGCGCTTTGGAGGCCAGGCGCCGCGAATAGCTCGGGCGCGGAGCCGCGGCGTCGTGCCGAGCATTGCTCAGCGCCTGCTCGCGGAGCTGCATCGGCAATTGCACCCGCTTTTCCGGCGGCGCAAAGGCCTCCGGCGGAGCTTGCACCAAAATTTCCCGCACCACCCAGAGTACTGCCAGGGCAATGATCCCGAGGTGGAGCATCAGGCTAAATGCCAGGGTGCCCATCGACCCCTTTTCGGCGGGCAGGTCGCCCGCCGCCCCTGCCGCCGGAGCGGAGCCCACTGGGGGCCTCCGGGCGATGTACCCCGGTCCCGCCCCCAAAGCGGGCGGTGCCGGGCCGCGCGGTGCCGGGCCGCTTGGGGCCAAAACGCTTGAGGCTGGGCCGCTTTGAGGCGGGCTGCTTTGAGGCGGGCGGGGCGGAGCCGGACCGGATGGGGTGGGCTGGTCGGGATCGAGGCGGGCGAAATCCGGGCGCGCCATGGCCACGATGACGGGCGCCGCGGGGACCGGGGCCGGGCCGACGCGCCCGGCGGAGGGGGACCGGGGCCTATTCATCGGCGCGGTCCTCCTTCGCTGGGGCGGGCGGCTTTTTGGGCTTTATTTTGGAGCGGCGCGGCGGCTTGGCCGGGGGGGCGGCGGCCCCCTCTTCCGGCTCCGCGCGCTCTGCTGCGGCGGCGGGCGTGGGGGGATGGGCCTCCTTGGGGGCGGGAGGAGCGGCGGCAGCCAGCTGCTCCAGCCACGTTTGGGCCGCTGCCGCCTCTGGGGTGCCAGCGTAGAGCTGGGTCAAGTCGGAAGCCCAATCCGCCGCGGCAATGGGGATTTTTTGGGCGCGGGCGAGCTGAGCGGCAGCCCAGAGACCGCGGGCCGCGAGGTCCTCTTCCGCCCCGTGAAACAGGTGCGCGTAGAGGTACCCGTCGAGGGCCTCGTCGAGGATGCCCTGGTGCCGGGGCACCAAGTCGTCTTCCTGCGTCCACTGTGGATGGTCCCGCTCCAGCTCCGCTAGGGAAGCGGCCGAGGCCTCCGCCATGACGTGGTGCAGCTCAATGAGGACGCGGCAGTCCCCGCTGCGCTGCAGCAGGGCTTCCGCTTGAGGGCGCACTTCCGCGACCCGCCCCTGGCGCAGCAGGACGCGCAGGCGGCCCGCCTGGGCGCGGCCGCGGCGCTCCTCGCTCCAGTCCCCGGCCTCAATCTGCTGATAAATGTTGAGGGCCCGCTCCATGCGGTCGGGAGTGGCGATGCGCGTCAGCAGCTCGGCATAAGTCAGGCCGATCTCCCCTCCATTGCTGCGCGGGCGGCCCAGCCAGGGCAGGCGCTTGACCCAAAAGGCCATCAGCGGCTCCGAGCGGCCCTCGCGCACCGCCTGAGCTAGGGCTTCGGGTTCGCCCGGGAGGGGCGCGAATGCCACGTAGTCGACTTCTTCGAGGGGGACGAGCCGCTCCGCAGGCGGGGCGGCGGGGTCGGGCCGATAGCTGATCTTGACGGCTTCGGCGGTGAAGTCGAGCACGCGGCATGCCGCCTGGCGCCCACTCTTCAGGAAAACGCAGTCTTCCGCGGGCAGCAGCCCCGGCCAGAGCAGGAGGAGCCAAGGGCAAGCGAAGCGCCCGCAGCGGAGGGCCACATGGCTTCCGCGGAGCAACGCCGTCCGGCCAAGCTGCCGCGGAAAAGCGCGCGGCGGCCCAGGGCAGGCGCCCGCAGCGGGCGGCGCAATCGGCCCGGCGCGGAGATGGAGGCGTGGGACGGCGCGCTTCACGGCGAAACTACAGAAAGGGCTTGGAGGCGCGCCCGGGCCCGGGCGGCGGGGGGCAGCGCGGCGCAGTCCCGCTTGGCGAGAAAGGCTTGGTAGACGGCGATGGCGTCGGAAAGGTGCCGCTGGGACTCGAGGGCCAAGCCGTGCTCCAGCCAGGCTTCGGCGGCGCAGTCGCGAAAATTGGCCCCCGAAAGATAGCAGCGCTGAAAATGCCGGGCGGCGCGCGCCGGGTCCTCCTGGGCCAGGGCGCAGCGCCCCAGTTCGAGGAGGGCGCGGGCTTTTTGGCGGTGCTGGGCGAGGCGGCTGCCGATTACTTTTTCCAGCAGGTGGCCCGCGTCCTCCGCCCGCCCAGCCGCCCGCAGCAGGACGGCCTGCTCAATCTGCGCGTCTCCCCCCGCGGGCCCGCCGACGGCCTCCCGCCCGCAGCGCTCAAACCAGAGCAGCGCCTCCTCCGTTTTGCCCTCCGCCAGGGAGAGCATGCCCAGACCGTAAGAGCTGCGCTCCTTCTCGACGGCGCGGGGGTGCCATCGCCGCAGGGCCTCATAGAGATCCCGGGCCGTGCGGGGAGCCCCCGCCTCGCGGCGCGCGTCCGCGCAATCGGCCAGCATCCGGGGATGGTGCCGCGCGGGATCCAGCAGGTCGCCGAGCTGGATAAAGGCGGCGCGCGCCTGGTCGGGGGAAGCCTCGCGCATCAGGTGGCCGCGCGCCCACAGCGCCCGCAGTGCCATGGTTTGGCGGCCGGCGGCGCGAGCCGCCCGGTGCAGGGCGTCGAGCTTTTCGAGCAGCCTGGCCAATCCCTCGCCCCCCGGATAGAGGCGGCGAGTCGCCATCAAGAGGTCCTCCACGCCCTCGTTGGCGGCCTCGTCGCCGAGCTTTTCCAAGGTATCCCAATACAGGCGCCGCGCCGCCTCCGGGTCGCCTGCCTTGGCGGCGGCCTTGCCCTGCCAAAGCACGGCCTCGGCGAGGCGCAGGCTCCGGGGCCGCGCCGCAATGAAAGCGGCGAAGTGGTCGCGCTCCGCCTCCGGTCGGCCGAGGCGGCGCAGGCCTTCGCCGATTTTGAACTGGGCCTCCTCGCAGAGGCGGGCCTCGGCCTGGGGGATTGTCCGCAGGGCGGCGAGGCCCTCCTCCATGTGGCCGCTGGCCATGAGGGACTCGCCGCGCAGCAAGGTGGCCTCCGCGGCCCGCGGGTGGTCGGGGTGGGCGGCGAGAAAAGCGGCCCACTCCACGGCGGCGGCCTGGTGCTGAAACTGGTTGTGGAGGCAGCGGGCGCGCTCGAACTGGGCGTCGCTGGCGTTGGCCCCGGAGGGGTACTGCTTGAGGTAGGCGGCGAGGACCTCGCGGGCGGCGGGCCACTGTTTTTGAAAAGTTAGGGAGAGACCCTCCCAGTACTGGGCCTCGGCGAGGAGGGGGCTTTGGGGGTAGCGCTGGCGGAGCAAGCGGAAGGTCGCTGCGGCGGCCTCGGGGCGCTCCAGTTCCATTTGGCAAATCCCGCCCATGAAGAAAGCCCGGGGAGCGCTGGGGTGGTCGGGAAATGAATCCGCCAGATCGCCGTACTGGCGCTCGGCCTCCTCGGTGCGGCCGAGCCCGCGGAGGGCTTCGGCGCGGGCCAGTTCCCAGGGGGGCCGCTCCGCGGCTGCGCGCCCGGAGGCGAAGCGCAGGGGGTAGCGCTCCGCCGCGCGGAGCACCTTGTCCCAGCGGGGGATTTGTTGCCACGAGGCCAGCTCGGTGCGGGCGGCTTGCTGCAATAGGGCATCTGGAGGGAGTTGCCCCACCGCGGCCTCCAGCAAAGCCCCGGCCTCCCGCCAGCGCTGCAATCCCATAAAAGCCTGGGCGAGGCGGAGCTGGCGCGAGGCGTCGTAGCTTTCTAGTTTTTCGAATTGCTCCAGTTCGCGGCTGATGCGGGCCAGGACGCCGTCGATCTGAAAGGCCATGGCCTCGCGCGGCGGCCCCTCGCGGCGCAGGCGGTCCCGGCGGGCCTGCCACTCCTGCTGCCGGGCCCGCTGGTGTTCTAAGAGGCGGGCGCGGGGCCAGAGGCGATGCAGGCAGGCGATGGCGCGGTGCCACTGCTCCTCCTCGAGGAAGCGGGCCCCGAGCTGGAGGGTGAGGAGCTGGAAGGAGACCACCTGGGTCATGCCGGGCAACTCTGCGGCGGAGCTCCGCACCAGCGCGAGGGCCGCGGGCGTGCGGTCGGCCTCCATCAGGCTGTGCAGCAGGAGGACCCGGGCGCGGCCCGCGACCTCGCCCTGGTCCGGGGGGAGCCGGGGGATTTGCTCCGCCAAAAAATCGGCCGCGGCGGCCCAGTCCCCTTGCTGCACGTAGCCGGAGGCGAACAGCAAAAAGGCCTCGAAGCGGCGGAAGCGGTCGTGGCTGGGCTCGGCGTAGTAGGCCCCAAACTGCTCCTGAGCGGCCGCCGGCTGGCCGGTGCGCAGCAGGCCGATACCGCGCCAAAAGTGGAGTTCCTCGCGGACGGGGGCGGGGAGCTGGGAGAGCTGGAGCGATTGGTCGATCAGGCTGAGGGCCTCGCCGAAGTCCTCGCGCTTGACCTTGCAGAGGGCGAGGAGAGGGCGGAGTTCATCCACCGAGGCGGCCACGGCGGGGTTTTCGCCGTACTCCGCGACTAGCTGGCCGAGCAGCCGCTCCGCCTTGGCGTAGTCCTGGGCGGCGAAAGCGGCGCGGCCTTCCTGAATCAGCCCGGAGGCCGTCAAGTCCGCAGCGGGGGGAAGGCGGCCCTCGGCGGGCCGAGAAGCCGCCGCCACCGCCGCCATCAGCGCCAAAAGGGCCAGCAGCGGGGCCAGCAGGGCCGCAGACGTCCCCCCGCGCCGGAGGAGAGACATGGGAGCGAGAGAAAAAAACATGGCGCCTAGGGACTTCTATACCTTAATTCTCCTCCAAAAATAGACCATAAAAATTGCCCTGAATCTCGCTCAGGCGATCCACCTATATACTTACTAGGCATTATACTAACTCTACCCTGGCACCGCGCCGAGCAGGCCCACGGCGGAGGGGGCGGCCCTCTGAAGGCGCACGCGGGTGGGGGCGCCGTCGGCCGGAGTTTCCGGCGCGGCGCGCCCGAGCGCTTTCTTCCATTTAGCAGCCCTGGGGCCCCAGGGGGGTGGCGGGCGCAGGGCCCGCGCCTGCCGCCAAACTGCGCGGCGCCTCGACTGCGGAGCACCCCAGTCAGGCAGCGACTTACTCTTGAGTCTTAGAAAAATCGGCATTATAGAAAGCGCGAATGGACCATTCGCTTTGCGCCGCCCCCCCAAAATTAGAAATGGCGCGCCCTAGCATTCGAGATTATTGGGAGGCGCGGGGCAAAGCGTCGTTCTGGGTCACTGAATATTTGGGGTATTCCCTTGGCAGCGCGCTGGCGCCGGCGTGCCACCGGGCCGGGCTTTCCCCGAATGCGGTGACGTCGCTGGGGTTTTTGGTAGCCCTGGCGGCGGTGGCGGCCACGGGCGGCGGAGCGATCGCGGAGGGGGCGCCGTCGGGATTTTTTCTGGGGGGGATGCTGATGCTGTCGTTTGGGCTGGACTGCGCCGATGGCACCCTGGCGCGGGTTACCGGGCAGTGCAGCCCGTTCGGCCTGCTCTGGGATAAAGTCGTTGACCTGCTTTCGCTTTTTGTCATCGCGGGGGGGCTGGGGCTGGCCGCGCGGGACGCGCCGCCCCAAGTGGCGCAGTTGGCGGGGCGGTGGGAGGTTTGGTTCCCCCTGCTGTTGGTCTGGTCCCTCGCGCCCAAGGCCCTGCTGGCGGTATTTGGCTGGCTCAAGGACCAGCAGCTCAACGGCATGTCCCGCTCCCGCGAGGCCGAAGCCCTTACTCCGGCCCGCCTAGTGCGGCGCGCCGCGGGCAATGCGATCGATGAGCCCAGCTTTCGGATCGGCCTGGGCCTAGCTTGGGGCGCGGGCCTCTACTGGGAATTTGTGTTGCTCTACAACGGATTGGTCGCGCTGTTGCTCGTGGGCTACGTGGCCGACACGTGGCGCTCCATGAGGCGGGCTCCCCCAGCCTGATCAAACAGATCTGCCGGATCGGAGGGGCGGCGCAGCTCGCGCGGCGTGATCTGCGGGGGCGGTTTGGGGGTGGCGCGGCCGAATCCGACCGCGGCCTCAGGCAATCGCCAGGGAAAGCCGAATCACTACGGGATCCTGGTCCTTCCAGAGGGCCAATCCGCGGTTCATGAGAATAAACTCTGGGGCGAAGCCGAACTCCCTGGCGCTGGACAGCAAATCCACAGGATCGAGGAAGCGCCGATAGTGGTTTTCGTAAATCCATTCGCGGTCGCTGACGCGGGTGCCGCGGCCGCAGAGTTCGTCGTAGATGGTCCGGGCCTCGACGACAAAGCGGCCCCCGGGGGCGAGGTGCTTGCGGACCATTTCCAGGGTGCGGGACTCAGTCGGGGCGTCGATGCTGTGCAGGGTGAAGCGGGAATAAATCACGCTGAACTTTTGGTCGAGGTCGAGCTTAGAAAAATCTCCCTGCTGAAAGGTGGCGCCGCTTTGCTGGCGGCAGCAGGCGCCGATGGCGCTTTCGGAGAGGTCCACGCCGACGACGGCGTGGCCCCGGGAGGCGAACCAGGAGGCGTCGCGGCCATTGCCGCAGCCGAGTTCGAGGATATTGGTGGGCTGAGGGAACCAGAATTGTGCGGCATACTGGGCAAAGGGGGTGGGGCTCATCGGGGAGGCGCCGTCGTAGAAATGGTCCCAGTAGGGCTCATATCTGCGGTGGATGGGGGCGTCGAGCGCCCGCGAGGGGCGGGCGGATGGCGGATGGGCCTGAGAATGGTGGGATTGGAGAAGCGAAGCGGGCGGGGGGGGCGCTGAGTGAGGCATGGCTGGTGAAAGGTATTTCACCTTTCCACAATCAGACGATTTGGACACCTGGGGGTTACATCAAATTCTCCTAGGCATTGCGATGAATGGCGCCCCTGAGCCGCGCCCTGGCGCCACCGGCGCGACCCTAGGCCAAGCCGGAGGGAGGGGCGCGGCGCGGGCTCCCCGGCACCACCTCATGGGATTAAAAAGCAGCCTATGACGATAGCGGTGGGCGGCAGGGCGGCCAACAGGAGGGCCAGGGCGCTGACTTGTCCGCCAAAATACCCGCTGAGAATCCCCTGCCCGGCGGGATTGGGGGCGTTGGCGATGACGGTGAGTCCTCCCCCGGCAACGGCCCCGGCCATGAGAGCGTATTTGAGGGAGTCGCTTAGATCGGGGACCTGGCTGGCTAGGAAGGTGATGAGGGCGTTGTCGTTGAAGGCGGTAAGGGCGGCGGCGGACAGGAGCAGGGAGGTTTTCCCTAAGCCGCTGGCGAGGACCGGCTCCAGCCACCAACCTTGGCAGCTGCCGTGGATGACCAAACCCGCCAGAAAAAAGCCCACCAAGAGGGGACCGCGCAGCTGGAGGGGATTTTGGTGGTGGTCGGTGGCCTGCAAAAAGCCGAGAAAGAAGAGGAATCCGCCCAAGTAGAGGGGGGGGTAGTGGTTGGTGAGGACGGTCCAGGCGAGAAAGGCGAGGTGCGTCAGGGTCACGGGAAGGGGGATGGGATGCTCGCGGTGGCGGTGGGACAGTGCGGGGTCGGCCGCTGGGGAGAGCTCTGGGGGCTGGCGGTGGGGAAGGGCGCGCAGTTGGCGGCGGAAGAGGAGGAAATAGAGGAGGGTAGAGCCGGCGATGGCCAAGCTGGCCCGCCAGCCGAAGTGGCTCAGCATGTAGCTGGTGGACCAATTCCACTTGGCCGCCACCATCAGCACTGGCGGGGCTGCAAAATTGGTCATGACGCCGCCGACGGAGATGTTTACAAAGAGGAGGCCGAGGGTGGCATAGGACAGGACCTTGCCCGGCTGCTGGGAATAAAAGCGGCGGGCCAGCAAGAGGGCGGCGATGGTCATGGCCGCAGGCTCGGTGATGAGGGAACCGAGGACTGGAGCCAGCAGCAGGACGCTGAGCCACCAGGCGGCGGGGGATCCGCCGCCGCAGCGCTGGGCCAGCAGCGCCAGGGCGTGCTCGGCGCAGCGCACCACGGGCCGCGAAGCGCTGATGGTCATGATGGCCACCACGAAAAGCGGTTCCCGAAAATCGCAGTCCACCCCGACGAAATCGCGCACCTCCGGCCAGCCATAAAAGTAGAGGGCAGCCCCCAAGAGCGGCAGCGCCCAGACCATGAAGACGACCTCCACCTCCCCGAGGTAGTGGAGCAGGGTGGCTCCAAAGGAAACCGGCTCAGGGGTCCCGGGCGGGCAAGCGGCGCGGAGGCTCCGGAGCTTTTGGCGGTGGTGCGCTTGGAGGTGCCGCCCCCAGCGGGCGAAGCCGCTGGCGAGAAACGTGTGCAGGATGGCCCCGAGAAAGAGGGCGCTCGCCACCGCGTTGAAGGGTTCGGCCCGCGCCCGCAGCTCGAGGCGCTGGCGCAGCGGGAGGGCGGCATCTGCGTAATGTGCCAGGGGGCGGGGGAAGGCGGCCTGCGGAGTCGACGCTAGGGGCAGCGCGGGGGAGTCGGGGCCCGCGGGGGCCGCCGATGCGGGGGAGAGCAGGCCGAGGAGGACGAGGATGAGGAGGCGGAAAAGCATGGAACGAGGCGCCGACGGCCCCCCTGCCTTAGGGGGCAAACCCGGCTGATGCACGCGGAATTTCCTTGCCAGCGAAGGCTTCCGGCCCCCAGATTGCTCCCCCTATGTCCTACTTTCCCCCCGCGCTTTTTCTCGGCACCGCCCTAGCCCTGGCTCTGATTCCCACCGGGGCCCCGGCCCAAGCTGCGGCCGCGCCTGCAACCGCCGCCGCCTCCGCATCGGCCGCCGCCGACATGGCCGCGGCAGCCCGCAATTTTCTGGCCACCCTGGACGACGCTCAGCGCGCAAAAGCCGTTTTCCCCCTCACCGCGGAGGAGCGCCAAAATTGGCACTTTGTCCCATTGGACCGCCAGGGCATCACTTTGGGCGAACTGCGCCCAGACCAGGACCACCTCGTCTACGGGCTGCTCGGCTCGGCGCTCAGCGCGGAAGGCTGGCGGAAAACGACCACCATCATGAGCCTAGAAAAAGTGCTCTTCGACCTGGAAAACAGCTCCCCCAAGCGCAACCCGGAAAAATATTACCTCGCCGTCTTCGGCGAACCCAAAGTCGGCCAGGCCTGGGGCTGGCGCTTTGAGGGCCACCACGTCTCCCTCAATTTCACCATCGCGGCCGATTCCTCCGTGGCCCTTACGCCCAGCTTTCTCGGCGCCAATCCTGGAGAAATCAAAGACGGGCCCCGCGCGGGCCTGCGCGCCCTCGCCGAAGAAGAGGACCTAGCCCTCTCCCTGGTCCGCAGCCTAACCCCGGAGCAGCAAAAAGCCGCCCTCGTCCCCGGCGATGCCCCGGCAGAACTCCTCACCAATCAGGAGCGCCGCGTCCAGCCCCTGGCCCCCGCGGGCATCCCCGCCAGCGCCCTCTCCGAAGCCCAGCGCGCCCAACTCTGGCTCGTCATCGAGGAATACGTCGACCGCTACCGCCCCGACCTCGCCGCCGCCGCCAAGGCCTCCCTCCACCGCGATGGCGGCAAGCTCAGCTTCGCCTGGATGGGCAGCACCGCCACCGGCGAAGCCCACTACTACCGCATTCAATCCCCCCAGTTCCTCTTTGAATACGACAATACCCAAAACAATGCCCGCCATCCCCACGCCGTCTGGCGCGACTTCAATGGCGACTTCGGCGCCGATTTGCTCCAGGAGCACTACCAAAAGAATCACCCCGCCAAGTGAAATTTTAATGTTTCGCTCATCCGCTTTCTGATAAGGCATTACTTTGTGCCTACAGGGCGCGCTTCGTCCCCGCGCCCCACCCCTCGGCCTTCACCCCCAGCGTCCTTCTGCGTTATGAAAAATCTGATTCTTCCTTTGCTTGCCCTCTGCCTAGCCCCGATCGGCGGACAGGCGGCCCTGCGAATCAATGAGGTTCATTTCAACGTGGAGGGCCCGGATGAAAACTACGAATTCATCGAGCTCAAAAGCACCACTGGAGGGGTGGAGTCCTGCGCCGGTCTCTCCTTAGTCCTGATCAACAACGCCCTCTCCGACGGCGGGGTGCGCCTCAACCCCGGAGAAATCCTCGAAGTTCTCAACCTGAGCGATCTCTCCACGGGAAGCAACGGCCTGCTTCTTCTGGGCAATCACTACCCGGAATCCCCTCCCGGGGGGCCGTGGTCGGGTGCCATCGATCCCGCCACCGCCATGGGTGATCCGGTCGGTTTGGGGGATTCCGACATCAAGACCAACACGGGATTCACCCTCCTGCTGATCCGCAATTACGACGCCGTGAAGGGAATCAAGGGCGTCGACATCGACCAGGACATCGTCGGAGGCGCCGGACTCAGCACCGGGAACGGGACCATCGATTGGAATCAAGCCAGCCCGCCCGCGGGATCGGTGGCCCGGCTTTGGGCAGATGCCGACGTGATCGACAGCATTGGGGTGCGGGACTACCTCGACACCGATGACGCCGTGGATGCGTCCGCGATCGGAAACCGCAATCCCTACGTCCCCACCGCCGCCAACCTGAACACTACCTGGACGTCGAGCGATTTGGGGGCCCGCGATCCGGACACTTTTGCGCGCCAGTTGGGCAACAACACCGCCAGCAGTGCGCTCTCCTTCTACGGAGGGAAGATGAACAATAACAATCCCACTCCGACCGACGTCCTCTACCGGACCAATCGGACCTTTGGTCCAGGAAAAATGCTGGGGCAGGTCACTCCGGGGCGCGCCAACCTGGCCACCACCCTAACGGCCACTGATTTCCGCATCAACGAAGTTTCGCTGAATCCCAGCGGCTCCAGCAGCTCCGACGATCGCTATCAGTACATTGAAATCGCCAACGTCGATGGCCAATCGCGCAGCCTGAGCGGCTACTGGCTGGTCCTCCTGGACAGCTACGACGGCAGCGGCAGCGCCAACGACAGCAGCCCTGGGGTCGGGACGATTTTGGAGGAATGGAATCTATCGGACTTCGCCACGGGCTCCAACGGGCTCCTCCTGCTCGGCGATGGCTTTTCCCCCGCCTACACCCCCTTTCAGGACGCGGTTTCGCCCCTGACAGCCATCGGGGACCCGGTAGCCAAAAACGGCCCTCCCTCGTCTACCGGCTGGGGGCTTGGCGACCTCCGCTTTAAGGACGGCCACACCCTCCTGCTCGTCAAAGGCTACAGCCCACCCACCATCCGCGACCTGGATGCCACCCCGCAAGACGGGGTCCTCGACAGCGCCCCGTGGACTAGCCTCTCCGACCAAGTCGGCTTTTCCCAAGTCGCCAAAACCACGATCGGGCGCACCTACGCCGCGGTGGATCTGCGCGCGGCCATGGCCCCCACGGCGGTGCCGGACAACTTGTCCCGCAAGCTGGGCAGCTTCGCCAACGCCGCGGCCTCTTGGTACGGCGGCAGCTTCCCCGGCGGATCCTCCCCCATGACCCTTGGCTTTGAGGCTTCCAGCCCCGCCCTCCCCAGCGATCCCTACGCGGCCACCTGGTTCGGCGGCTTCCGCGGCGCGGCCACCCCCGGCCAGCCGAACTTGGCCGCGGCCATCAATCCGGCATCGCCGCCCCTCGCCACCGCCATCCGCCTCAACGAGGTGATGATCAATCCCACAAACGACATCACTACGGACGACGACAAATCTAACGAATACCTCGAACTTGCCAGTACCAACCAAGGTCTCGCCTATCTGGACGGGCTTTGGGTGCTCGTGGTCGACCTCAACGGCGCCGTCGGCAACATCATCACTGGCTTTCCGCTCAACGGCTATACCACTGGCACCAACGGCCTGGTGTTGCTCGGTGACGGCTACGACAACACCAACGCCCTCTATGTGTTCAACGAGGGCACCCTGCCTCCTAATACCGCAGCCTTCGACCCCCCGATCGGCTTGGAAGAAAACGAATTCCCCAACAACGGGAGCGCCATCCTCCTCGTCCGTGGCGTGAAGGGACCGATCACGCTCAATGCCAACGGCAAACCCATGGGCGACCTCGATCCAGAAAACGACGGCGTCCTCCTCGCCCCCTCGGTCTACACGGACGAATTGGTCGACAGCATCGTGGTCAACAGCGTGAACCCCGGAGCCAGCTACGGCTGGATCAACTCGACCTCCTTCATGCCCCACCACTTGGCCCGCCAGCCGGGATCCTTCGCCGCCAACAGCGCCGCCTCCTGGACCTACGGACAAATTCCCCAGGCCGCCCAGCCCGCCCCGCTCACCAACTACAGCGGAAACTTCGGCGGACCCTACCAAGGAGCCGGCTCTCCCGGCCGCGCCAACCACAGCGCCACGCCCGGCCCTACCAATGTCGGCGACGTCGTCTTCAACGAAATCCACTTCAACCCCGCGGGCACCGACAGCAATTTTGAGTTTCTCGAACTCCTTTCCGCCAACGGCGCCTCCCGCAGCCTCAACGGATACTCCATCCTAGCCATCGATAACCAAACCAGCAACACCGGAGCCATCCGCCAGGCCTGGAGCCTCGACGGCATGTCCACCGGGACCAACGGCCTCTTCGTCATGGGCAACCGCTACGCCGTCCCCGGCGAAAACCCCTGGCAAGCCACCATGCGCTCCCAGACCCGCACCGGCGATCCTCCCGGCCGCGAAGGCCTCGCCTCCAGCTTCAGCGATGCCGTCCTCGGCGGCGAATCCGACAACCTCAATGTCACCTTCCTGCTGGTGCGGAACTTTAACCGCTACATCGACTACGACCTCGACGACAAAACCCCCATTCCTCCTAGCCCCCTCCCCAACCCTGATCCCGGCGCCCCCTACGACAGCCCCGGCGACGGCGTCTTCGATGCCTTCCCCTGGAGCGGTGCCTCCGCCGGCATCCACGACAGCGTCATGCTCCGCAGCTACGCCCCCCTCGTCCCCGCCCCGGTGGTGCCCATCGCCCCCTACCCCTACGACGGCTGGACCTACGGCCTAGCAAACCTCACCGCGGCCCTCTTCCCCTCCCCGGCCTCCTTTTTCTACCACGTGGAATCAGTGGCCCGCTTCCAGGGAGAAACCGGCCCCAACGATCCTAACGCCTGGTACGGCGGCGACCTCAAAGGCGGCGCCTCCGGCAACGTCGGCGACGCCGCGGACTACCTCACCACCGCCCAGGACCCCACCCACTCCCCGCGCCCGGAAGGATTCTGGGGCCGAGTCACCCCAGGCCAGCCCAACCTAGCGCGCCGCGCCAACGGCGACCCGGATGGCGACGGCGTCGCCAACCTCATCGAGCAAGCCATCAACAGCAACCCTTCCAGCGCGACCTCTGCCGGTCCCCTCCCCGCGCCCGTCGTCATCACCGAAGGCGGGCAATCCTACCTCGGCCTGTCCTACACCCGCCTCCGCAACGGCGGCGGTATACCCTACGCCGCCGAGGCCTATTCCTACGTCGCCCAAACCTCGCCCGACCTGGTCAACTGGACTACCGATCCCGCCTCCGGACCCTCCGCGCTTGTGCCGGTGGGAAGCCCGGTGCTCCGGCCCGATGGAGTCACCGAGACCGCCACCCTGCGCCTCCCCACCCCCATCAACAACCCCCTCGGTAGGCAGTACTTGCGGCTGCGCGTGGACCGGCGTTAAGCGCCCGCGGGATTTGCCCCCAAACGCAAAAAGGCCCGTCCATTGCTGGACGGGCCTTTTTTGGCACCAAACCTCTGGCTTAGAAAGACCTAGAAAACCCGCCCGCCGCGGCGACGGTTCCGGCGCGCCACAGTTCTTTGCAGGGATGCAAAACCCAAGCGCCCGCCGCCGCGCGCTCCTCACGTTCCGCGGCCCGCTCGCCTAGCGGAGCCAAGTCTTCATCCCATTCCGGCAAGCCCCGCACCCGAAAACCGAGGTGGTGCGCCGTGGTCGGCATCGCCAACTCCAAATAAACCGGCAGCGGTTCCGCCGCCCGCGCCGTCGCCACAAACGCTTCCCAAGTCCACCACGTCAGGCAACCCAGCATCATCAAGACCACGTCCGCCTCCGGCCGCACCGTCCCCTCTAACCAAGACTGAAACTGCGGGTGGCTCAGGTGCGCTAAGTAGTGGGGGTGGCTCGTCCCGTCCACCCGGCGCAGGCGCGCGCCCAGCACGTCCGCCCGCTCCTCGGCGCCCCGCCGATTCAAAAAGGCCGCCAAGCCAGGCTGCAGCGGCGCCACATCGCACTCCACCAGCACCACCCGATCCACCCCGCGGCCCCCCAGGGACTCTGCCATAGCCTGCATGAGTCCCCGGTAGGACTGCCGCTCCCGCTGGTGGTCGCGGGTGCGCAGCCGAGCGTCCCCAATCCAGGTCCGCCGCGGCCAATGCACTTCCGCAAAGCGCTCCTCCGCGCCGCCATAAGCCACGTGGATTTCGGCCTCAGGATTCAGGCGCTGCCACGCTTCGGCCATCGCCGACACTTCCGCTGGGGTTTGGTGCGAAATCAGAACGATGGTGGTTTTCAACATGGGGAAAATCCGGAGGCGGGTGCGTAGAAAATCCCAGATCCTGGGCCCAGTACACCTCGCGGTCTTGCGGCAAAAAATGCGGCCGCAGCGCCACGCCATCTAAGCCAATCAGCCGCAGCCCCCCTTTCCAGGGCAGCACCACCACCCGCCCTAGCACCGCCCCGCTGCGCTGGTCCACCACCTTCACCCCCAAAACAAAGCGCAGCCCGCTCACCGCCCACTTTTTGAAAAACGTTTTCATAGCCGCTAAATCGGGCTCCCCTCCAGCTTCAAGTCTCCCTCTTCGAGCACCCAGCCCCCCCCTTCGATGCGCCATCCCGCCCCGCGGCCCGCGGCCCGCCGGACATCGAACGCCACCATCTCCTCGACCAGGGACGCAAAACTGTGCTCCGGCCTCCAGCCGGTCTCCTCCCGCAATCGCCCGCTGTTTCCCACCAGCGGAACAGGTTCCGCAGGGCGCCAAAACTCGGGCACGGAACGCACGTGATCCGCGTAGTCCAGCCCCACCGCCGCAAAGGCCAGGCGGCAAAAATCCCGCACCGTCCGCCCCTCGCCGGTCGCGATCACCCGGTCCTCCCGGCACTCCGACTGCAGCATCAAGTGCATCGCCCGCACGAAATCGCCGGCGTGCCCCCAATCTCGGACGACGTCCAAATTGCCTAGCATCAAATGCTCCTGCTGGCCCGAGGCGATCCGCGCGGCCGCCAGCGTGATCTTCCGCGTCACAAAACGCTCCGGGCGCAGCGTGCTCTCATGATTGTAGAGGATCCCAATGCGCACAAAAAGCCCTCCGGCGCGGTATTCCGCGGCCAGCGGGTGGAGCAGCGCCTTGGTGGCCCCATAGAGCGACGAGGCCGCCCGGGCCGCGGTCTCATCTTGCGGCGAAACCACCGGGTCTCCGAAGGCCACCGCGCTGCCCGCCAAAAAGATCCGGGCGCGGGGTGCCACCCGCTGCGCCGCCTCGAGCAGCCGCGCCGTCATCATGACATTGCTCTCCAGTAACTGCAGCGCCCCCTCGTGCGGTTTCCCCGCAAAACTGTCGCCGCCCAAGTGGTAAATTTCGTCCGGCGCACTCGCCGCCAAGCCCGCCGCCCATCCCTCCTGCCCCGGCACCAGCGCCCGCTCCACCCCCGCGGGGACCGCGCGATCCAGCCCGCGCACCATGCCAGTCACTTGGTACCCTAGCCCCAGGAGATGGCGCCCCAACAGCACGCCATCTTGCCCGTTTGCTCCCGTGATGAGGGCCCTTTTCTGCATACCCTCAAAATGAAGCCAGCCGCGCGTTCTGCAAGCCGACGAATCCCCCCAAGACCCTCGCCCTACATCAGCGCAGCCATCTGCTTTTCCCGCCCCGCTAGCTCAATATCGGACTCGACCATGATCTGCACTAGCTCCTTAAACTTCACCTTGGGCACCCAGCCCAATTGCTGGGCCGCCTTCGCCGAATCCCCAATCAGCAGCTCCACCTCCGCCGGGCGCTCAAAGGACGCGTCGTATTTCACGTGCTGTTCCCAGTCCAACCCCGCCAGCGCAAAGGCCTCCATGACAAATTCCTTAACCGAATGAGTCTCCCCCGTCGCCACCACGTAGTCGTCCGGCACGTCCTGCTGCAGCATCAGCCACATCATCTCCACATACTCCTTGGCGTAGCCCCAGTCGCGCTTAGAATCCAGGTTGCCCAACACTAACTGCTTTTGGAGGCCGTGCTTGATCCGCCCCACCGCCCGGGTAATTTTTCGGGTCACAAACGTCTCCCCTCGCCGCGGCGATTCGTGGTTGAACAAAATCCCGCTCGACCCGTGCAGGCCATACGACTCCCGGTAGTTGATCGTGATCCAGTGACTGTAGAGCTTGGCGCACGCATACGGGCTGCGCGGCCAAAATGGCGTCGTCTCAATCTGCGGCACCGCCTGCACCAAGCCAAACATCTCCGAAGACGACGCCTGGTAAAAGCGCACCTTCCCGATCAAACCCGTGATCCGGATCGCCTCCAGGAGCCGCTGCGTCCCCGTCCCGGTCACATCCGCCGTGAACTCCGGCTCATCAAAGGAAACCCTAACGTGACTCTGGGCCGCCAGGTTATAAATTTCATCCGGCTGCACCTCCTGCAACAAGCGCACCAAATTGGTCCCCTCCCCCAAATCCCCATAGTGCAACTTGATCATCGCCCGCGCCGCCGGATCCGCTAAAATGGGGTCGATGCGCTCCCGCACCATCGACGACGTCCGCCGCACCAACCCGTGCACTTCATAGCCCTTGCCCACCAAAAGTTCCGCCAGATAGGATCCGTCCTGGCCCGTGATCCCCGTGATAAATGCTTTCTTCATGCTTTGTTATGTTGCTCCTTCGGTCTTTGCAGCATCTCCCAAGAGAGCCAAAAATCTAGGAAAAATTGATCAGTTTGTCGGCGCCCGGCCCGCCGCGGCCGCCACCTTGCGGGACCAGGCCTCCTCTAGATGACTCGCGTAGACCTGGCCGTAGGCTTCGTCCCCGATGAGGGCCTCCGCCCCAAAGGACGCCCCCGCCCGCAGCGCCCCGCTCCGCACTTCTTCTGCCAAGACCCCGGCGATGCCCTCGGCGTCCCACGGGAGCAGCCGCCCGTTGCGGCCGTCCTCCAGTAGCATCTCCGCCCCATAGTGCGGCGTTAGGTACAGCCGCAGCCCCAGCGCCGCGGCTTCAATCTCCACCAGCGAAAAGGCCTCAAAAAAACTGGGAAAGAGCAATCCCTCGCAGGCGGAAAGCAACTGAGGGATGTCCGGAGTCCGCCCGTGGGCAATGGCAAAGGACAAGTCGGCGCCATTCCCTGCTTCACCATAGGCCGCCAAATCGGGCGGCTTTTCCGAAGCCCCCCCCAATACGAGCAGTCGCACTGGCAAACCCAGCTTCACCAGCCGATGGCAAGCCGCCAAGGCCAGCGGCAAGCCCTTGCGCCCAAATGATCCCAGCCCCACAAAGGCCAAAACGATCTCGTGTTCGCTGACCCCCAAGCGGCGCCGCGCCGCGGCCCGCGAGGCCTCTCTAACTTCCGGATTCCAGCGCCGCGCATCGTAGCTGTTGGGCAACAAGCGGAACGCCTCCTCCGGCCGCGCCAACGCTTGCAAGTCGCTCGCCAGCCTCCGCGATACCACCAGCCACTGCCGCCAGGGTCGGCGATGGGCGCGCTGCCACTTTTCCATGGTTAGGGCTACTCCGTGCAGCACCCTCTCCTTGAGGGGCACTGCGGCGCCTCGCTGCTTCATCTCCCGAAGGTAAAACGAACTAACAAATTGAATAAAAACCACGTCCGCGGCCATCAGGTAAGTCCCGGTCGACTGCCAAAGCACCAGCTCTCCCTTCCCTCGGGCGCGCCGATTTTCGCGCCAGTACGCCCAGTGGACCATCGCCGAAAAGCCCAGAAACTTGGCGAGACCCGGCCCCGGAATCCCCGGAAAACGCCTCCATCCGATCCGCGCGTCGGGGCTCGTAAATTGGTGGCTCCACACCGTCACCTCCCAGCCCGCCGCCAACAACTCGGGGAGCACCCGCAGCATCCCCTTCATGGAAGGGCTGCTCGCGGTGACATTGTAATCGATGATGACGAGCCGCTTCATGGCGTCCATGCTGCCGCGCCCGGAGTATAGCGCCACGTTTTGAGAACTCCCAGATCCCCCGCTACCCCCGCCAGCACCACCGGAACTTCTAGCACAAGTTCCAATTCCCCCGGCGGAATCGAAAACGGGGGCTCCGCAAAGCACACCCCGGAACCCCCGTCCAACCGGATGCCCGAGCCCTGCACCATATCTGCGTTAGGGCGCCGCAATTTTCCTGCCGAGGGATGGTGTTCCGTTAGGTAAACGAGCGGATAATCCCGCAATCGCTGCAGCGCGCGAGCGATCTGCCCGTTCGACAAATGCTGCAGCACTTGGCGCACAAAGACGACATCGGCTTTGGGGAGTGCCGCGCCGCCCGAAATGTCGGCATGGACAAACTCCACCGGCAGGCCGCGGTAGTGCGCCCGGTGGTGGGCGATCAACTCCCCCACCACATCCACCGCGGTGTAGGACCCCGCCAACGGGCGCAGCCGACTCCCGATCTGAAAGTCGCCACACCCCAAATCCAGCCAGGCTCGCCCGGCGAACCCCCGAGCCAGCGATTCCTCCTCGATCAGGCGCAGATAGGCCGCAGCGTTTTCCGCCTGGCTGCTCCCTCCGCCAGAACAAAACCGCCCCGGCCCGCTGCCCCATTTTTGTTTGCGGTAGATCGACGCAAAAACGGCTTCCGCGGAACGAAAGCGATTTCGCCCCGCCTGACATCGCTGCCAGACCCACCGCAGGATCGGCCGCGCTTTTGTATCCATAAAACTTCCGCTCATGGCGACTCAACTGCGCGGTGCCTTTGGCAGGTACCTTTGATAAATGTCCCGGTAGCGCCTCCAGGTCTCCCCCCAGGAAAAAGACTGCGCCCGAAGGCGCCCTCGCTCGCCCCAGTCCTGCCGCACCAGAGGCGCCTCCATGGACTGCAGCGCCTGGGCGAGGGATTCCCACGAGTGCGGGTCAAACAGCGCGGCGGCATCCCCCGCGACCTCCGGAAGGCTGCTCGCATGGCTGCTCACCACCGCGGTCCCAAAAGCCATCGCCTCCAGCACCGGCAAGCCAAACCCCTCGTAAAGCGAAGGCATCACTTGCACGTCGATGGCCCCATAAAATTCATCCACCTGCCGATCGGATATAAACCCGAAGTCGACAAAGCCCCCGACCTGCTCCAAGGCCTGAAATTGTTCCGCCAAGCCTGGAGTGAGCGGCGGACCAGCCCGGACCACCGCCACCCGCAGCCCCTGCTGCCGCAGCCACCGCACCGCGGGCGGCACGATCCCCAGGTTCTTGCGCCCCAGCGCCGAACCCAACAGCCCAATCACCAAATCCGCTCCCCCGCGGCGCAAGTCGGCGATGCTCTGCGAAACCCGAGTGGGCGGGGCCGCGGGGCGGGGCCGCAAGTCGACCCCGAGCGGCACCACTTCAATCTTCTCCGCGCCAATCCCTAGCAAGGCAGTTATTTCTGACTTGGTGTAAAGGGAATCCGCAATAATGCACTCGCAGCGATCAATCTCCCGCACCAGTTCTCGCCAGCGCTTCAAGTGCCCCGGGCTCATGCCGTCGGGATAGCGCAGCGGAATTAAGTCGTGCACCGTGGCCAGGCAGGGCCGCCCCCTGGGCACGTGCTTCAGCAGGTGCGCCCAACTGTGGTCCAGGAGGTGATAGAGATCCGCCTTAGGGTGCTGCCGCACCTTGACCGGATAGGTGGCATATTTGAAGATAGCTTTGCGCCAGCGCCCTTGTGGACCGCGCCAAGCCGCTTCCGGGGGCGCCCCCAGCGGCGACGAACCGACCACCCCACCGCTGGCCGCGGCCTCCTCGGCCAAGCAGGACCACCACCGCAGCATGGAGGCTCCTCCGGCTTGCGGTTCCGCTGGCAGCCAGCAAATGTGGGGATCGGGTTCCATCGCGCGTCAAAAAAGAGCTCGTTCCGTGCCCCGCCTAGCCGGCCACCGCTAGCAGGGTTGGTCGGCAATCCAAATCTCCCGCCCCCCCGTAGCGCAGCACCGCCACTAGGCGGCAAAAAGCCGAAATCGGACGCATCAAATACTGCCGCGCCCGGCCGGCGCCACTGCGCGGCACCGGATGGCAACAACTGACGCGCACCTCGCTAAACCCGCAGGCGTGCAACACTTGGCGCAAACTCCCCGGGCTAAAGGCCGTTTCGTGGGTGAAATCGCCCACCCAGGTCTGCGCCGCCATGGGGGCTAGGGCATTGAAGGTGCTAATCCAAAGCCGCCCGCCACCCGCCAAGCGCTCCCGGCACAGCCCCAAAAACTCCACCACTTCATCCTTGGTCATATGCTCTATGACATCTTTGGCGTGGATGACGTCGAAGTGCTCTGCGCTGCTTTTCAGAAAGGAAAATAAATCGGCCTGGTGCAAAACCGCTTCCGGAAGGGCCACCCCGTCGAGGTCGATCCGGCTCAAATCCACCCCGGTCAAGTTCCCAAACCCCTGAGTCCGCATCCAGCGCAGCCACGCCCCCCGCCCACAGCCCAAATCCAAAACCCGGCCCTGCCGCCCCGGCAGTTCTTGGTAAATCTCCGCAAACATCGGAAAGTTGATGGCGTCGGCGGCCGCGGTGGGCTGCGCGAAGTGGGTGGAATAATCCCGATAGAGAACGTCGCGGTAGTTCACAGGCTGCACATAAGGTTGAGAATAAAAAAGCCGATCAGGGCCGGGCCCGGCTCAGCTAGAGAGAGTTCAGGAAAGCGGCGTAGTTCGCGGCTAAGGTTGGATGACTCCACTTCGCCAGGGTGGCCGCCCGCTGGTCCCTCCCGAGTTGCCCCAGGCCTTCCCGGTTTCCCACCCAGCGCCGCAGCGCCATGGCCAAATCCGCCGGAGACCCCGGCTCAAATAAAACGTCGCTCCGCTCGAGCACTTCGGGAATGGCCCCGCTGCGGCTGCCCAGCGAGGGCACCTGGCACATCATCGCTTCCAACAAAATATGGCCGAACTGCTCCTCCCACACCGCCCCGGTGGCGGCGTCGCGATGAGATTTGCTAGGCAGCACCAGGAGGTCAAAGTGGCCAATGACCCCGGCGACTTCGGCATTCGACACCGGGGGCAGCAAGCGCAGCCAGGGCCGCTCCGCCGCCGCCGCCGCCAGCGCCCCGTCCAAGCGCCCCGAGCCCATCAGCGCCAAGTGGACCTCGGGGTGATCCCGCCGCACCGCTTCGCAGGCTTGGAGCAAATCTAAGATGCCTTTTTCTTCGACAAAGCGCCCACAAAACCCCACCACCAAGGCCTCTTCCGCCAAGCCCAACCCGCGGCGCCAGCGCCGCTTGGCCGCTTCTTCGACCATGGGATGGCTCTCCTCGTCGATGCCCAGTTGCCCCGTCACGAGCAGGCGCTCCGGGGCCACGCCCGCCTCCGCCATCAACTCCCGAGCCCGGCGATTTCCACAAATGCATCCATCCGCCCCTGCCGCCGCCGCCCGGTACATCCCGCGCAAAACCCACCCCTTCCATCCCGGCCGCCGCACATTCTCCCAGGTGAACTCGACAAACTTGGCACCCCGCCCCCGCCAGCGGGTCATGGCCCAGGCCTGCCAACGCAAAAAGGACCACGGCTCGGCCTCGCAGAGCACAATGTCAGGCTCCCACTGCGCGATCTCGCGCCCCAACCCAGGCAGGAAAAACCGCACAAAGCCCCAGCCCCGCGGCCAGCGCCGCAGGCGGCAATAGCGGTACGGCGCCCCGGCGCTCTCCGCCTCAAAGGACTCCCCGGCTTGGCCAAAAATCGTCAGCCCTGCCAAATCCGGCGCGCACACTTTGACCTCGTAAAACGCGGCTAGGGCCACGGCTTTGGCCCGGTTCACCGCCACCGCATAGGTGTGCCCACAGAGCAACAAACGCGGGCGGGCACTCATGCAAATAAAAGCGGCGGCAGGCGGCTTCCTCCCACCCTCACAGGGCCCGGGCCTCGTCCAGCAGTCGCTTGCGCAGCGCCTCCACCAAGTAGTGGTTGATCACCAGGTGGGCGTCCTCCACCGGCCCGTAGCTCTCCCCCGCCGCGTGCAAAACGACATCCGCGTGCGCCTTGAGATAGCCCCCCTTGAATCCCGTCATCGCCACCACCGGGCACCCCTTGGCCCGCGCCGCCTCCAGGCCTCTCACAAGATTCGGCGAATTGCCGCTCGCCGAGATCGCCACCAGGAGGTCACCCGACTTCATGCGCGCCGCAATGGTTTGTGCAAAAACTTCCTCGTACGCCAAGTCGTTCGCGATCGCCGTCAGCAGCGCCACGTTGTCGCTCAGCGACCACACCACGAAGCCCTGCTTGCCCGGCGGCGTGGGGCCTTTTGATAAATCGCAAGCCATGTGCGTGGCGGTGGCCGCCGAGCCCCCGTTGCCCATCACATAGACGTGGCCTCCCGCGTGGTAACACCCCATCAGGGCCTCCACCGCGGCATCCAGCGCGGACCGGTCTAGGCCCGCTAAGGCCACCGCGAGGCGCTCAAGGTATTCTTCAAAAGGGTGGGCAACTGAGGACATGTTATTGATGATTGAAATTCCAAGAAAAAATGATCTGGGCGGCCTCCTGCAAATCGCCCGCGACCGCGGTGGGCCCCGCCGCCAGAGCGGTCGGCTCATCGCCGATCAAAATGGTGCGCAGGCCCGCATTTTGCCCAGCTACGATGTCGGCGCGCGAATCCCCCACCATCACCGTCTCCGCCGGGTCCAGGCCGTGCCGTTCCATCAACGCAAAAAGCATCCCCGGGCGGGGCTTGCGGCACTCCGAGGCCCGCCGCAGCTCCAGCACGCCCTCCCCGTGGTGCGTCTCCGGATGGTACGGGCTGTAGGCAAAGTCCCAGAGCTTGCCGCCCCCCGCCTCCACCAGGGCCCGCAAAGCCTGGTGCACCGCCGCCAATTGCGCCTCGCTCAAAAGGCCTCGCGCGATCCACGGCTGGTTCGTCGCCACCAGGCAGCGCAATCCCGCTTCCTCCATGGCCGCCAGCCCAGCTAGGGCCCCCGGCAGCAGCGCCAATTCCTCCACCGTTCCTAACGGTTCCCGATTTTCCACCAGGACCCCGTCGCGGTCTAACAGCACTCCGCGAATGCGCCGCGGCGCCGCGGCCCCAGCCCGCGCTCGCTGCCGCCGCGCCCAATAGCGCTCCACCTCGACCAAGCGAGCGGGCGTACCCATGTCCTTGACGTAGCCCCGCTCCTCCAGCGGGTGGGCCCGGATCCGCCCACCGGCCGCCAGTAGGGCGGGGAAAACATCGGTAGCTATGTCCGACGAGCGCCCGCGCGGAATCGCCGCCAGCATCCGCTTCCCACAGGCGTACACCGCGGCGTTTCCCCAGTTGCGGTAGAGCCCGCCTGCCGGGCGGGTTGCCTTGGGCAAAAAAGCCCGCACTTCTCCCGTGAGTTCATCCCAGTCCACCAAATCGGAATCCGCGGGGTGGTCCGACTGCCGCACCAAAACCGTCGCGTCCGGCCCCGCCGCGGCGTGCGCCTGCAACAGCGCCCCCAGCGAAAAATCTAAAAACACATCTCCGTAGAGCAACGCGAAGGCCTCATCCAGGCGATCCTCCAGTTCCAGCAGGCAACCGGCCGTGCCCAAGGGCTGGCCTTCGATGTGGGTCTGAATCGCCAAACCCCAGGGATTGCCCGCCGCGTAGCGCTCCGCAATGAGGTGCCCCAAGTGCCCGGCGGCCAGCCATACCTGGCTGATGCCCGCCTCCGCCACCCGACCCAAAATGTGGTCCAAAAGCGGCACCCCGGCCACCGGAACCAATGGCTTTGGCAGGTGCGAAAAATCGGATCCCAGTCGGGTTCCCTTTCCTCCACATAAAATGACAGCTTGCCTCATGACGATAGGGTAAATAGTGACCTGCTAGACTCTGCAGACCTCACGCCAAGCCCGCCCGCTGCAGCGAGGCCACGGTGTCCCGAATGCTCTGGGCAATGCTGATTTCCGGCTTCCAGCCCGTGGCCTTCAAGCGGGCGGTATCGAGCAGCACAAAGGGGCTGTCCCCCTTCCAGCCCTTGTCCCCTCCCGCATACTCAAAAACCACCCCTTCCAGCCCCAGCGCCTCCACCACAAGGCGCGCCACTTCATTGACCCCCAACCATTCGTCGTGCCCCACATTGTAGATCTGCACCCGGCCGGTTCCGTGCTCCGCCGCGTGCAGCAGCCCGGAAATCCCATCTCGGACGTCCAAAAACGATTTCCGCTGCGAGCCATCTCCCAAAATGAAAAGCCGCTCCGGATTGTCCCGCAGCTTGGCGCAAAAATCCCGCACCACCCCGTGCGAATAGCTCGGGCCGGTCCACGACACAAAGCGAAAAATCGTCACCTGCAGCCCGTCGTACTCCGAAAATGCCTGCGCCATGGCCTCGCCCGCCAGCTTCGAGGCCCCGTACAGAGAGGTCTGAATCAGCGGGACTCCCTCCGGAGTGGGGAACACTTCCGGCTCCCCGTACACCGTGGCCGAAGAAGCTAGGAAGAACCGCGACACCCCCGCGGCGCGGCACGCTTCTAACACGTTCCAGGTTCCGATGGTGTTTTGCTCCAAGTCGATCCTCCGGTGGGTCTCCCCCCCCCGGACATCGGCATTGGCCGCGAGGTGAAACACCGTGTCCACCCCCTCCATGGCCGCCTGCAGCGCGGGCAAATCCAAAATGTCCCCCACCACGATGCGCCCGCGCGGGTTCCCTGCCCAGTCAGCTAGATTAGCTAGACTCCCAGTGCGCAGGTTGTCAAAAATCGTGATCTGGCAATCCCGCTCCGCCATCAGCCGAGCCGCTAAGTTGCTGCCGATAAACCCTGCGCCGCCGGTGATGAGAACGTGCTTCATAAAATTTCTAACTAGAATTTAAGACTCCAAAAAGGCCACCCGCGAACCCCGCAACTCCATGCGAATGGGCACCGCCCGCAGCGGGGCCAACCGGCGCATCAACTCGGCGCGCTTGGCTGGAGGGCAGTAAAAGAGCAAGAATCCCCCGCCCCCGGCTCCCAACAATTTGCCCCCGGTCGCTCCCGCCTGCATGCCCGCCTCGTAGGCGGCATCGATCACTGGCATGCTGATCTTGGACGCCAACCCCTTCTTCATCCGCCAGCCCTCGTGCATGATGGGCCCCAGTTGGTCGACATCGCCCGCCATCAAGCAGTCCCGCAGCCCCAGAGCCAACCCTTTCATGTCCCGCAACAGCGCCATCTTGCTCTGGTCCGACTCCGTCGCGCGCTTTTGCTCCACCAAAATCTCCGAAGCACTGCGCACCAAGCCCGTGTAAAACATCACGAGGTGCTCCTCCATGTGCCGCCGAGCCTCTTCTGTTAAGGCGATCGGCTCCACGCCCACGCTGCCATCGGCGCGAAAGGTGATCGCATTCATGCCCCCGTAAGCCGCCGCGTATTGGTCCTGTTTTCCGATCGGTTCCCCCAGCCTCCCGATCTCCACTTCGCAGGCCAAGGCCGCGCTTTGCTCTGGAGAGACGGGCAGCCCCATGAAGGCCTGCAGCGCCGAGATCAAGCCAACCGCAAACGCCGAAGACGAGCCCAATCCGCTCCCTTTGGAGGGAATGTCCGCAAAAGACGTTATTTCCAGCGGCTCGCTGACGCCGACAATTTTGAGACATTCCCGGATCAAGCCGTGGCGGATTTGGTCCACGTGCTCGACGCTCTCGGTCTCGGAATACTTGAGCACGATGCGTTGCTCGAAAAAGCGGTGCACCGCCAAGTAGACAAAGCTGTTGATGGCCATAGAGACCACCACGCCATCTTCCTGCTCGTAAAAAGCTGGCAGATCAGTGCCGCCCCCCGCAAAGGAGGCGCGAAAAGGAGTCTTGGTGATTATCATACAAAAGAGTCCGCAAAAACGAGCGGAAAACGGCCCGCGTGCTCCCCCGGGCGGAGGCCCAACTGGCGCCGCAAGGCCTCAATGCGCTCCACCGTGAGCCGCTCAAAACTGAACTCCGCCGCCCTAGCCAATCCTCCAGCGACGAGGCGCTCTCGCAAGGCCCCATCCTCCACCGCCTGCTGCAAGGCCGCGGTCGCCGCCGCGCGGTCGCCGAAGTCCACCAGCAGGGCATGCCCGGCCGTGACCTCCTTCATGACCGGGATCCCTTGCACCACGCAGGGGACCCCGCTGGCCATGGCTTCGAGCACGCTCCGGCCAAAGGTTTCCTCCCGGCTGGGATGCACAAAAACCGCAGCGTGGCGAAACAGCAGCGGCACTTCGTGGTCGTGCACCCACCCCAACATCCGCACCTGCGAGGAGGCCCCACAGCGCTCCGCGATCGCCAAGCTCTTCTCCTTGGATTCCCCCCAAGCGCCGCCCCCCACCATCACTAAAGGCATCCGCTCCCGGAGCGCCCACGGCAAGGCGCACCAGGCCTCCATCAAGAGTTCCGCCTGCTTGTAAGGATAGAAATTTGAGCACCAAAAAAAGTAGGGTCCCGCGAGGCCAAAGCGCTCCTGCAACAGGTCGCGCTCCTCCGCGCTGCCGCGGGGGTGGAAGTCGCGGTGGTCAATGCCCTCATAGCTTTGCAGCAACTTGGGGGCCGCCGGCGCGCCTACTGCTAAAATCTGATCGCAGGCGAACCGGGTATTGGTGATGACCAGCGAGGCTTGACGCAGCCCGTGTCGGCTGGCCCAGTTGCGATACCAAGAGCGCAGCCCCCCGATCTGGTTGCTCGCGGAGAGGTGGTGCAAAGTGAGCAAGTGCATCGCCACCGGCAGCGGCGCCCACAACGGCACCAGGCCCGTGGTCAACAAGGCGTCACAGCCCGCCCGCTTCGCCGCCGGGCCTATCAAGAAATGCTCCGTCATGAGCCGCGCCGCCAATCGATCGTTGGCGGCAAATCCTCCCTGCACGGTGAGCCGCGGGCTCTCCACATCCAAGGATTGCCCCTCCGCGCAGAACAACACAAACTCCAAATCTGGGTACAGCCGGAGCCCTTCCCGAACAAAAGCCGTAAACAGCGACGTCAGCCCAGTCTTGCGATTCGGCTGCTCGCACAGCAATGATAGGCCTAGCTTCATAAAAATTGCACCCAAAGTGGGCCCCTCTGTTTTTGGGGAAATCTCGGTGCCCCCCCGTCGCCGCGGAAAAATTCCCCGACTAGGAATCCGCCTTCGGTCCTCCGGGGCGGACCCGCCAGGCATCCACGTCCATGGCCCCAAACCGGTCCCGGCCCCATTGCGGGAAGCAAGTGGCAAACGCGGGAAACCAGCCGTCTTCCTCCGGAACCAAAAATAACATTTTGGTCCAAACGGTCTGGAGTTCCTCTACGGATCGCCGGGCAAACCGGCAGGTCGGCCGCGCCGCGGCGCAATCGAGGTCGGCCGCCCACACCTGGTAGCGGGCCGCCGCGAGAAACTCCGCTAGGGCCTCCCAGGAATTGGCCCGCCCAGCTTCGATGCCAAACTCCACGGAAAACACCGGGCGGTCTCGCCGCGCGGTCTGCAGGCCGCCCTGCAATACCAAAATGTCAAAGCCCTCGACGTCGACCTTGACCGCCGCCACCCGAAGGCCCCGCTCGGCCGCGAAGGCATCCAAGGTCGTGATCGGCACGCTCAGTCCAGCGGAAGCTTCCCCCGGCGCCGCCGCGCCCGGCTCGATGTGGCTCACATCCGATTGCACGGCCTGGGAAAAGCGCACCGCGCCGCAGTAGTCGCCCACCGCCATCGGCACCAACTCAATGTTGGAGCGCAGCGCTGCGGCCTCGGCCATCAGCGGGAAATTGCGCACGTCCGGTTCAAAGGCGTACACCTTTTCCACCTCCGTAGAAAAGAGCAGACTATAGTATCCCGAGTGCGCCCCCACGTCCATCGCCACCCCCGTCGGCCGGGTGTCGCGCAAATACGCCATCAACATGTGCTCGCATCCCAAGTCCACATTCCCGTCGGTGACATAGACATCGCTAGCAAATAAATCGCCCAGGGGCAATTTCCAGCGCACCCCATTGGCGAGGCGCACCGTCGGCCGCAGGCCCAGGCTCCGCCGCAGGCGCCAGAGCAGGCGTCGACTGCAGTAAGGCGCCGTTCCGACCATGCCCATCATTACGCGATTCATAGAGTGAAAAGTGGCCCAGGGGTTTAATCAAAGATGGCCCGCGCGGGGGGGGCATCTCTTGAGTCGGCGTCAGGCCAGGCGCGGGGCGTTCCGTGCCGGCAAGCGCGCCTGGCGCCAGGGGGCCGAAGTCGGCTCCCTGGTTTCCTCTTCCTGAGCCTCCTCGCGGGCTGATTGGCTCAAGACGAGGAAGGTGCCGACTGCGGTCCAAATCTGGAAGTTGATCGGCGTGGTGGAGAAGACGTTGCCCGTGGTGACGCTCAAGGCGCTGACCGTAAAAGCGCAAGCTAGGGCCACGGAGGCCTCCCATCGAGTGGCCGAGTTTTTGATGGCCAGCAGGGGCCCGTGCGCCTTGACCAACACCGTGACCACGATGGCCAAAAACACCCCCAAGCCGACCACCCCCGTATTGATCACAATACTCGTCAAAATGTCGTGCCGGTAATCGGTGTCTTTGTAGCTGATGATGCGGATTTCGTCCGCCTTCTTGAAGAGGTTCCCGAAGGCGGAATAGGTCGACGCCTTGGTCAGCATCGCCCATCCCTTCAAGCGGTCCGAGAACGTGTTGAACGTCAGGACGTCCCGCCCCCAGGGAGTATTGACCGCAATAAATTGATTCGCCCAGTCGATGCCTCCCCCATACAAGATGCGCTCCGAAAAGGCGATCCCTCCCAGCAAAGTGCCCCCCCCCAACAAATAATAAAGCCAAGTGCGCAGACGGCTCTTAAAGCAAAAAGCGGTGAGGAAAATGATCGGCACCACCAAGATCAAGCCGCGGCCCTTGTACCCGTAGATCGCCCAGAGGCTGATGGCGAAAATCAGGGCGTAGCCAAAGTTGAAGCGGTGGTTCTTGAAGGTGTACAGCAAT
The DNA here is from genome assembly GCA_947460575.1 of Verrucomicrobiales bacterium. Classification (GTDB taxonomy): domain Bacteria; phylum Verrucomicrobiota; class Verrucomicrobiia; order Verrucomicrobiales; family V1-33; genus CAIZWU01. Next base: position 7,517 of record CANHIJ010000018.1, on the reverse strand, counting down.
GCCAAGGCGGCATAGATGCCGATACAACTGTACCCCGTCGCCGATCCGAATAATCCAAACGGCCGCGGGTCGCTCATCCCCAGCATTTGAGCGGAATGCGTTGGCGACAGCCCCGTTCGGGCGTACTGCCACTCGATGCTGTTGAATCCAAAATAGTACTGCTGAATCCCCCACAAAATCGACGGCACCGCCCACCAGATCTGCGCCTTCATCACCTTCCGGGCCTCGTCCGGATCTTGGATCAAAACCCCCATCATCGGGATGATGGTCAGATAAAGGCCAATGTTGAGCGCCGCCTGGCCCCGCTTGGGAATGCCCCCCGTCTCGGAGGCGAAAACGGCCAAGGAAATGGCCCCGATGAGGAGCATCGCATAGATCCACTGCCGCGACAGCTTGTTGCGCCCCAAGGCTACGCCCGCCAAATACCCCACGTTCAACAGCGACAGCGAAATGATCGGCCCCAACAGCACCTCGTACACCGTGGAATAGGACACCGCGCCATAGGCCACCGCGAGCCGCTTGATTTCGTCCGTGTAGAGGATTTGCGGGATGATGAAAAACAGCCCCTTTTTCGGAGAGATCAACGTGACCAGAGCGATAAAAATCGTGATCAGCTTGCTCAGGCCAGAAATCGCCCCCGTGGGATTGGTCATCACCCACAGCCCCACCAGGAGGGAGGCGGGAACGACCAGCAGAACGCCCAGGACACGGCTGTTATTGGAATTCTGCATGGATGGTTGATTGGCTGTGATGGTGCGCGGGGTAGCCCGAACTTTCCACCGCCAAGTTGAAGCTACTTCAGCGAACCGAAATCCGCGATTAAAGGCGGCTTGTTTTCCAGAAAAAGAAGGCGCGCCCGGCCCAGGAGAACCCACCTGGACTCAGCGGCGGTGGGGCATGGCCCCGCCTGCGGTGCCCGCGGCCCCGAGCGACCTCGGCCATTTCCAGGGCACGGCGGCCAAGCCCAGCACCCACACCGCCAGACAGGCCCCCGCCAACCCCAAAACCCCATAGTGCAGCGCCCCCACCCACATCAGAAAGGGCATGGCCACCAACTGTCCGATCCCGATGGCCCCATAAGGTTCTAATAAAAAAGCTCGTGGCCACACTACCAGCGCCGCCATCACATTTTGGGCACTGATTCCCCCAAACACGAGCAGGCAAACCGGCCAAGGGGGCAACCTTTGCGAGAAACGCTCCCAGTGCCCCAAAAACCAAACCGCAGCCACACTGGCGCAAAACCCAGCCGCGACCCCCCCCAGTGTGAGGAGCAGGCGATGGCGGTAAAAGCGCCGCGCCGCCTCATACTCCTGCTTGGCCGCCAAGGCCGTCAACTCGGGCAAACTGGCGTGCAGCCACACGCTCGACATCCCTATGGCCGAACTGCCGATCGAAGTGACAAATCCCAACACCGCCAAAGATGAGGCGCCCAGGCAATGGAGGCAAACCATTGACTGGATATTGGCGAAGAGATAAAAGGGAAGCGACACGCAGGACACTTTGGAGAGCATCCCCCGGATGCGGCCGGAATGCCGCCCCAGCGCCTCCGGGTCTGCTCCGTCACCCCGAGAAAACAAAGACGCATCGGTCTTCCAACAGAGGTATTCGGTCGCTCCCAGCGACAGCAGCAGCGCGGTGCCGAAGCTGAAGAGCCCGGCCCCGCTCAGCAACAGAATCCAATTGCCGAGCACCAAGATGCCGACATTGACTAGCCGAATCTCAAAAAACCGCCGCAGCCGCCCGGATCCGTACAAGACCGAAAGCCGCCCCTCGACGCAAAGCCCCCCGGCAAATCCGGCCACCATCAGCAGCCACGCCAACACCGTGCGGACGGTGCCGTGCCCCTGCCACACCAAAAAGCCCACCCCCCCGGCGCTCGTCACCGCGGCCATCGCCAGCGCCGCCCGCCACATCCAGCGGTTCACTGCCACGACAAAGTGCGGATCTACCGCAGAGGTCTCCGGGAGCATGGAGTGCCCCGCCAGTTGCCCGATGGCCGTCGCCGCCCCCAATTCAAAAACAATCCGCACCGCCAACAGCCCCATGAACAGGTAATATATCCCCTGTTCTTCAATGCTCATCCCCAACACCAAAAGCAGCGAGTTGACCGGGCCAGAGACCACCTGGATCACCCGCAACAACAAGGCCATCTGCGTGGAGCGCTCGCCCCTCATTTTGCGCCACAGGGCCGATAGCTTTTTCACTACGTTAGGGTTTCCGGCGTCAAATTTTCTGAAAAAGGCAGGCAATCCCGTACGGCTGCTGGGCCGCGATCTCGGCTTGGCTCAGGCCCTTCTCGCAGTCGGCCCACCCGATCGGGGCCAATCGCCCAATCGCCCCCAAGTGCAGGGCCCGCATCAAGCGCTGCAAGGTCGGAAGGGTGAAAAACAGTCGGTGATCCAGCAGCTGCAAGCCCACCGGCGCAAACAGCGCCGCCATTTCCTCCACGGTATAGCCGGGCCGGACGTGCCCGTCGTTGGGAAAAACTTCCGGAGGATGCGGCGTGCTGATCAGCGCATAGCCCCCGCTCCGGATTACCCGGGCCACTTCCGCCGCCGCCGCCTGGTCGTCTTCAATGTGCTCAAACACCTGCGTCGATATCACGGCATCGACCGATCCGCTGGCCACTGGGATGGACGCCAGGTCCGCCTGGTGCACCGCGCAATGCGCCTTGCCCGCGTAGTTTTGCCGCAGCAGCCGAAAATTGGCCTCCATGGGCTCCACCCCGATCAAGGCATCGCAGAGCCCAGCCCGCATTAGCCGCAGCGACATCTCGCCCGAACCCGCCCCGGCATCTAGCACCTTGGATCCCAGCTTTCCCCCCGGAATTTGGGAAACCAGCTCGGCCACAATGCGAAACTCAATGCGGTACCGCAACGTATTCGCCGTCAAAAAACACCGGCGCGCCAGAGAACGTATCATATTTTATAAATGGCTAGATTTATTTGCGAAAAGGGGGGAATTGGCTTCTCGCCGACCGCGGCGACGCGCCCCGTGCTCAAGCTGGGCCTTGGGCAAAGACGTGCAGGGCGGCGGCGACTTCCTCCTGCTGGAGGCGGCTCAATTCCGGGTAGACGGGGATGCTGAGCACCTCCTGGGCGAGCCGGTGGGCCACGGGCAAGGCGCTGCGCTGGGGCAGGTCGCGGTAGCAGGGTTGTTGGTCGAGGCTGATGGGGTAGTAGACTTCGCAGCCGATACCTTGGCCGAGGAGGTGGGCCTTGAGGGCGTCGCGGCGGCCCGGGCCGGGGACGCGGAGGGTGTACTGATTCCAGATGTGTTCATTCTGGGGATAGGCGACTGGCAGGATCAGGCGAGGGCTGGAGGGAGCGGCCTGCCCGTGCCGGGCCTCTTGGCGGGGGAGGCATTGGCAATCGCGCGGGTCGGCGGGCACCGCGCCGGGGATTTGCCCTAGCGCCACCCGGTAGCGTTCCGCGTTGGCCCGCCGCGCCGCGCTGTAGGCGGCGTAGTGGGGCAGTTTGACCCGCAGGAAAGCGGCCTGGAGGGTGTCGAGGCGGAAGTTTCCGCCCACCCCCTGGTGGCAGTATTTGGGCTCCATGCCGTGGACCCGGAGCACGCGGGCGCGCTCCGCTAGGGCGGGATCGGAGGTGGCGAGCAAGCCGGCGTCGCCCAAGGCTCCCAGATTTTTCGAAGGAAAGAAACTGTAGCAGCCAAAGTGGCCCACGCTCCCCGCCAGGCGGCCCCCCGAGCGCGCCCCAAAAGCTTGCGCCGCGTCTTCAATGACGCTCAGGCCGTGCTCGGCCGCGAGCGCCATGATCGCGTCCATGTCCGCCATTTGCCCAAAAAGGTGCACCGGAATGATCGCCTTGGTGCGCGGCGTGACCAGCGTGGCCGCGTGGGCCGGGTCGAGGTTGCAGCAGATCGGGCAGACGTCAGCAAAAACCGGGGTGGCCCCGACCCTGCTAACACAACCGGCGGTGGCGAAAAAAGTGAAGGCCGGAACGATGACCTCATCGCCCGGGCCGATGTCCAGGGCCATCAGGGCGAGCAGGATGGCATCGGTGCCCGAGGAGACCCCGAGGTTGTGCGGCACTCCGCTGAAGGCGGCGCACTCCGCTTCAAAGGCGGCCACATCTGGCCCCATGATGAACTGGCCGCTGCGCAGCACTCTTTGAAAGGCGGCTTCCAGTTCGCTCGCCAAGGGAGCGTTCTGGGCGTTGACGTCGAGCAGGGGGACGGGCATGAGGTAAGCGGAGGGGGGGAGCGAGAGGCTCTTTATTGGCTAAGGAAGAGGAGAGCCCGCGAAATGGGCGCCTCCGAGCAGCGGCAGTAACCGGTCGGCTTCTTTCAGGGCCAGGGCCACGACCTGGTCCATGTTGTAGTAGTGGTAAGTGGCGAGGCGGCCGATAAAGCTGGTATTTTTTTCGAGGGCCGCGGCGGCGCGATATTGTTCGTATTGGATGCGGGTGTCGGGGGCAGGAATTGGATAATATGGCTCGTTAGTAGCGTCGGCGGGGAGCGGGTATTCCCGCACGATGTTGCTGTGCGGGGTCTGTTGGCCGGTGGCGTGCTTGATTTCCACGATCCGAGTGTAGGCCTCGTCGTTGGGGTAGTTGACCTGCAGGGCGGGCTGCCAATGCCCGGGCTTGCCGCTGATGGGGAGGCGCTCCTGGAGTTGATCGCCGGTGAGGGATTCGACCTCGAAGCGGAGGCTGCGGTAGGGAAGGTGCCCGAAGCGGTGCCCAAAATAGGCGTCGATGGGCCCGGTGTACACCGTGTGGCGGGCGCGGTACTGGTGCCGCGCCTCCAGAAAATCGGTTTCGAGCCGGATTTCTAGGTTTGGAGAGGCCTCCACCATGCGCTCGAAGAGGCGGGTGAAGCCCTCCGCGGGAAGGGCTTGAAATTCCTCTCGCAAATAGTGGTCGTCGCGGGTGGTGCGCACCGGAATGCGGGCTCCCACGGAGGCGTCGAGGTCGCGGGGATGGCGCGCCCACTGCTTGAGCGTATAGCCTTTGAAAAAGAGCTCGTAAAACGTCCGCCCGGCCTGCGCCAGGATGACCTCTTCGCTGTTCTCGGGCCGGGCGCAGGGGACGCGCTCGCTTTCCAGCCAAGCGGCAAATTCCTCCTCGCTGGCCGCCCGGCCCATCAGTTGCTCATAAGTTGTCAGGTTGACGGGAAATGACCAATAGCGGCCCCCCGTGTGGCTTTTAATGCGGTAGTCGGCGAGCTGCCAGGCGGTGAACTGGCTCAGGTAATCCCGCACCGCCCGGGAATTCGTGCGGAAGTAGTGCGGCCCATAGTGGTGGTACAGCACCCCATTTTTGTCGGGCGCATCGTAGGCGTTGCCCCCGAGGTGGGCCCGCCGCTCCAGCACCGCGCAGCGCAGGCCCGCGGCGCTGAGCCGCTGCGCTAGCACCAGACCCGAAAAGCCCGCGCCGGCAATGAGAACGTCGATAGAAATAGGCGGCACGTCAGGGGGATTAAGGGAGGAGGGGGGCCGCAGCGCGCGGCTTCGGGGCGGGCTACCGCCCTTGGTCGATTGGCCGCAGAAAGGGCAAAACCATGAGTGTTAAAAAAAGGGCGCCGCGCGGGGGATTGAACCGCCTGCGGCTATGAAATGGGGCCGCACCTTCAGTCCGACCGCGGCAGCGCCGCGCGGCGCGGATCGCGCCCAGTCAACAAGGACATCAGGGGAACTTCGATCTCCTGCAGCCCGCCAATAAATTCCAAAAGCACTCGCACCCGATCCCGCCCAGGCAAAACCCGCGTCACCGTCGCGCTGAGGCCCCGCATCGGCCCATCGACGATGTCCACCGCCTCCCCAGCGGCTATCTGGGTCTCTACCGTGATGATCTCCTGGGCGTCAAACTCCGCGCGCAGGCTCAGGATTAGCGCGTCCGACACCGACCCGGCATCGTGCATAAAAGTCAGCGCCGAGGAAACGAAGGCCGTGGAGAGCACGTGCCTCAGGGATTCCCGGATCGAGTAGCGGCAAAACAAATAGCAGGGAAACATGGCCTCCACGTACCACACCGGGCCGCGCGTCGTCTTTTTCAGGTGCCGCAGGCGCGGGCAAAACGCTTCAAACCCTGCCGCGCGCAGGTGGTGCGCCGCGAGGTGTTCGCTCTTCGGTTTGGCTCGAATGACCCGCCAGCGCAGGTCATCCGGCTCCGCAGCCTCATCGGGTAAAGGTTCGTCCATCATGGGTTTTATTCGAGCAGCCCAGACAACAGCGGGAGCACCTCCCGGCTGCGCTGGCTCCAGCGTTCTAGTTTCTGCAGCCGCTGGCGCTGAAAGTGCCCCGCCGCTTGATCCGAAAGTTGGCCGCCCAGGCTCAGCAGCTGCGCCAGGCGCTCTTCCCCGTGGCTCAAGCGCGGCTGAATTTGCTCCCGCATAAAACCCGCCACGAGCCGCTTCAACTCCACTTCCGCCGTAAAATGATCCCGCCGGTCCCCCGGCTGATAGGTGGCCTTCACCGCCCCGAAGGCCCGTAGCAACTTCAGCCCTTGGCTGGCGGATCCCTTGCTCATGTTCAGCCGCTGGCACAGCGCGTCTAGGGGCAGCGACTGGGGCGAAACAAAGAGCAATCCGTAGATCTCCCCAATGGACTTCGGCAGGCCCAACACCTTCACCGCACTCACAAAAAAATCAATCACCCCCACCTCCAGGCCCGTCAGACCCAAGCCCAGCGAGGGGGAGGGGCGTGGGACTTCATCTGGCATTCCGCACCTTTAGCGCCGCCTCGCCCCGCGTTCAAGAAAAAATGAACAATTTATTCCCGGGTGCGCCCCGGGAGATGCCCCCGTTTTTGGCTGGATTCCCCACCTAGTCCCGCCCAAGGTGAATACCCCATGGCCGTGTCCTTTCCCACCACTCAGTGGTCCCAGTTAGCGGAGGCCTCCCTCCACGGGGGCCAGGCCGCGGAAGCCGCCCTGGACCAATTGTGCCGCCAGTACTGGCAGCCGGTTTTCCAGGTATTTCGCTTTCAGGGCCTAGGGGCGACCGAGGCGCAGGATGCCACCCAGGGATTTTTTCTCCACTTGATGAAGGCTTCCCTCTTCCGCCGCGCCGACCCGCTCCGCGGAAAATTCCGTTCCTTCCTCTGCGGAGCCCTGCGCCTCTACGCGATCGACCACTACCTGCGCCCGGCCCAGCGGCGCCAGCGCTGGGGCGCCGAGGAAGTGCCTTGGGATTCCCCCGGCATCGCCCCGCCGATCCAGGAAGCCCCGGCCGATGGCGTTTTCGACCGCGAATGGGCCCTGACCACCTTGGAGGCGGCCCTGGAGCGGCTCCGCATGGAATACGAGGCGGCGCGCGGGCCGACCGCGTTCGCCCTGATCCGCCAATTTCTGCCCGCCTCCCCGCACCGCGTCCCCGACTACGCCGCCGCCGCCGCCCAGCTCCAGACCACCCCCGCGGCCCTGCGCGTGGAGGTCTACCGCCTTCGCACCCAATTCCGCACCCTCTTGCGCCGCGAAGTGGCCCGCACCGTGTCCGCGCCCCACGAAATTGACGAGGAACTCCTCTACCTCAACCAGGTCCTCCACCATGACTGAAGT
>CANHIJ010000017.1 GCA_947460575.1 Verrucomicrobiales bacterium | reverse complement strand
TGCGCTGACCGAATGGGCGCAACGGGTGCCGGCTCGGCGGTTGGGAACCCCCGAGGAGGTGGCTGGCTTGGCCATGTACCTGGCGGGGGAGTTGGCGGGGTATGTGACGGGCAGTGTGATCAAAATGGACGGGGGCATTTTGTAGGGGAACTGACACCGACTGCATTGGCGCTTGTGTTGCCCCGCCAGTCCGATCTAAGATTTCCTGACAAGTATGCCTGCCCCATTGTTACAGGAAATCAAAGAGATGCTGGCCGAGGAATTGATGCTGCAGGTGACTGCTGCAGAAATTTCTGATGACGGGCCGTTGTTCGGCCCGGAAGGCTTGGGCCTAGACTCGGTGGATGCCTTGCAGTTGGTGGTGGCCTTGGAAAAGCGATATGGGGTGAAGATGTCGGATGGGGAAGCTGCCAAGGGGATTTTGCACAGCGTATCGAGCATGGCCGCAATCATCACGGCGTCGCAGCGGGGAATCTGATTTTTATCCTGATGCGTGTCCTGACTGCCCGGCTTTTCAAAGCCACCGTGACGGCTGGGATGCTGTGCTGGCTGTTTTCCAATCCGGAGGTGCGTGGGGGTCTGGTCGGCTTGACGTTTCTCACGCCGGGGTGGTTGATGTTGGGGTTTGGTGCGGCCGGTTTGTGTCAGGTGGTGCAAGCCTGTCGCTGGAGGGTCTGCTTGCGCACCGCGGGGGTGACGCTTTCGTTTATGACGGTCCTGCGGATCACCCTGATGGGCACCGCGGCGGGGTTGCTGTCCATCGGTCCGGTGGGTGCCGATGCCGCCAAGGTGCTTCTGGCGGGGCGGCGCTGTCCGGGCCAACGGGTGGCTCTGGTGGCGTCCTTTGGGCTGGATCACACGAGTGCCTTTCCGGCTTTTGTCGCCATGGCGCTATTGGTGATCAGCGCGGTGGGGGGGGATTTGACGGTGGGCAGGGGTGCCTGGATGGCGTTCATTCTAGCCGCCGTGGTCTTTTTTGGAGTTGGCCTAACCTTGCGAAAATTCCAGCCGGAATGGCATTACCGTTTGAGCCGGTTTTTGTTGGACGCGCGGACTCGGAAAGGGTTTGCCCAGGCTGCTTTGTGGTCGGTTCCATTGTTCTTGTTGCAATATGCGGTGTTTTATTGTGCCGCGCGGGCGCTCGGGGTGGTGGTGCCGGTGGTGAAATTCATGGGTGCTGCGGCGGTAGCGGATGTGGCGGCGGCGGTGCCGGTTTCCATTGCTGGGCTCGGGGTCCGGGAGAAGGCCTTTGAGTCGGTGCTGGGAAGTTGGCACGGAGTCCCCTCGGCTCAGGCGGTTGGTTTGTCACTGGCAGGGTTGGGATTGATCTTGTGCTGGGCGTTGGTGGGTGCGGTTTGCTTTTTGGCGGAGCCAATGCATCATAAGCCTCCAACATGAAATCTCCGCAGTCAGTCGCCATCGTGGGAGCGGGGCCTGCGGCCAGTACGCTGGCGGCCCTGTTGGCGCAGCGCGGGGTGCGCACCGTGGTGTTTGATGATGGCAAGCGGCCGGAACTGCTGGTGGGGGAGAGCTTGATTCCCGCGGTGGTGCCGCTGTTGCGGCGGTTGGGGATTGAGGAGCGCACCGCCGCTATCAGTCAGTGGAAGCCGGGGGTTTCCTTTCTGCACGGCGAGGCCACGCCAATTCATTTCAATTTTGCACCGATCGCCCCCTGGCCCACCTACGCCTACAATGTGGACCGGAGGAAGTTTGATGAACTGCTGAAAGCCCGCGCCCAGGAGCTGGGGGCGGTTTTTGTGAGCTGTCGGGCCGGGGTGGTGAAAGCAGGAGCGGCCACCGGCCGACAACTGGCCCTGGACGAGGCTTCGTTGGCCGAGGCACCGTCGCTACAAAACAAACAGCCAGACCTGCTAGTAGATGCGACCGGGCGGTCTCGGCTTTTTGCCAGGCTGCTGCAGGTTGGGGCGCGGCGGGGCGGGCGCGACGATGTGGCTTACTTTGCGCACTACGAGGGTTTTGCGATGCCGGAACCGGCCGGTCAGGTTTTGATCGCCCGGCTGGACCAAGGCTGGAGTTGGCGCATTCCGTTGCCTGGAAAACTTTCCGTCGGCATCGTCATCAACAAGGAGCGCGCTCGCCAGCTCGGCGGGACGGCGGAGGAGCGGCTGGAAAAGGCCTTGCAAGTCGAGCCTCTGATGGCGGAAGCCGCCCGGGGTGCGCGGCGAGTTTCCCCAGTGGCCGCGTACACCAACTATCAATGGGTCTCGGACGGTTCCAGCGGGCCAGGCTGGGCCGCCGTGGGGGATGCTTTCGGGTTTGTCGATCCCATGCTTTCGTCCGGTTTGTTTCTGGCTATGGAGTCGGCGGCCCAGCTCGACGCGGCTTTGCAAAAGGGCACTCTCCTGAAAAGCTACGACCAGGAGATGCGCCGGTGGTATGGGGCCTGGAATGAGTTGATCGGCTATTTCTACGATGGACGGCTTTTTTCCCTCTATGAAGCCGGTCACCAGATGCGGCAAAAGCGGACTAATCCGGTGCAGCACGCGATCGACCGCATCCTCATCAAGCATATCGCGGGTCTGACTTCCGGGGCCTCGACCCGCTCGATTCGAAGCCGTTGGTTGCTGAAAGCTGCGGTCGGCCTGCTGATCCACAAGGTCAAGGCTCCACAAGAACTAGCTATTCGTTAGGCGGGCGGCTAAGGAATTGGAAGGGGCTGCGGGTTTGCTGCCCTAAAATGTAGGCTGCTTGCCGCATTGCCATGCGGAAGGCCTTCTCACCGCGCTCTGTTCGAGGCTTAAAAATGGGGGCGGTGCGCCCTGGCGGCTAGTCAACCCCGGCCCAGCACGAGTGCACTGGCTTGCTGGTCGGCTCCGATGGCTGGGACGAGGGTGCGGGCGGCTCTGCCGGATTGGATGGACTCGGCGGCGAGGACGCACCGGACGGCGGTGGAAGCGCCGGGGGCTTCGCCCAGCAGGCGGTGCGGGGACAGCCGGGGTCCGGTCCAATCGTGCCAGGCGGCCTGACCTGGCGCGTCGCTGCGGGAGCAACCAGAGGCGTCGTCGATGAGGAGGGTGCCGGGCAGGGTGGGCGCTAAGGATTGCCGCAGGCGGTGGGCGGCAGCCGCGCGGGCCGCGCGGCCGGGAGCGCCTTGGATGGGGATGGGGCCGGCAATTTCTTCGATGACCGGGCCGGGCCCGTTGCGTTCGAGGTAAAGCGCGGCGGCTCCTTCCGTCAGGATCGCTCCCGGGGCGAGCAGATGCAGGGCCTCGGCGGTGAGAGCATCGACTTCCTCGGCGCCGACCACGAGACAGGCGTCCACCACATCATCCAGGAGCCACTGCACCGCTAGCTCGATGCCCGTGATGAACTGGGCACTGTCGCCGATCAGGGTGAAGGCGGGTGCGCTGAACCCTAACATTGTAGCCAAATGGCTGGCTGGGGCGTTGAAAACAGTTTCTGGGAACAGGATGGGGCTGGCCGTGGCGGGTTCGCGAAGGACCTCGCCGAAGAAGCGGCCACTGTAGTTTACGCAGCCATTGAGCAGGGTGAAAATGACGCCGGTGCGGTGGGCTTTAGCGGGGTTGTTTCCTAGTGCTTCAAGAGCCGCCGCGGCCGCGAATTTGGAAATGGGACTGCTGCGGCGGAGGCGGGCATGCGCGAGGAAGGCGGGAGGGTTGACCGGCTTGGGGACGCGGCGCACTGGTAGGGTTCGGATGGTGTCAGGGCCGGGCCGGGCAATGTAATCCAGTGGCAGCGGGGCACCTTGGTCCAGGGCCCCGAGCAACGGCGGCACTCCCCAGCCGGCGGCGGAAACGGCGCCGATGCCGCCAATGGTGATGCGTGGGGCCAGGCTCATGAAATCATTCAGGAGGCTGGCGGAAGAGGAGCGTGGCATTGCTCCCGCCGAAGCCGAACGAATTCGTCAAGGCGGTGCGGAGGGTGGCCTCGCGGGGTTCGCGGATGAGGTCAAAGGTGCAAGCGGGATCGGGGGCCTCCACGTTCACACAGGGCGGCAGAAAGCCCTCGCGTAGGGCCATCAGGCAGATGATGGCCTCAACGGCACCGGCTCCACCTAACAGGTGTCCAGTCCCGCCCTTGGTGCTGCTGACGCGAATGCGGCGCACGGATGCTCCGGCCCAACGCTGGATGGCGAGAGCTTCGGCGACGTCGTTCAGGGGAGTGCCGGTGCCGTGGGAATTGACATAGTCAATTTCGTCAGGAGAAAGCCCGGCCATGGCACAGGCGGCGGTCATGCTGGCGAGGGCGGCATCGCCTTGCGGATGCGGTTGGGTGAGGTGGTGCAGATCGGTACTGGCACCGGTGCCGACGATTTCGGCGAGGATGGTCGCCCCCCGTGCCCGGGCATGCGCGAAGTTTTCCAGCATCATGACGCCAGCGCCTTCCCCCAGCGCGAGGCCATCGCGGTGGGCATCGAAGGGTCTGGCCACGGTGGGACTGAGGGCCTTCAAGGTATCAAATCCGGCGAAGACCAGTTGGCTGAGGGCATCGTAACCGCCGCCAAGGACGGCGGGGGCATCTCCGCGCCGCACCAGACTGGCGGCGTGGGCGATGGCATTGGCCCCCGAGGCGCAGGCATTGGAAATGACAGTGAGCGGTCCGGTAATCCCGAGAGCCCGTTGCATCACGGCGGCCTGTTGCTGGGCTTGGTAAAAAACGGCCCGGGTGGCCTGGCCGCGCCCGGATGGCGGAGAGGCGTGGGCTTGGCGGTAGAGCGCTTCGCCCAAGGTCATGCCGCCAGCCGAAGTGCCCAGCACGGCGGGAAATTCTGTCAGGGGGAGGCCGGAGGAGGCGAGAGCTTCCTTGGCGGCGTGGATCAGGAGATGGGTGCCGCGCTCCATGCGCTGGAGGTCGCGTCGCCCGAGGTGGTGCGGGGGCAGGCCGGGAAGTTGCACTTCTCCGGCGATCGTGACGCGCTGGCGGGAGACATCAAACAGGGTAATCCGCCGCAAGGAAACCTGTCCGCTCCGGAAGGCGGCGGCATTGGCCTGCCAGCCAGCCCCGTGCGCAGTGAGGATACCGGCCCCGGTGATCACCACGCGCTGCGGTGGGCGGGGGGTATAGGTTGCGGACTGATAAGCCATTCTGGGATTGCAGGGAGGGAGGATGTTATGAATACATAAGCGATGGAACGCGGACGGTGTCAACTACTCCAGCAACGATGGTTGGAGGTGCTGCGTGCCCACGCGGACCGCCCGGCGCTCTATCTGGCGGCGGAAGGACGAGTTCTAACGTTTGCGGAGTTGCAAGCTGCGGCGGAAGCCCGGCCTCCCGCTGGAACCGAAGTCTGTGCGGTCGGCCAGGGGCTGCCGTTTCTCCTCGAAGTGCTCCGGGCGTGGCGGGATGACGCGGTGCTGCGGCCGTTGGATGGCGGAAATATGGCCCGCCTTTCCTCCGCCCCGTGGCCGGACTCCGCCTGCCATGTGAAGCGCACGTCGGGCTCCACGGGCACGCCGCGCGAGGTGCTGTTTAGCGCCGCGCAGTTGGCCGCGGATGCGGATCACATCGTGCGGACCATGGGCCTGCGCCCGGATTGGCCTAACATCTGTGTGATTTCAATGGCGCACTCCTATGGGTTTTCCAATCTGGTGCTGCCATTGCTGCTGCACGGTATCCCCTTGGTTCTGGCGGAAAGTCCCTTGCCCCAGGTCCTGCGGAATACCTTTTCAGGCGGGCCCGCTTTTACTCTGGCGGCGGTCCCGGCCATGTGGCGGGCGTGGCACGCTGCCGGAGTGATCGACGAGCGCATCCGCCTGGCGATCTCTGCCGGAGCGCCGCTCCCGCTAGAACTGGAACGGGCGCTGTACCAGGCCTGCGGGGTGAAGTTGCACAACTTTTACGGCAGCAGCGAGTGCGGCGGCATCGCCTACGATCGGACTAGCGTGCCCCGGCCGGACGCCCGACTGGCGGGCACGGCGATGGAGGGCGTCAGCTTGGCAATAGATGCCGCCAACGGTCGGCTCACGGTTCAGAGTGCGGCGGTTGGAATCGGGTATGGGGATGCGGATCCGGACCTCGAGAGGGGACGGTTCCAGACCTCTGATTTGGTCCGGTTGGAGGCGGGAGCCGTGTGGCTGGAGGGCCGCGCCAGCGAAGCCATCAACGTGGCTGGCCGAAAAATGTCACCTTCCCTGATCGAGGAAAAACTGCTGGCCCTGCCCGGAGTTAGACACTGCGTGGTCTTTGGGATTCCGAGCGTTGACCCGGCCCGGGTGGAGGAGATCGCGGTCTGCCTGAATTTGTCAGAATGCACCGGGATCAGCGAAATCCAGCAGGCCAGCGCCCGGCTTTTGCCAGCCATGGAGCAGCCCCGCCAGTGGCGCTTGTGCCCGGATCTGGAGCCCGACGCGCGGGGAAAAATTTCCCGCGCCGGGTGGCGGGAATGGTGGCACCGGGGATAAAATCTCACCTCGATGAAGGCCCCCCGGGCCAAGGTGGTTTTATCCATCTCCGGAGTTGCCACTCAGGGTGATTTGAGAAATCAGGAGGACGCGCGCTCCGGCGCGCACCTCACCTTGCACCTGGACCAGTCCGCCCATTCTTCCGACAACTTCGGCGCGGATGGTGAGGATTTCCCCCGGTCCCGCGCTGCCGGTGATTTTGGCTCCTCGCACGGCCGTGAGCTTCAAATCAGATAGGGAGGGTATGCCGGGGTCGCTCTGCGCCACCACCCCACCGAGTTGCGCGAGGGCTTCTATCAATATCACCCCGGGCACCAGCGGATTCCCCGGGAAGTGTCCGGCCAGAAAAGCTTCGTCGCCGCGCACGGTATAGCGTCCTTCCGCGCGCTGGCCGAGTTCCAGCGAAGTTAGTTCATCTACAAACCGGAACGACGGTCCATGGGGTAGGGCAGCGAGGGCGGCGGGCTCAGTCATCCTCCTTGCTACGCGTCGCACCGGCTGCTGCCAAGGGCGCTTGCGCTTGCGGGGGACGCCAACCACTCATTTAGATATAAAATAATCTCCGTCCCGTGCCTGTCCCCTCCACCACCCACCTGTTGTTTATCCCGACTTACAATACTGGGCCCAAAGTGTTGGAAACAGTGCGCGAGGCCCTGGCGGCATGGCAGCCAGTGTGGGTCGTGACTGATGGCAGCGATGACGGAACGACGGCGCAATTGGAAGCCTTGGCGGCCGCGGAGTCAGATCTGAGGATCATCCGACACGACACCAACCGGGGAAAGGGGGCGGCGGTGCTCACTGGGGCCCGGCTCGCCCGCGAGGCCGGTTTTACCCACCTGCTCTCCTTCGATGCCGACGGCCAGCACCCGGCGGGGCAGATCGCAAACTACATGGCGCGTTCCGCCCGGCATCCAGAAGCGATGGTTTTCGGCAAGCCGGTCTTCCCCGCCAATGCGCCCAAAGAGCGGGTGATGGGCCGGAAAGTCGCTAACTTTTGGGTGGATTTCCAAACGGCGTGGTGGGGCATTGGCGACTCCCTCTTTGGGATGCGCTTGTTTCCCCTAGCGGACATCATAGCGGTAATGGAAGCCACCTGGTTCGGGCGGCGGTATGACTTTGAATGCGAAGCCGGTATCCTGCTGTGTTGGCGCGGGGTCCCTATCATTAATGTGCCCACTCCCGTCCGCTATCTCAGCAAGGCCGAGGGGGGGGTCTCGCATTATCATTATCTGCGGGACAATGCTAGGTTGGTCACCTTGTTTCTCCGCCATTTTCCGGGAGCACTGGTACGTTGGCCGCTGCTGTTGGCGAGGCGCTGGAAGGGGCAATCCCGCGTGAGGCCATGAAACCGCCCGCCTTTTCTCTGTGGCGTTTTGCCCGCGCCTTTCCCGGACCTCATGCGCGGTGGTATGTCACGGGAAAGGTGGCCAGCGATCCTCTTTATCCGGCCGTGCGGCGCGCCCTGGAGGGCACGGCGGCCCCGCTGCTCGACATCGGCTGCGGCATGGGTGTGCTCAGCTTTTATTTGCGGGCCCAGGGCTTTCTCCATCCGATCCACGGCATGGACTATGATTTCCGCAAAATCGATGTCGCCCAACAGGTCCTGCAAAATAGCGCCGCCGAAAACCTGAGCTTTTCCCATGGCGATGCCCGGGAGGGTCTGCCGCCCCATCAGGGCTCCGTGACCATCCTCGACATCTTGCAATACTTCCCTTCGGAAGAGCAGGCTCGCCTCCTTTCGGCAGCGGCCTCCCGCATTCGTCCGGACGGGGTGCTGGTGATCCGCAGCGGCCTCGACAGTCCCGGCTGGCGCTTTCAGTTGACGCGGTGGTGCGACGGCATGGCGAACCGGCTTCGCTGGATGCAGGGCCTGCCGGTCCATTATCCGACAGCGGAAAGTTTGACCGCCACCCTGACTGCCGCAGGCCTGACCGGCACCCTGCAACCGCTCCATGGCCACACCCCCTTCAACAATTGGCTAGCCGTGTTCCGGCGGGCGTGACGGTCAATATGGGGCGGCAGGGGGCGGCAACTCGCAAGTCCATCCCTCGCTGGATAGTTCAGATAGGAGTGCTCTGAGCAGCGCGGGGGAAACCGGGTGGCCCTGATGGACCAGCAGGATGGCTCCGGGCCGGAAAGCCGGGCGCAGCCGGGCTAGCAGAACTGGAATCGGAGTTGGGCGGGTGTCGAAGGCCCGGGCCGTCCAGCCGAGGCAGTGGAGATGGGATTCCCTGAGGAGCGGATGGGTGAAGGGACTGCCAAACCCGGCTGGGGCGCGGAACCAAATGGGTGGGCGGGCGGAGAACTGGCCAAGGATTTCCTGACACGTCTCAATTTCGCGGCGCTGGGCGGCAGGCCCATAGGCCCAGAAGCATTTTTCGGGATGGGTGTGGGTATGGTTTCCGATCTGGTGGCCCGCCGCAAGAATGGCTCGGACTAGGTCCGGTCGGGCCGCGGCGCGCTCGCCGATGAGGAAAAAGATGGCCTTGGCTCGGTGGGCCGCAAGGAGTGCCAGGAAGGCGGGGGTGTCCGCGCAGGGACCGTCATCGATGGTCAGGCAGATGGTCCGGCCCGTGGCAGAAAAATAGCGCCGCGTTGGACGGAGGGGCGTGGAGCGGGGGCAGAGGGTAAACCCGAGCAGGGTTAAATGAACTGCCGCCAAGGTCAGAAATCCGGCAGGGAATCCCATCTTCCAAAAGAGGATGGCTGGAATGAGGTGCAGCAACGTCAAGAGCAGCCAGGTCTGACGAACAGTTTTCATAGGAAAAAGCCGCGAGGGGAATCAAGAGGTCGCGCTCGGCGGGGTTTTTCGGTCGCGGTCATAACACTCCCATAGCAGGAACGGCAAATTGCCCAGCACGAATCCCAGCCATATCTGGCAGGCCAGACTTTCCCCGCTAGCCGCAAAACGGTGCCCACCCGCGTAAAGCGTCATTGCGGCAAGGCATCCCCAATCCTGGGCCTGGGTTCGCCGGGCGGGGTTTAGTTCCATGCGGGGCAGCAGCAGGGAAACCAGGCCCATGACCAGATGGGGTAGCAAAAAAAGCAGCCCGGCCACAGTTAGCCAGCGCAGCATGGCGGGGGTAATTCCCTCTGTTAGGGGAATGGCCCCCGTCGCCGTGAGGCTGAAAACGGCGAGGGCGAGAAAGGCGGACTCACCCGCATGATTTCCTGGAGTGGTGGTGGCGTAGGATTGTCCTCCGGTCGCCGCTGGGGGCGCCGCGCGGGCGGCGAGCCAGCGGAAAAGTGGAGTGATGGGACGCGAGGTCACGGAACGGCGAAGGCGGGTTCGAAGACGAGCCATTGATCAGGTCGCTGGCATATCACCTTGGACAGCAGGGCTGTCCAGTCGTGGGCCAAGCGAATCGCGGCGGCCTCGCGGCCTCCGTCAGTGCGATCGGCCTGGAGCGGCGCATGGAAGGTGATGCGGTAATGGCGGTGGCCCTGCCGCTGCACGAAGGCCGGCAGACACAGGGCTCCGGTGGCAGCGGAGAGCACAAACGGGCCTTTGGGAAGTAGCCAGGTTTTTCCCTGATCGGGTATTTTCAGCACCGCTAGGCCGACAGGGGCGCGGTCGGCCTGAAGGGCGACCCATTCGCGCCGGTGCAGGGCGCGCAGCAGTTCCACGGCAAGGACGCTTTCGTTGGAATTGTAAAGCACGGTGTATGCGCCGCCTTCCAGGCGGCGAATGCCTTCCTCGCGGAGTTGTTGCAGGCGGGGGTTTCGCTCGGGGAGGCGAACCGCAAAAAAATGTCGTCCCATTTTCCCTGCGAAACAGGCCGCGGCTGCGTCATAACTGCCCATGTGGGCGGTGCATAGGATCACTGGGCGGTCCTGGGAGGAGGCCTTTTGAAAGTGGTCTAGTCCGACAATTTCCCAGGAGAGCACGTCGGCGCCCTGTTGGAAACGGATCCCGTCCACCGCGGCGCGCGCAAATTGATAGAAAGCCCGCCAAGCCCACCAGAGTCGATGCCGCAGTGGGTGATCGGGCAGCAGAGATTTGAGATTGCCCAAAACGGAACGGCGCTGTTTTCCGGCGGCGAGAAAAATGAGAAAACTCCACCCCGCGATAAATGGAGCCTCTAGGAAAGAGGGGCAGGCTCGCACTCCACCTAGCAGCAACAGCCAAGGTACGTCGCCATACAGCGACCAGCGGCCAGCGGGAGAAGCGGAGGAAGTCATGAAACCGCAGAGACGGGTAAAGCAGGGTAGGTGTCAAGGCGCTCCGAATGCCCGCCGCGACATTTGTTGGACAAAGGTTGATCCTCTCCTCGTTATGCGCCACGATGCCCACCATGCAAACTGACTACGACGTCGTCATGATTGGCGGAGCCCTCGCGGGGGCGGGCATGGGAATTCTCCTGAAGCGGGAATGGCCCGAGGCCAAAATCCTGATCGTGGAGCGAAGTGACTCTTTTTCTTTCAAGGTGGGCGAAAGTACCTCGGAGGTGGGCGGGGCCTTTTTGACCCGAGTGCTCGGGCTGGGGGCGTGGCTGTCCCGGGAGCAGATCGCCAAAAATGGACTGCGTTTCTGGTTTAATCGGCCGGAAAACACCTGCGCGGGGCGGTGTGCCGAGCTGGGGCCGAAGCTGCAGGTGAGGCTGCCCGCCTATCAATTAGACCGGTCCAAGCTGGACACCCATGTGCTCGGCCTTGCCGCCGGGGACGGGTGTGAGGTGGTCCGGCCCGGGGTGGTGCGCGATTTGCACTTAGGAGGACGGGGCCGAAACCGCCTGACGGTTAGCTCCGCTGGGGGGAGTCGGACCGTCACGGCCAAGTGGGTGATTGATGCCTCCGGTCGGTCCGCCGTGATCGCCCGGCAGCGGGGTACTTTGGAAAACCTCGAAGAACACCCCACTAGCAGCATGTGGTGCCGGTTTCGACACGTGGGGGACCTCGACAGCCACGAAATGGCAGAACTGTATCCGGAGATGTCCCGGCGGGTCTGGTCCCAGCGGTCCACCGCCACCAATCATCTGACAGGCGATGGTTGGTGGGCTTGGGTCATCCCCCTGCAGGGTGGCGAAGTGAGTGTGGGGTTGACGTGGGACCGGCGAATTTTTGCGCCTCCGGCCGAGGGCAGCATTCCGGACCGCCTTGCCAGCGTGCTGCGGAGCCATCCGATCGGCCGGTATCTCATGCGGGAAGCTGTGGCGGTGGAGAAGGATGCCCATTATTACGGCGCGGTTGCCTATCGGAATACGCAGGTGATCGGCGATGGCTGGGCCACTGTGGCCGACGCGTCCGGTTTCATGGACCCCCTCTACAGCCACGGGCTGGACTTTGTCGGCAACACCGTCTGGGCGGTGCACCGCATCGTGGCCGATTCCCTGCGGGGCGACGACGTGCAGGAGCGGGTCGCGGCCTATGAATTGAATTACCGTCAGAGCTTCCAGCGTTGGTTCTCCTCCCTTTACCTGGACAAATATCACTACATTGGGGATGCCGAATTGATGAATGCGGCGGTGCTAATGGACGTGGGTTGTTATTTCATTGGGCCGGTCAAAATGGTAATGGACGACCATTATAAAAATCTCGCCAGCCTACCCTATGGAGGCCCGGTGGGGGCAGCTTTCGGACAATTCATGTCTTGTTATAACCGGCGTCTCGCCTACCTTGGTCGGAAGAGGCGGGAACAAGGAAACTTCGGGCCAAAAAATGTAGACCACCATTTTATTTTTAGCGACAGCTTCCTGCCGAGTTACGCGGTGAGGAAACTCATTTTCCGGGGGATGCGGGCATGGCTGAAAGCCGAGGTGTCGGTGCTGTGGGGGCGGCGGAAGCGCCAGACCAGGCCGCAGACGGCCTTGGAAATTACCCCGCTCGCTCCCGCGTCCTGAATTTTTTGCACCATGGAATTGTCAAAAGACCTCTCCGCCCGATGATAGAGTGCTTGCCTACTTTGGATCTAACGCCTTCCCAAATCATCGTCCGCACGGGAGCTGCGCAGACCTGCGTGGTCGCCGAACCAAACCGGCTGGTTCTGGAGGTCGCCATGCCCCTCTTGGCCGGTCCGGACTTTGAGGTCATGGCCTCGGGAGCAGATTTCTCTAGGCGCGGACGACTCCATCTCTTGCACCGGCCGGGGATGGTTGCCGGCGTCGGCCTCGCCAACCCCGGTCTACCTGCCCGGGACGCCGCCCGCAGTCTTTATGCGGCCCTGTTGGAGCAACTCGACGGCCACCATCTTCAGCGCGTTTGGAATTACGTACCCGGGATCAACGGCGAGGTAGATGGCATCGAAAATTATCGGGCCTTCAATGCTGGGCGATACGAGGCCTTCGCGGGTTATTTTGGTTCGGATTTCCAAGAGCGTCTGCCCGCCGCTTCTGCGGTTGGCACGGTTGGCGGAGGTCTGGCAGTCGCCTTCCTGGCCGGCACGGGATCAACTCGGCACTTTGAAAACCCGGAGCAAATGGCCTCTGTGGAATATCCCACAGATTATGGGCTCGTGCCCCCTGCCTTTGCTCGCGGCACCGTGGTCGAGGAAGTAGCTGGTCTTTCCTGGTTTCTTTCCGGCACTGCCAGCATCAAGGGGCACGCCACTCAGGGCCGCGAAATCGAAGAGCAGGCACGGATCACCTTCGAAAATGTCCAGATCATGTTCCGCCGCATGGGTTGGCCCGAAGCGGGGGCCGCATCCTGGAAAATCTTCCTCCGCCACGCCCGCGACCTGCCCGCAGCCCGGGCCGCCTTGGCGGCAACTTTCCCCTCCTTTGCCGGAGACGCCATGTTTGTGCTCGCCGACATCTGCCGGTCCGAACTTTTGATTGAAGTCGAAGCTACCCGTCATGCAACCCTGGCCGCCGCGCTGCGCTCATGAAACTTCCGGTTCTCTATATAACGTTATTTTTGCTTCCACCCGCCTGGGCCGCGGAGTTGGTCCGCCCTGTTCCGCCAGACTCCGCATCCGCTTGGTCGGTCGACGCCGAAACTGGATGCCTGTGGCGGGTTTCCCAAAACACTTTGCTAGACTATTTGGTCCTGCCTCAAATTATCTCCCTGCGGACGCCTGCCCATTTCCGATTCAGCCTCGGCAGCGGCCAAGTAGCCGTGCGCAGCTGCTTTTCCCTATTGGCCGAAGCCATCGCCACTGGACCGGAAACCACCTACTGGGGCTTTTCTGCCAGTCCCTCCATCGAATATGGGTTCCCTGGTTGCGCCACCGTCCTGTACGCTAGGGTGGGGGGCGGATTCGGCTCCATTGACAGCACCGATGTCCCAGGCGGCCAAGGACAAGACTTCACCTTGAACTGGTTTTCCTCCGTCGGCCTGCGGCATTATTGCAAGCCCGGTTTCGCACTGTCTCTGGGGATCATGTTCCAGCACTGGTCGAATGGCGGAGCCACCGACCCCAATCCAGGCCTGGACTCTCTGGGCCCGGTCCTCGGAACCACCTGGCACTTCTAGAGATAGCGGTGACAAGGCTAGTCGTTGCCTCGCTCTGATGGATGGGCAATGGCGGGGTTTCAGGAGGGCCGGTGGAAATGCCAAGAAGCCCGCGAGCGGGGGGGGGCGTTTCGTGGGTGAAAGGGGTGGACAGGCGGCGGAATACCTTAAAGGAATGGGGGATGAACTTGCAGCGAATTTCGGGGGTGGTGACGACGGCCTTTCCGGTGTGGATTATTTTAGGGTGCCTGTGGGCGTGGTTTCAGCCGTCGGCGTGGACGTGGTTTCGGCCGTGGATTGAGCCGGGGCTGGGGGTGATCATGCTGGGGATGGGGCTGACCTTGCGGGTGGCGGATTTTGCGGCGGTGGCGCGGCAGCCGCGCTTGGTGCTGCTGGGGGTGGGGGCGCAATTCATCATCATGCCGCTGAGCGGGGCGGGGCTCGCCTGGGCTTTCCACTTGGAGCCCGGTTTGGCGGTGGGCTTAATCTTGGTGGCCTGCTGCCCGGGGGGCACGGCGTCGAATGTGATTTGCTATATGGCGGGGGCCAATGTGCCCTTGAGCGTGCTGCTGACGATGTGTTCGACCTTTTTGGCGATACCTCTAACTCCGCTGCTGACGGGTTGGCTGGCGGGCGCCTATCTCCCGGTGGATGGGTGGGCCCTTTTTCAATCGATGCTCGTAGTGGTGCTGCTGCCACTGTTAGTGGGGGTGGCGGTGAACAGCGGGGTCGGCCGGATGGAGCGGCCGGAGCGCTTTCGGCGCTGGATTGATGGGCTGGGGCCGATTTTGAGTGCCCTGGTAATCGTTTTGGTAGTGGGCTGCATTGTGGCCTTGAAGCAAAAAGAGATCGCCAGTTCGGCGGGGGTTTTGTTTTTGTCGGTCTTTTTGCTGCACGGTTTTGGATTTGGCTTGGGCTATGTGGCGGCGTGGGTCTTTAAATGCCCGGCCTCGATTTGCCGCACGGTTTCGGTGGAGGTGGGGATGCAGAACAGCGGGCTGGGAGCCAGCCTGGCGGCGAAGCACTTTGCGCATTTGGCGCTGGCCCCCGTACCCGCGGCGATATCTGCGGTTTACCACTGCTTGATCGGCAGCCTGCTCGCGGCCTGGTGGCGGCGCCGCGACGAGGCCCAGGCGCTCAGGGACTGAGGCGATCGAGGCGCCACTCTCCGGTTTGGTTCAGGGTATAGCAAATGCGGTCGTGGAGGCGGCTGGGGCGGCCCTGCCAGAACTCAATGGCCTCGGGGAGGAGGCGGTAGCCGCCCCAGTTGGAGGGCAGGGGAATGAGGGTGCCTTCGGGGTACCTCTTTTCGAGGGCGGCGAACTCTTCCTCTAGCCAGGTGCGCCCGGGGATGGGGGCGCTCTGCGCGGAGGCGTGGGCTCCTAACTGACTGGTGCGAGGGCGGCTGTGGAAGTAGGCTTCGCTTTCCTGGCGGGTGACCGGTTCCACGGTGCCGCGCACGTTGACTTGGCGCTCGAGCTCTTTCCAGAAAAAGCCCAGGGCGGCGCGGGGTTGGGCGAGGAGCTCCTGGCCCTTGCGGCTCTGGTGGTTAGTGAAAAAGGTGAAGCCGAGCGCGTCGAGGCCTTTGAGCAAAACGACGCGGGAGGAGGGCTGGCCAGTGGCGGGATCGACGGTGGCGAGGGTCATGGCGTTGGGTTCCACGATGCCGGATTGCTGGGCTTGGGCAAACCAAGTGCGGAATTGGGCAAAGGGCTCGGGGGCCATGGCGTCGCGGCGCAGGCTGTCCTGGCGGTAGTCTTGCCGCAGGTCGGCGAGGGCCACTTCGGGTTCTTTGGCATTGCTGGGGGGGGCATTCTCTAGTCTCATCGTGCGCCAGCATAGCACCCATTTTCCGTCCGCACATGCACAACGACATCGATCACGTCCTGCTCCATGAGACTACTATCCTCAGTCGCCTCGACGCCATGGCGCGCGATATCACGCGGGACTATCAAGGGCAGATGCCGACCGTGGTTTGCATCTTGCAAGGCGGGATCATTTTGATGGCGGATTTGCTGCGGCGGATTCAGTTGCCGCTGTTGATCGAAACGATCGCGGTCTCGTCCTATCACGGCGGCACGGAAAGCAGCGGAGTCGTCACCTTCAACCAAACATCCCTGCCCGATTTAACGGGAAAGCACGTCATTTTGCTCGACGACATCCTGGACACCGGTCGCACCCTGGAGGCGATCCGGCACCGCTTGGTGCAGGAGGCGGGAGCCGCTAGCGTGAAGCTTTGCGTCCTGCTCAACAAGCGCAAGGACCGCCCTTGCCAGGTGGCGGCGGACTATGTGGGCTTTGAGATTGGGGATGAATTTGTGGTCGGCTATGGCCTGGACTACCAGGGGCAATACCGCAATCTTCCCTACATCGGGGTGCTCAAGGAGTCCGCGATCCAACGCCTCGCCTGAACTGCTCCACCTTACTTATGTCGCCTTCCCCGTCACCTGTTTCGGCGCCAAGCCCCGCCCTGCGGGTGCTCTTTTTTGGCCATTTGCCGCAGTGGACCGGCGCCGCGGAGGTGGTTTGGCCGGTGCCCAATCCGCCCACGGTGGCGGCTCTGCTGGAGTCGCTTTACGAGGAGTGGCCGAGCCTGCGGGCGGCCGACCCCAGCTTGCAGGTGGCGGTGGATTTGGCGTATGCGAGTCGGGATGCGGCGGTGCGGGAGGGCGCGGAGGTGGCGGTGATGCCCCCGGTGCAGGGAGGTTAGGGGAGCGCCTGCGCCCGCTTGCTCCCGGGCGGTTTTGGGGCCACAGGGAAAAGCATGCGCCCTCGGACCCTTTTTCTTGGCACTGGAGACATTGCGGTCCCCTCGCTGGCTAGCTTGCTGGATTGCTCTTTGGTGGAAATGATCGGGCTGGTTTGCCAGCCGGACAAGCCGGTGGGGCGCAAACAAGTCCTAACCCCTCCTGCGACGAAGGTGCTGGCGGCGGAGCGGGGCCTGGCGGTTTTCCAGCCGGATCGGCTGCGGGGCAGCGTGGACTTGGTGGCGGAGTTGGCGCCGGATTTGATGGTGGTGATGGCGTATGGGCAGATAATTCCCCAGGCTATATTGGATTTGCCGCGGTTGGGCTGCTGGAATCTGCACGCTTCGCTGTTGCCGCGGCACCGCGGGGCGGCCCCGATTCAGGCGGCTATTTTGGCAGGGGACGCGTTTTCCGGGATTAGCGTGATGGCGGTGGAGGCCGGATTGGACAGCGGCGGGGTGTTGCTGCAGGAGCGGACGGCGCTAGCGGCGGGGGAAACGGGCGAGACTTTGCACGACCGCCTCGCGGAGTTGGCGCCGGTGGCGCTGGCGCGGGCGCTGCCGCTCCTCTTGGCCGGAGCGCCGACCCTGCAGCCGCAGGACCCTGCGGCGGTGACCCACTTGGGCAAGTTGGAGCGGGCCCACGGTGTCTTGGATTGGGGTCAAAGCGCCGAGTTGATCGAAAGGCGCATTCGGGCCTTTCATCCCTGGCCGGGCACCAGCACTTGTTTGCCCGACGGCACGGCGGTGAAAATTTTCCCGCCGGTGGTGGCGGCGGAGGTGCCCACGGGCGGCGCGCTGCCGGGCACCTTGCTTCAGGCGGGGCCGGACCAATTGGTGTTCGCCACAGGCGGCGGGCGCCTAGCGGTTTTTGAAATTCAGCTGGCCGGAGCGCGCCGCCTGCGGGTGGCCGACTATCTGGCGGGCCACCCCCGCGCGGTTGGCGAGGTCTGGGGTGCTCCTCTCCGTGGGCGGGCCTGAAGGGCATTCCCGAAAAACACATCAGACCCCTTCTTCGCGTGGCCCCAACCCTAGCCGACAAGCAGCGAATCGCCGCTCGCATCATCGACTCCCTGCGTGAGGAACTGCATGGCTTTACCCGGGCGGCCAAGGCCGCGCAGGCCGCCGCGACTGACCCCGATAGCAAAGCGGAGAACAAATACGACACCCGCAATTTGGAAGCTTCCTACCTGGCGCGCGGGGTCGCTTTTCGGGTCGCGGAGACCGAAGCTACCCTAGCGGAGTGGGAGGCGATGCCGCTGCAGGATTTCAGCGCGATGCGCCCAGTGGGGGTGGGGGCCCTGGTGATATTGGCCAATGAGGATGGGGAAGTGGGCTATTTTCTCGGCCCCGGGGGCGGAGGGATCTGCGTGGCCCATGAAGGCCGGGAGGTCACCGTGATTACCAGCACTTCGCCGGTGGGACAGCAGTTGCTCAAGCGGCAAGAGGGGGCCATTTTTATGATGCTGAGTGGGTCCCGCCGCCTGCGCACGGTCATTTTTTCGGTTTGTTAGTTTTTTTTCACATGAATGCAGCAGCTTCTGATCCGGTCGACATTTTAGCGGTGCGCGGGAACGCCATTGAGGAATTTTTGGGGGATGCCGCGCGGCTGCGTCTAGCGGTTTTCCGGGAGTGGCCGTATTTATACGTGGGCGATGAGGCTTCGGAGGGGAAGTACCTGGAGACGTACCGGCAGCATGGGGAGAGCCTTTTTGTAGTGGCGCGGGCGGGCGGGGAGGTGGTGGGGATTTCTACGGGGATGCCGCTGCGGGGGGAGACGGGAGAAGTGCAGGAGCCCTTTGTGGCGGCGGGTATTGATCCCGCGAGGGTCTTTTATTTTGGGGAGAGCGTGCTGTTGCCCGGGTGGCGGGGGCGGGGCATCGGGGTGCGTTTTTTTGAGGAGCGGGAGCGGCACGCGCGGGGCTTGGCGGGGGTGGAAAACGCCGCCTTTTGTGCGGTGGACCGCCCAGCGGGGCATCGGGCGCGGCCGCCTGGTTACGTGGCCCTCGACGCTTTTTGGGCGAAGCGGGGATTTGTCAAAACGGCGCTGCGCACCGAGTTTACCTGGAAAGAGATCGGCGAGGATACGGCCTCGGCGAAGTCCCTCACTTTTTGGATGAAGGCGCTAGATGGGGGGGCTCAGTCTTGCCAGAAGGTGGATGCTTCAGTGGCCTGATAGGCGACGGCCATTTCGGGGGTGGCCACGGGGACTTGCCCGCGGTGCAGCGAGGCCACCGCGGCGAGGGTCATGCCCGAAGTGAGGAGGGTGCGCTCGATGGGATAGGGGGCGCGGCGGTTTTTTACCATCATCTCGATGTGGTGGACGAGGGGATTGAAGAAATCGGCGGTGGTGGCGCCGCTGCCGGGCATGGGGAGGTGCATTTGGCAGGAGATGACCTCGCCGTTGTCAGAGCGCAGGCCGGCGTAGTTGAAGTCTTGAATTCCTAGCAGGAAAAGCGTAGTGCGAAAGCCGTCCCGGTGTTCGATGAAATAGGCGATGGGCTCGGGAAACGCGGTGCGGATCCAATCGAAGGTGACCGGGGCGCTAGGATACCCGCCGACGACGGGGAGGGTGTGGCTGCGCGAGAGGGCGGAGATGAGGAGGCGCTGGGTGACTGGGCGGGGGGCCAGCATTTCCCAAACCCGGGCGCCCTTGACGGCGTGGACCGAGGAAATGCCGACTTCGCCACCCTGGCGGCGCTCCGACATGCACTGGGCGGTTTCCAAGCCGTGGAAGTCATAGGAGTCGACCCCGCCGTAGCCGACGCAGACGCTTTCAGATAGGGGAGTGCCGCGGGGGACATCGACGGCGGGTTGGCGCCAGGTCACCGGCAGGGAGGATCCGGCGAGGAAGGGAAACTGGAGGCGCTGGGAGTCGGCGACCATTTCGCGGCACTGGGCCCAATCGGTGGAGAGGTGCTTGTCGTTGAAGATGGGGACGGAGCGGCCGCTTTGCTCAAAGACCTGGACCACTTGCTTGAACCAGGCGTGGCGCGGATAGAGGCGCTGGCCACTCTCATTGAGTGGATAGTCGCCGTGTTCGGCGATGATGACTACGCCATCCACCGCGAGCTTGGCGCCGCCGAGGCAGAGGGCTTCGCGGATTCCGGAAAAGATCGGGACATTATATTCTTTGGCGCGGGCGCGGGCTAAGTCGTCTTGGGGAAACTGGTCGATGTAGAGCGCGGCGAGCTCGACTTCGGGTTTGCGCCACGCGCCGCGCCAGCCGTAGCCGAGCAGAAAGCGGTCGATGAAGTGCTGGGCGTGGGAGTGGGTGCGGTCGACCGTTCCGAGGAGGGCGATTTTGGGGCGCGGTGCTGGTCCTTCTGCGGCGAGCAGTGGCAAGCCGGGAAGGGAGGCGGCGAGTCCGCCGAGAAAGCGGCGGCGGGAGGGATGAGCGAAGGGCATAGCAGGGCGGGGAGTTTAAGGGTGATGGGCGGCGCGGCGGGGCCAGCCTAGCAGGAGTATGGCGGCGCCGAGGAGCGGGAGAAAAGCGGCGATGACAAAGCCGGTATTGAAGGAACCGGTGGTGTCGGCGAGCCAGCCAAACCCCCGCTGGGCCCAGGCGGGCAGGATCCAAGCGGCCACGCCAGCGACGCCGGTGACGCGACCTTGGTGGTGGGGCGAGACATCCTGGGTGAAGGCATGGTAGATGGGAAAAAGGCCGAGGGCCCCGGCTCCGGCGACCATGAGTACGGCGATGAGGGGCCAGCCGTGTTCTAACAGGGGGGCCATGGCCGACACCGCCACGAGCAGGCCGCAGGCGGTGAAAACGGCGAGGCGGGCGGGGGTGAGGGCCAGGCCCCGCCGGGTGAGCCACAGGACAAGGGCGCCCGCGCTGAGGCAACCGACGTCGGTGGCGGCAAACCACGCAGAGTTAAAATAAAGCGCATCGGCCTCGAGCCAGCCGCGGCCTTCCTGAAGAAACTTGGGCAGCCAGGCGCGGAGAATTTGCCAGGTGGTATTGATGCAGGCCACCACGGCGTAGATTACTAACATACGTCGGCTGAAAACGAGCTGCCAAAAAGAGGTTGGAGGGGTGGCGGACTGGTCCTCTGAGCGAGGCGGGGGCGCGACGAGGTCATCTTTTTTGACGAGGAGAAACCAGAGGAGAATCCAAAATAGGCCGAGGGCGCCGATGACTTGAAAGGCGCCGCGCCAGCTGCCGATTTCCGGGGTCATGAGGCTCCGCATGAGCAGGGGGGTGAGGATGGCGCCAAGGGAAGTGCCGCTTTGGAGGACGCCGTTGCCGAGGGAGCGCTGCTGGGGCGCGAGGAGGAGCAGGGTGGCTTTGATGCCGCAGGGCCAATGGCCGCCTTCAAAAAATCCGAGCAGGCTGCGGCAGATGAGGAGTTCGCTATAGGAATGGGTGAAGCCGGTGGCGAAACCCACCGCGGACCACAAGGCGACCACTAAGGCGTAGAGCCAGCGCAGGGGCAGGCGGTCGGCGAGGACCCCGAAAAACAAGGAGCCGAGCGCGAAGGCATAGCCAAAATAGGCCTCGATAGTGCCGTAGTGCTGGTTGGTAAGGGCGAATTCTTTAGTGATGCGGACCGAGGCATTGGCCAAGGTTTGGCGGTCCATGTAGTTGATCGCAGAGGCGAGGAGGAGCAAGCCGCAGACGAGCCAGGCCCGGCTCTTAAGAGGACGGGAAGCACTCATCCGTTCCAGGAGTGGCCGTCCCAGGCAATGACGCGCTCCAGAAAGGCCGCGGCACCGGTGGAAAAGGTTTCGAGCAAAGCTTCGCCTTTGGCGGCGGTGGCCTCCTGGGGGCTGCCGATGTGCCCTGCCGCGCTGCGCTCGCCAGTGATCCAGCCGCGCGCCGCAGGCAAGAAGGGGTTGCCCGGTGGGACGGAGGGCGCCGCGGCATAGTTGCCAACCTTGCTGGGGTCGATGCGCAGCATCATGGAGGTTTCCCATTCGCAGGCGTGGCCCATTTCGGTTTGGGCAAAATCCGCCCTAACTTCGCTTCCGAGATTCCAATAGGTCGCGAATAAAAATAAGAGGTCGTCGCGCTGCCGGTAGCGCTGGCGGAGTTCAAAGACCGTTTGGCGTCCTGGCACATCGTTGCCGCCGTGGCCGTTGAGAAAGACGATGCGCCGGAAGCCGTGGTGGATAAAATTTTCCGCCAAGCCATGGAGGAGGTCGAGATAGAGGCGAGGCGCCGCCGAGAGGGTGCCTGGGAAATCGAGGTGGTGGTGCGAATTGCCCAGCCACAGGAGTGGGGCGAAGAGGGCGCGGTCGGAAAACTGCGGGGAGATGCGCCGCACGATTTCGCCCAGGAGGATGGAATCGGTGAAGAGCGGCAAGTGGTGCCCATGTTGCTCCAGCGCGGCGACGGGAATGACCACGGGAGTGTCGGGAGACAGGGCCGACACTGCGGACCACGTTAAATCGGATAAAATCATCTGGGGGCGATCCTTGGTCATCAGGAGGCGAGAGACAAGCTGAATCCATCTGGCGCGGGTGGCGGATTACTTTCCCTTTGTGCGGGGGCGTTAGGCGTGGAGAGATCGGGGATGAACGAAAACATGCATGAGGGCCCGGGGCCGTTGCCGGTGGATTGGCTGCTTCCGGAGGCGATCTGGAAACGTCTCGGACGCGAGGCGGGCCCGCAGCGTTCCATGTTAGAAGATGGGCATTTATTGGTGATCGTGCACCGCATGCCTGGGCCAGATGAGCGGGAGCGGGTGCCGGTCTATTTTCACCGGTCGCCGGGCGGCATCTGGCGAAGCAGCGCTAGCCCGGGGGAAGGAGAAGGGGAACTGCAGGCCTTTTTGGTGGAATACCAGGGGCGGATTCACCAGTTAGAGGAGGCGGAGATGGCGGCGTCGTGCGCGGCGCATTTTCATGACTTATTGGCGGCGGGGGCGCCGGTGTTGCGGGCGGCGCGGGGCTTGCACCGGGCCTTTCAGCAGGCGCGGGAAATGGTGCCGGACGATCGCCATTTGATCAACTTTCGCGACCAGGCGGCGGGGATGGAGCGGAGCGCGGAGTTGCTCATGCAGGATGCTCAGTTTGGGTTGAACTACACCGCGGCGCGACAGGCGGAGGCGCAGGCGGCCAGTGCGGCGCAGATGGCGGCGAGCGCGCACCGGCTTAATTTGTTGGCGGCGCTTTTCTTGCCGCTGACCGCGCTCTGCAGCGTCTTCGGCATGGACATCCACAGCGGCTTGGAAAATCGGGTCGACATTTTTTGGGCGATCGTCGGGGTGGGGCTGCTGTTGGGCTTGGCGTTCGCGGCGGGGGTGGCGCGGCGGCACCGTAGTCGCTAGGGGGGCGCGCTCTGCGGGGTTGAGGAAAGCGGCGGCGGGGCTTAGAGAGGGGAATGTCTGACAATCCGCTGCTCCGCCGCCTTCCGGCCACTCCCGACCGCTCGGGCGGTGAGTTGTTAGACTTGTTTTTGGACTACGCGGCGGAGCGCCGCCTGGAACTATACCCGGCGCAGGAGGAGGCCATCTTGGAGTTGTATGACGACAAGAACGTGATCCTCAATACGCCCACGGGATCGGGGAAGTCGCTGGTGGCCACGGCGCTTCATTTCAAGTCCATGGCGCAGGGGCAGCGCTCCGTGTATACTTGTCCCATCAAGGCCTTGGTGAACGAAAAATTTCTGGCGCTGTGCCGGGATTTTGGGCCGGAGCATGTCGGGCTGGCCACGGGGGATGCCACGGTGAATCGGGACGCGCCGATTTTGTGCTGCACGGCGGAGATTCTGGCGAACCAAGCGCTCAGCCTGGGGGCCGCAGCGCCGTTTCGGGACGTCATCATGGATGAGTTCCACTACTACTCGGATGCGTCGCGGGGGGTGGCCTGGCAGGTGCCGTTGCTGACGATGGCGCGGTCGCGCTTTCTGTTAATGTCGGCGACTTTGGGGGCCACGGGCTTTTTTGAGCAGGAATTGACGCGGCTGACGGGGGCGGGATCGACGGTGGTTTCCTCGACGCTGCGGCCGGTGCCTTTGGAGTTCCGCTACATCGACGATCAGGGCTTGGACGCGGTGGTGCAGGAGCTAGTGGAGTCGAAGCAGACGCCGGTTTACATCGTGCATTTTACGCAGAACGACGTGGCGGAGACGGCGCAGACCTTGCTTTGCGTGAACTACTGCAGTGCGGCGGAGAAGGCGGCGATCGCGGAGGCTATCGTCGATGTGCCGTTTAACAGTCCGTATGGCAAGGAGGTGAAGCGCTGTCTGCGGCATGGCATTGGGCTGCACCACGCCGGGCTGCTACCGCGCTATCGCGTGCTCATGGAGCAGCTAGCGCAGCGCGGGCTGTTGAAGATCATCTGCGGCACGGACACGCTGGGAGTGGGGATCAACGTGCCGATTCGCACCGTGTTGCTGACGCGGCTGACTAAGTTTGGCGGGGTGAAAACCGGGACCTTGAGCGCGCGGGATTTTCACCAGATCAGCGGGCGGGCCGGGCGCAAAGGTTTCGACGACATCGGGCACGTGTTGGCGATGGCGCCGGAGCACACCATCGAAAACGCCAAGCTGGAGTCCAAGGCGGCGGGGGACCCCAAGAAGATGAAAAAGCTAGTGAAGCGCAAAGCGCCGGAGGGTTTTGTAGGGTGGAGCGAGGACACGTTTAAGAAATTGCAGGGGGCGGCGCCGGAGGCTTTGGGGTCAAAATTTCAGGTGAGCCACGGGATGCTGCTGCAGGTGCTGAGTCAGCCGGGGG
Source organism: Verrucomicrobiales bacterium (assembly GCA_947460575.1). Taxonomy (GTDB): domain Bacteria; phylum Verrucomicrobiota; class Verrucomicrobiia; order Verrucomicrobiales; family V1-33; genus CAIZWU01. Next base: position 21,159 of record CANHIJ010000017.1, on the reverse strand, counting down.
ACGGGTGCCGGGCGATGCAGCGGCTCATCGCCGACAGCCACGAGACGGCAGCGGCCAAGCAGCAACATCGCCGCCGCGCCTGGCAGCTCTTTCGTTCTCTAGTGGAGCGAAAAATCATTCAAATCATTCCGCGGGCCTACCGCGGGGCGGGGCCCAAATTGCGGCTGGGGATTGATTTGCAGGAGGATTTTTCGCTGAACCATGCGCTGTCGCTGTGGTTGCTCGACACCTTGGCTCTTTTGGATATGAATGGGCCACTTTATCCGCTGGAAGTGATGTCCCTGGTGGAGGCCATCGTGGAGAATCCGGAGATCGTTTTGCGGCGCCAGTTGGACAAATTGAAGACCGAGAAGATGAACGAAATGAAGGCCGCCGGGGTAGAGTACGACCAGCGCATCGAGGAACTGGAGAAGCTGGAATACCCCAAGCCGGGCCGCGATTTTATCTATCAAACGTACAACGCTTTCGCGGCGGCGCATCCTTGGGTGGGCCAGGACAACATTCGGCCCAAGAGCATTGTGCGGGAGATGTACGAGGACTACGAGAGCTTCGCGGGCTATGTGCACCGCTATGAATTGCATCGGCAGGAGGGGGTGCTGTTGCGGCACATTTCCAGCGTTTGTAAAGTATTACAGCAAACCGTGCCGCCCTCCTTTAAGAACGAGGCGGTACAGGAGATGGAGGATTGGCTCGTCGGGGTGCTGCGGGGCACCGACTCCAGTTTGCTCGACGAGTGGGAGCGCCTGCGCGATCCCAACTACCGTCCGGCCGAGGCGGCCGCGGAGGCGGCGGAGCCGGTGCGGGCCGACATCGCGCGCAACCGCCGGGAGTTCACGGCCTTGATCCGCGCCGCCATTTTTCAATTTTTGCGCGCGCTGGGGGAGGGTCGCTGGTCGGCCGCGGCGGCGGCTTTGGTGTCTCCGGAGGCCGCGGCGGGAGCGGCGCCGCCCTGGCCCGCAGAGGCCTTAGCACCGATAATGGAGGCGTACTATGAAGGGCACGAGCGCCTCTCGCTGGACCCCGAAGCGCGGCAGTCTGGGCACACTCACATTCGCGTGGAAAGCGAGGGCGACTGCTGGCAAGTCGACCAGGTATTCGTAGATCCCGAGGGCCTCAATGACTGGCAGGCGCGGTTTCGGGTAGACCTCCCAGCGGCGCGGGCCGCTGGGAGACCAGTGTTAGTGCTCGTGGGCATCGGGCCCATCGGGAGCTGAGTTGGATCAGCGGTGGGAGCGGAAGAAGCGCTTCCCGAGGACGGGGGCTGGGATTTGGTAGGGGCTGGTGACGAGGAGGTCGGTCCAAGTCACCAGATCGGTGGATTCCGCGAGAATGCCGGTGAAGGAGACGGTGTGATTGGCCCCGGCGGTGGCGATTTCGGCGGTGGGGGGATTTTGCTGGAGGTACTCGACGGCGCCGTCGGCAAGGACCTTGGAGCGGTAGGCCCCGGCGACTTGGCTAGACGCGGTTTGGTAGTGGCTGAGGATAGCGGCAGCGCTGAGGGCGGTGGGGTAGAAGGCGATGTCGTCGACGCAGCCGTTATAAGGGGCATCCCCGTTGTCGTAGGCACCGACGGCGAACGTAGCGCCGGTGCTGGCGAGGTACCGGCCGGATTTTCCGGAGGCGTTGGTGGAGCTGGCGAGGGCGCCGTTGACATAGAGTCGGGCGCTGCTGCCGTTCCAGGTGGCCACCACGTGGGACCAGGCGTTGAAGGTGGCCGTGCCGCCGGTGAGGTCCCAGCCGACGTTGCTGCCGGTGCCGTCGTACATGCGCAAGTTCCAACCAACGCTGGGGGCGCGCTGGAAAAAGGCCCATCCGGAGCGGTCGCCAATGGAGATGCGATTGAAGACGGGGGAGTCGTCGCCGTCGGAGGCGGTGGGGTTAGCCCAGAACTCAATCGTGAAGGGGGCGTTAGAGGCGGGGTTGAGGTGGGGTTGGAAGGGGATGATGGTGCGCTCTTTGTTGCCGTAGCGATTGGAGTAGTCTCCGGCGGCGGCGATGGCGCCGGGTTGTTCGATGGCGACAGCGCTGGAATTGGTGCCGTCCCCGAGGCTGCCTAGGGCGGTGGAGTTATAAGAGGTGGAGGGGAGGCCTACTTGGTCGAAGTCGAGATCGTCGAGGGCGATATCGTCTTCAGTCCCGGCCATGCGGCGGAGCACGAGGACGAGGGGGCCGAGGACGGCCTGGCTGGAGTTCATGCCGGTAGCGACGAGGATATTTTGGCCGTCGCTGAGGGTTTCGGTGCCGGAGGCGATGACCGTGCCGGTGGGCGAACCCTGGGCCACGCGCCACTCGACGACTTGAGCGACGGACTCGCCGTAGCCGAGGTAGTCGTTGAGGACAAATGAATTGAGAACGACGGCGAGGTTGCCCGCTTTGGGAGTTAGGGTGAAATAGTATTCAAAGCCGACGGGCATGGCCTTGGCGGGGTCGGAGGAGAGGTCGCCGATGGCCTTGCCGCCGCGGAAATTCCAGGACCAGAGGAAACAGACGCCGGGCCACTCGGGGTCGTTGTCGTGGAAGTACTGGGGGAACTCACCAGGGCGGGAGGTGGAGTAGCGGATGTCGACTTGGGGGGTCCAGGAGTAGCCCTGCTGGTAGAGGTTTTGATAAGCGCCATTGGCGGACAGTTGGCTATCGGCGGCAACGGAGTCGCCGTAGTCCTGCGGCATGGAGTCGTAAGTGGCGACCCGAGGACTGGTCTCAAAAGTGAGGACGGTAGCCTGAGCCGCCGGGGCGGCGGCGAGGGCGAGAACTCCGCTGAGGAGGAGGGCGGCCGAGGGCCGGGTCGATGGAGCGATGGGATTCATGCGGGGCAGGGAGTAGAGAATAGAATTCAATTGCGAAACGAAGCGGAGGGGCGATAAACCCAATTATATGTTAGCAGAAAAAATGAGCAAAAGGCAAGAGATTAGTGGCCAATGCGCTTCCTTTTTTTTGAGGCAAGGGCTTGCCTAGGGTTTGTCAGGGGCGATGCGGCGCAAGACGATGGACCCACTGGCGGATGCGATGGCCTTGATGGCTTATGCCACCGCGGCGGCGCGCTGCTGCTTGGGGCTGTCGGGGAAGTCGGTATCGGCTTCACCTAGGAGCGCAAAATTTTTCAGGGGGGGGGCCTGGGCCCGGGCGGCGGGGCCGCAGCGGAGCAATCATCCTAAAATCGTTAGGTGACTATCGTATTCGGTGGGCGCGGAGGGCTGGCGCGGGAGGCTTTCCCTTAGCGCGTGGGCTTTTTGGGGGTTGCCACGCGGGCACCCCTGCCGGGGTGCGGATGATGCGAAAACGGGGAATCCGGTGGTGTTGCTCTATGCAACCACCGGTTACCGGCTGAGATGCCTCCGGCATCAGGATTTTTCCGGTATCATGCGGGGATGTCTCTGGCATAGCCGCAGGGCGTTTTCACGATTCACGATTCGGTAGGGGCATGTGACAACGGAAAGACTCACCCAAAGGGTGAGTCTCCTGGGGCGGAAAAAACGGCTCATTCCCCGCAGTTATCCCGAAAAAGGCCCCGTGGTTGAGTTTCAAACCCCGGTTTTAGGATCATCCGCGAGGCCGGGGAGGAGGCCGGGGAATTTCATTTGCGGGAATGTTCAGGGAGGGGGCCCCAGATGTCGGCCATCAGGGCGAAGATTTCGGGTTCGGCCTGTTGCAGTTCCCCGGCGACGAAGGGGAAGAAGTCGTTCGAGCCAAAATAGGCTTCGGTCATTTCGGCGAAGAACTCCATTTGATTCGTTAGGCCATAGTGTTCGCGTTGTTGCCCGGTGCTGGTGAGGACGCTGCGGTATTTCCCGCTGTCGCGGAATTTATGCCAGGCGGCGACGAGGCGGGTTTCTTCGAACCCGAGGACTTGGTCGTGGTAGGCGTGGGCAAGCTCGTGGAGGACGACCCAAGGCATGCGGCGATTTTCGAAGGGGGAAAGGAAGTCGTCGGCGGAGGGGATGTGGACGCATTTGGCGAGGGACTCGCGGTGGCCGTTGTCGCGGAGCCAGTCGGCGCCGGGGTGGTATTGCATGGAGCGGAGGTCCTCGCAGTCGAGGTCGAGGGCGATGGTGACCCCCTGGAGTTTGGCCAGGGCGGGGGCGGGGACGACTTCGGTGATAGCGACGAGGCGGGCTTGGAGGAGGCGGAGGGCGCGCTGGCCGAGGGCGGCGGCGTCGCCCTGAAGGAGGCGGGGATCGACCGCGATGTTCCAGCCCTCCATTTGGCGGGGGGTGCTTGGGGGGGTGGGGCGGGCGGCGGTGAAGGTGGCGGCGATGAATAGGGCAGCTAGGGGGAGGAGGAGAGTTTTCATGGGGGAGCAGGGGGACGGTGCGGGAGGAGTGCTAGGGGAGCGATAGGGAGGCGGGGATTACTGATGTTAGATTTCCTCCAGGGCGGTGGTGGCGTCGCCGAATTGGGGGGGGCGGAGCCCCATTTTGTCCATCATGGAGAGGTAGAGGCGGCACATTTGGCGCTCGGGTTTGCCGGAGTAGTCGAGGACGCGGCCGCCTTGGATGCGGCCGCCACCGCCGCCGAGGAGGACTACGGGGAGTTGGTCGTTGTTGTGGTTTCCGCTCATCATGCTGGAGCAGAACATGAGCATGGTGTTGTCGAGGAGAGTGCGGGAGCCCTCTTGGATGGCGTCGAGGCGGCGGGCGATGTAGGCGACCTGCTCGAGGAAGAAATTGTTTACTTTGAGCCAGTCGGCGCTGTCGGAGTGGGAGAGGAGGTGGTGGATCATGTAGTCCACGCCGAGGTTGGGGAAGCGCAGCGAGCTGTGGTCGTTGTTGAGCTTGAGAGTGGTGATGCGGGTGGTGTCGGTCTGGAAGCCGAGCACGAGGATATCGGCCATGAGGCGCATGTGCGCGGCGATGTCCTGGGGGATGCCGTCGGCAGGCCGTTGCATGTTAGGTTTGTCGAGGGTGGGGCGCCAGCCTTGGAGTTGGCCTTTTTGGCCGGCTTGTTGGATGCGCTGTTCGACGTCGCGGACGGAGTCGAGGTATTCGTCGAGTTTGCGTTGATCGCCGGAGCTGATGTGGCGGCGGAGGTCGCTGGCATCGGTGAGGACGGCGTCGAGGACGCTTTGGTCGCCGCGGCTGACTTCGTCTTTGAAGAGGCGGTCGAAGGCGAGGGCGGGGTAGATTTCGAGGGGGGTGGGAGTGGTGGGGGAAGTCCAGGAAATGTGGGAGCTGTAGAGCATGGAGTAGTCCTTGTGGACCGAGGGATTGGACTTCTCGCAGCCTAACACGAGGCTGGAGACCTTAGTGGATCGGCCGTAAGTTTGGGCGAGGAGTTGGTCGAGGCTAGTGCCGGAGCGGATGGCTCCGCCGGAGGCGAGGGGGGCGCCGGAGAGGAGGTTGCCGGTTTGGGAGCTGTGGATATTGCCCTTGGTGGCCTCGGCGTTGTAGAGGCCGCGGATGAAGAGCATTTTTTGGCGAAACTCCTGGAGGGGGCTGAGGACTTGGCCGAGTTCCATGGCGGGGCCGTCGCCTTTGGCCCACCATTCGCGGCTGTGGAAGCCGTTGCCGGAAAAGAGCACCGCAAGGCGCACCGGGGCTTCGCTGGAGGGGTCTTGGGGGCGGGCTTCGTCGCCCCAGACGGGGAGGGATTCCATCCAGGGAAGGGCCATGGATACGCCGGTGCCGCGGAGGAAGGCGCGGCGGGAGAAGTGGTGTGAGGGCATGGGCTGGGGAGGTTGGTGTTAGTCTTCGAACGGGGCCTCGCGGCCGCGAATATCGCGGAATTGAGGGCTGGCCACGATGAGGGCGATGGCCGTGTGGACGCCGAAGCCATGGGCGGCCAATTGTGTTTGCATCTCGGCGAGGAGGGGTTGGTCGGACAGTTGGACGGAGCGGCCCAGGGAGTAGCCTAGCAGTTTTTTGCAAAATTGGTGCAGGAAGGCGTCGCGGCGTTTGGTGGCGAGGTAATCGCGCAGGCCGTCGAGGCCTTGGAGGGTGGCGCCGTCCATGGTTTTGGATAGGGTGTCAATGGGGCGTCCGGCGGAATCCTGTTGGCGGAAGCGGCCGATGGCGTCAAAGCCCTCGAGGGCGAAGCCGAAGGCATCGATGCGGACGTGGCAACCGGCGCAGCGGGGGTCGGCGCTGTGTTTTTCGGTGAGTTGGCGCATGGTGAGGGAAGCGGTGGCCTCGTCCTCGGGGAGGCGGGGGACGTCCTTGGGGGGGCGGGGCAACTTGTCGCCGAGGAGGGCTTCGGCGACCCAGTTGCCGCGCAGGATGGGGCTGGTGCGTGAAGCGCCGGACTGTTTCGATAGGGTAGAGGCTAGGGCAAGGACTCCGCCGCGGCCGTAGGGGCGAACCCCGTCGACGCGGCGCCAGTCTGGGCCGGTGACGCCGGGGATGCCGTAGTGTTTCGCGAGGGCCTCGTTGAGGAAGGTGTGGTCGGCTTCTAACAAGCTGAGAACGGAGCGATTTTCTTGGAGAAAGTCGGTGAAGAACCGAATGGATTCTTCATACATGGCGCCGCGGAGGGGGGCGAACTCGGGGAAGTGGCGTTCGCTTTTTTCGTCGAGGGCGTCGAAGTCGCGGATGTGGAGCCAGGCGCAGCCGAACTCGATGGCGAGGCGGCGGAGGCGGGGATCGCGGAGCATGCGTTGGGTTTGGGCGGCGAGTTCCTCGGGTTGGCGGAGTTTTCCGGAGGTGGCGGCGGCGCGGAGGATGTCGTCGGGGGGCGCGGACCAGAGGAAGTAGCTGAGGCGGTTGGCAAGTTCGTCGCTGCTGACGGGCGTTTGGGCGAGGCCGGGGGCGGGCGTTTCGCCGCGGTAGAGAAAGGAGGGGCTGATGAGGACGCGGGCCAGGGTGAGGCGGAGGGCCTCGGGGTGGGGTAAATCCTGGTCCCGCAATTTTTGATAGAGGGCGCGGAGGTCGGCTTGCTCGGGATCGGTGAGGGGGCGGCGATAGGCGCGCTGGGCGAACTCGAGGAGGGCGTCGAGGTGGCGGGGTTGGGCGGCGATGAGGGATTGGCGGAAAGCCTCGGCGCGCTGGTTGATGGGGAGGCGCATGGGCTCGAAGGCGCTGGGATCGGAGTCCTGGGTGGCAAATTGATAAAGTTGCTCGAAGGCGTCGACTAGCGTTAGAGGGTCTTCGCTGACAAAGTGGAGTTGGTCCCACAAGCGGTCGAGCTGGGCGCGCTGGGAGTCATCGAGGATGAGGCGGGAGAGGGCTTCGTCCTCGCGGTGGAACAAGGTGAGGGTGACGACTTCGTCGACGGGGACGATTTTGGTGTAGCAGAGGGCGGCGGGGAACATGTCGCGAAACTCGGCCAAGGCGTTTTCGAATTTTTGGCGGGTTTGGCTTCCCTCGGCGGTGAGGATGGGGAGGGCGGGCGAAAGGGCGGTGAGGGGAAGGGCGGGAGGGGAAGTTAGGACTTGGAGCTGCACGCTACCGGCGGCGCCGTCGAGGGGGTCGAGCAGGCCGGTGGCGGTGAATTCGGTGCCCTCGGGGAGGTCTGCGGGGAGGGGAATGGCGATGTCTGAAGGGGCTTGGACATAGAGGCTAGAGGGGTCGGCGGGTCGGCTGTCGGGATGGATGCCGAAGCGGGCGGGGTCGAGGCCCCAGGGGCTGGGGGGGGCGGCTGGGGGGTTAGTGAAGGTGGCGAGGAGGGGGCTGGAGAGGGAAGTGAGGGTTTGGTAGAGGGCGGCGTCGGGGCTGTCTGGGGCGGGGGCTTTGGAAGTGAGGAGTTCCTCCAGGGCGAGGGCGAGGGGGGCTTTTTCGGCGTCGGAGGGGGCGGCTTGCCAGCGGGCGAGCAGGGAGTTAGGGGGAATGAGCGAGCCGCTGGGGAGGCCGGTGGCGGGCTCGGTGTAGAAATGCCATACGCCCGCGGAGCCGGTGGAGTCGGCGTGGGGGTTTCCCGCCAGGATACTGCTGGAGATGTCGCTGGTGAGGGACCAGGTTTGGGGGGCATCGCCGAGGGCGGTGAGGGTGAATTCGAGGTCGGTGAGGTCGCAGGAGTGCTCTCCGTTGCGGGGAGCGATGACGAGGGAGAGGAGGTCGCCGGGGAGGACGTCGAGGGGATCGAGGGGGCCGACGGTGGAGGGTTGGGCGGCCTGGGTGGTGCCTTCGGCGAGGCGCTGGCGGGTGGCGCCGCGGCGCCTTTCGAGGGTCCAGGAGACGCCGTTGCCGCAGTCGGTGTGGGCGTCGGTGATGGTGGCGGTGAGGCGGAGGCTAGCGGCGCGGGGGCTGCGCCAGCCCACCGCGACAGCGAGGGTCGGGGAGGGGTGGACGACGACGCCGTGGGGTTTGAGGTTGCCGGGGATGCGGAGAGCTTGGTCTGATGAATTGGCTAGGATTTGAGGGGTTTCGGGGGAGCCCCAGCCTTTGACGGCGGGTTGTCCGGGGAGATCGGGAAGGGTTTTGGCGAAGAGGGTTAAGTCGAGAGAGGGCGCGGTTTGGATGCCGAGGAAGTGGAACCAAGCGGCGATGGGGGCTTGGTCGCGCGCGAGTCGCATGGCGTCAGCGGCGCCGGGGGAATCGCTGGTGGCGAGGGCGGCGGCGCGGAGGGCCTGCGCGGTGGCGGCGAGGATGCGGGAGCGGTGGGCGGTCAGGTTGGTGAGGAAGCCGCGCACTTCCGCTAGAGGGACGGGGGGGCGACCGGGGATGAGGAGACGGGGGTTTTGCCAGAGGGCGAAATCGTTTTGGGAGCCATCGCCGGCGGTGCTCGCGAGCAGGTGAACGATTTGGTCGGAGCCGTCTTTGGGGGGGGTGAGTTTGAGGCGAAACTCTTGTTGGGCCGCGAGTGGGCTGAGGGGTTCCATCCAGGCTTTGGGGCCGCCCTTTTTGCCGATGTGGCCCACGCTGCTAAAGCGCCAGAGGGCCTGCTGCCAGGGAGCGATGAGGTCGAGGAGGGCGGGGAGGGTTTCGGGAGCGGCGCCGCGCCAGGCGGCGCGCAGGGGGTCGAGCAGGGGGGAGGGTTGGTCGGCGTTGAGGAGGTCGAGGAGGGCTTGGAGGTAGCGGGGGCTGAGGCCGCTGGATTGGGCTAGTTCGGGGACGGGGGAGGGATGGGCTTTCCAGGCCAGGGCTGCCGCTAGGTATTTGTCGAGGGGGAGGCTGCCCCCTTTGTTGCGGTCGAGGGCGATGCCTTGTTGGGTGACGGTGTCGGAGCCGCCGACGGAAGTGAAGCGGGAGTAGAAAGCGCGAATTTCTGTGAGGATTTCTTCGGTCCAATCGCGCCGGTTTGGGCTGGGGGAGAAGCGGAAGCCATCGGGGAGGAGGACGGCCTGAGCGGCGATGGATTTGGCGGCATCGAGGTATTTGGTGACGAGGGAAGGGGACATCACCAGGGCCTGTCCGGTGTTCGTGAAGCCTTCGCCGGCGGCGCCGTCGACGGGGAACTCCTTGGCGGGATGGAGTGAGGAAACGCCGGTGAGGTCTTGGAGGGTGTAGGTGTATTCGGCGTTGGAAAGGCGGCGCAAGACGACTGGGCCGGGGTCTCCAGCGCTTTCCAAGGCGAGGGAATGGAGGGATCCGCGGACCCAAGCGAGGAGGGCGTCGCGGGCTGCCGGGGCGAGGCGGGGTTTGGAATCGGGGGGCATGGCATTCTCGGACAATTGTTCGAGGACGCGCTGCCAGGTGCGGGGGTGTTGGCGGAGGCCTTGGGGGGAGGCGACGATTTCAAGGTCGAGGTCGCCTTTTTGTTTGGAGGCGTTGTGGCAATCGAGGCAGTGCTCGCGGAGCACGGGGAGGACCGCGGCGTTGAAATCGGGGAGAGCTGGCTGGGCGGGGGAGAGCGCCGCGGTGGCGGCGAGGCAGAGGAGGCTAGCCCAGGGGATGGGGGCGAGGTGGCAGGCTTTCATGAGAGGAGGCCGGAGACGACTTGGCCTTCTACGTTCGTTAGGCGCCGGTCGATGCCATTGTGGTAGAAGGTGAGTTTTTCGTGGTTGATGCCGAGGAGGTGGAGGACGGTAGCGTGGAGGTCGGGGATGGTGACTTTATTTTCGGCGGCGTCGTAGCCGATTTCGTCGGACTGGCCGTAGCGGGTACCGGCCTTGATGCCGGCGCCGGCGAGGAAGCTGCTGAAGACGCCGGGGTGGTGGTCGCGGCCGGTGGAGCCGACGCCTTGGGTGACGGGGCTGCGGCCGAATTCGGTGGACCAGATGAAGAGGGTGTCGTCGAGCATGCCGCGCTGTTTGAGGTCTTGGAGGAGGGCGGCCACGGGGCGGTCCATGGTGGCAGCTTGGGTATCGTGGTTGTCTTTGAGATTTTCGTGACCATCCCAATTGATGCGGGGGCTGCCGAAGGCTCCTCCGTTGAGGACTTGGACGAAGCGGACGCCGCGCTCGAGGAGGCGGCGGGCCATGAGGCAATTGCGGGAGAAGCCGCGGTTGGCGGGGTCATCGATGCCGTAGAGGCGTTTGATGGAGTCAGGTTCGGCGTCGAGGTCGGTGGCTTCGGGAATGCTGGACTGCATGCGGGCGGCCAGTTCGTAGGAGCGGAGGCGGGCCGCGAAGGTGCCTTCGCCGGGGTGGGCTTGGGCGAAGTCGCGGTTCATGGAAGCGAGCAGAGCCATATCTGCGGCGCGGTCGGCGGGGGGGATGTGGCTGGGAGTGTGGAGGTCGGCGATGGGTTCGGGGGAGTGGGTGCGGAAGGGGACGCCTTGGTGGTTAGCGGGGAGGAAGCCTGCGGTCCAGTTGATGGAGCCGCCGGCGGGGAGGCCGCGGGGGTCGGGGAGGACGACGAAGGACGGGAGGTTTTCGTTTTCGGAGCCGAGGCCGTAGCTGAGCCAGGCGCCCATGGAGGGAAAGCCGTTGAGGGTGAAGCCGCTATTCATCTGAAAAGCGGCGGGGGTGTGGTTATTGCTTTTGGCGAAGAGGGAATTGACGATGCAGAGGTCGTCGGCGCAGTTGGCGATGTGGGGGAGGAGGTCGCTGATCCAGGCGCCGGATTGGCCGTGTTGGCGGAAGGGGTAGGCGCTTTTCATGAGGCGGCCGGGCTGGCCGAAGAAGCCCTGATTTTCGCCGCGGCCTTCGAGGGTCATGCCGTGGAGGCGCTCGAGTTCGGGTTTGTAGTCGAAGGTTTCGAGGTGGCTGACGCCGCCGGCGCAGAAGATTTGGACGACGCGTTTGGCCTTGGGGGCGAAGTGGGGAAGGCGCCCGGGGGCGGGGGCCGCGGCGCGGGCTTGGTCCCGCTGCATCATCCAGGCGAGGGCGAGGCCGCCGAGGCCGCCGCCGGAGTTCCAGAGGAAGTGGCGGCGGGAGAGGAGGGAGGGGGCCTCGGGATTGGTGTCAGGGGGCATAGACAAATTCGGTGGAATTGAGAAGGGCCCAGCAAACGCTGGGGAGGCCGCGCTGGCGGGCGGCGGCGGCGGCGCGGGCGGCTTCGTCGGGGGAAGGGGGGCGGCCGAGGGCGAGGCGGTAGGCGCGGTGGATGGCGGCGGGGAGATTGTCGGGGTGGGGTTGCTGGGCGCGCTCGGCAAGGTGTTTGGCTTGGCGGAGCACGAAGGAATTGTTCATGAGTTCGAGAGCCTGGAGGGGGGTGGTGGTGACGCCGCGGCGGGGCGTTTTGACGGAGGGGTCGGGGCAATCGAAGGCGTCGAGGAGGGGGTCCTTGCCGCTATTGACGTTGATGCGGTAGATGGTGCGGCGGTTGAAGGCGGGCTCGCTGCGGTCGACTAGCTGATAGAAAGTAGCGCCGTATTCGCTGGTGGTGAAGGGGCGGAAGCCGGGGCCGCCGGGGGCGGGGTTGAGCTGACCGCTAACCGCGAGCATGCTATCGCGGACGGCTTCGGCTTCGAGGCGGCGGGGGGGGAAGCGCCAGAGCAGGAGGTTGTCGGCGTCGCGGGCGGCGGCGGGAGCGGAGAAGGCGGAGCTTTGGCGGTAGGTGGCGGAGTGGAGGATGAGGCGGTGCAGGGCTTTGACACTCCAGCCGCTTTGGATGAATTGGGTGGCTAACCAGTCGAGGAGAGCGGGGTGAGTGGGGGGCAATCCGGCCGCGCCGAAGTCGTTGGGGGTGGCGACAATGCCTTGGCCGAAGTGGAGGTGCCAGACGCGGTTGGCCATGACGCGGGCGGGGAGGGGGTGGCGGGGGTCGCAGAGCCAATCGGCTAGTTTAAGGCGGCGGGCGGCTTCGGGGGCGTCGGGGGGAAGGGCGAAATCGGCGCCTGGTGGGTAGATGGAGGCGAGGGCGGCGGGGGCGACCACGGCATCGGGGGCATTGACCTCGCCGCGGAGGAGGCGGCGGGTGGGAGTGGGTTGGACGCGGACGCCGACGTAAGATTGGGCGGTGCTGCGCTCTGCTAGGGTGGTAAGGGCGGCGCGGGCTTGGGCGCGGGCGGCGAGGGCGGCGTCCCAAGCCAGGCGCTGTGCTGGCGTGAGGGCGGCTAGGATATGGCTTTGGGAGAGGGTTTGGGCGCCGCGGTGGAAGGAGTCGGCGACTTCTGCGGGGGAGAGGGCGCGGTCGTAGAGGGCGGCCTGTTGGATGCTGCCGGTGAGCCAGGGCTGGCCGCCGCCGGTGTGGCGCTTTCCGAGCAATATATGGGCGGCTCCGGCGGGAAAGGTCTGCAGGGGCGAGGCCGGGGTGTAGGGCTGCCCGAGGGGGGCGCCGTTGCGGAAGAGGGCGACGCTGTGGTCGGCGCGGTAGACGGCCGCGATTTGGATGACGGTGTCGGCCGCGGCCGCTTCTTCGGGGGTCTCGAGCGGGCGGGTGCGGGCGAAGCCTTCGCTGCCGGCGGTCCAGCGCCGGGTTTGCCCCTCGCCGAAGACGAGGGCGTCGAAGACGCTGCCGTCCTGGCGCTCCAGGGAAATAGCGCCCCCGCCGCCCTGGTTGAGGCTTGCTAGGGTGACCCAGGCCTCAAGGGTTTTTTCGCGGATGTCTTGCGTTAGGGGTGGCGATTGAAAATAGGCGCCCTCGCGGGGGAGGACCAAAAATCCGTTGGCGATGGCGGCGCCGCCCAGTGCCTCGCCGCTGGGCGGGGTAGGCGAAGCGGGGGCAAAATTCCAGGACCAGAGAGGGGAGGGCCCGAGGAGGGGGGCGGCTTGGGCGGGGTGCTGGGCCGCGGCCTGTTGGGCCCCGTCGGCTTCGAGGACGGTGAGCTGCGAGGAGGCTCCGGCGATTTGACTTTGCAGGGCTTCTTTTTCGGCCTCGCGGGCCTGGGTATCCGCAGCTGAGGCGATGGAGCGCTCGCCGTGTTTGACGCCTTCGAAGACGGATTTGAGGCGGTAGTAGTCGGTGTGGGGGATGGGGTCGAATTTGTGGGTGTGGCAGCGGGCGCAGTTGATGGTGAGGCCCAGGAAGGACTGGCCGACCACGCCTAGCATGTCCTCTAGTTCATCTTCGCGGGTGATGGCGCGCTGGGTGGCATTGGCCTGGGCATTGCCGGCTTGGTCCCAGGGGCCGCAGACGAGGAGGCTAGTGGCCACGATGCCTTCGCTGGTGACGGGTTCCAGGACATCGCCGGCGATCTGCTCGCGCATGAACTGGTCGTAGGGCTTGTCGGCATTGAAGCTCTTAATGACGTAGTCGCGGTAGTGCCAGGCGTTGTCGCGGAGCCTATCGTATTCAAAGCCTTGGCTTTCGGTGTAGCGGGCCACGTCGAGCCAATGGCGACCCCAGCGCTCGCCGTAGTGGGGCGAGGCGAGGAGGCGCTCCACCAACGTGGTGTAGGCTAGGGGGGAAGGGTCTTCGACGAAGGCGTCGATTTCCTCTGGGGAGGGCGGCAGCCCGATCAAGTCAAAGCTGAGGCGCCGGATCAGGGTGGGGCGATCAGCTGGAGGGGCGAGATCGAGTCCGTCTTGGTGGAGGCGGGCGCGGATCAGGGCGTCGATGGGCTGAAGGGAATCGGCGGGGAGGGCGGGGGCCTGAAGAGGCTGGAGGGACCAGTGGGTGTTAGGGGCGATGGGATCGCCTTCGGGCCAGGGGGCGCCTTGGTCAATCCAGTCGCGCAGCAGGGCGATTTCCGGGGGGCTGAGGGGGGAGCCCTCGGGGGGCATGATTTGGTCAGGGTCCTGACTGGTGACGCGCTGGAGGAGGGGGCTGGCGTGGCTTTGACCGACGGCAATGACGGGGCCATCATCGCCGCCTTGGAGAGCGGAGGCGCGGTGGTCGAGGCGGAGGCCGGCCTTTTGTTTTTCTGGGCCGTGGCACTTGAGGCAGTGGGCGGCAAGGAGGGGCTGAATGTCGCGGGCGAAGTTGGGGGCCGCGGCCGGGGCGCGGGGGATCAGCAGAGCCGCGGCGGCGCCGACGGCGAGGCGGATCCAGGGGGCGGTAGGGCGGGGCATCAAGGCCATAACCCCTCGGAGGGTAGAATCTTTCAGGGGGGATCCTGGGGGCGGGAACTGGCTTGGTGCTAGGCGATGATCCCTTTGACGACTTTGCAGGGTTCCACGCCGGTGAGGCGCTGGTCGAGGCCTTGGTACTTAAAGGTGAGGCGCTCGTGGTTGATGCCGAGTTGGTTGAGGAGGGTGGCGTGGAAATCGTGGACGTGGACGGGGTCTTTGACGATATTATAACCCATCTCGTCGGTTTCGCCGTAGGTGAGGCCTTTTTTGATGCCGCCGCCGGCGGCCCAGAGGCTGAAGCAGCGCGGGTGGTGATCGCGGCCGTAGTCGGTTTCGGAGAGATTGCCTTGGGAGTAGACGGTGCGGCCGAATTCGCCGCCGAAGACGACGAGGGTATCGTCGAGGAGGCCGCGCTGTTTAAGGTCTTGGATGAGGCCGTAGCAGGCTTGGTCGACGTCCTTGCATTGGGCGGCGATATCGCGGGGGAGAGAGCCGTGTTGGTCCCAGCCGCGGTGAAAGATTTGGACGAAGCGGACGCCGCGCTCGACGAGGCGACGGGCCATCAGGGCGCTATTGGCAAAAGTGCCGCGGTCCTTGGAATCGGCGCCGTAGAGTTCGTAGGTTTGGTCGCTTTCGCCGCTGAGGTCCGTTAGGTCGGGGACGCTGGCTTGCATACGGAAGGCCATTTCGTATTGCTGGGTGCGCGTTTGGATCTCGGGGTCGCCGACTTGTTGGTAGGCGGCATGGTTGAGTTCACCGAGGCCGTCGAGCATTTGGCGGCGGAGTTCGCGGGAGATGCCGGGGGCGTCTTTGAGGAAGAGAACGGGATCGCCTTTGGCGCGGAGGGAGACGCCGGCGTGTTTGCCGGGGAGGAAGCCGGAGCCCCAGAGGCGGGCGGAGATGGCCTGGACGTTAGAATTGGGATTGGAGTGGGTGGCGTGGAGGACCACGAAGGTGGGGAGGTCCTGGTTCATGGAACCAAGGCCCCAGGAGAGCCAGGAACCGATGGAGGGCTTTCCGCTGTTCATGTTGCCGGTGTACATCAACTGATTAGCGGGCTCGTGGTTGATGGCGTCGGTTTTCATGGAGCGGATGATGCAGAGATCGTCCGCGACCTTGGCGGTCCAGGGGAGGGTTTCGCTGAGCCAAGCGCCGGACTGGCCGTGCTGGGAGAATTTGAAGATCGAGGGGGCGACCGGGAAGGCGCCCTGGCCGGCGGTCATGCCGGTGAGGCGCTCGCCCTGGGCGGCGAGGAAGTCCTTGAGGTCCTTGCGGAAGGCGGCCTTGAGGTTGGGTTTGTAGTCGAAGAGGTCGAGTTGGGAGGGGGCGCCGATGAGGGAGATGTAGATGGCGCGCTTGGCCTTGGGAGGGAAGTGAGTGCCTGGGGGGAGGTCGCTGGCGAGACTGCGGCCTTGGCCGAGGAGGGAGGCCAGGGCGGCGGCGCCGAGGCCCATGGCGTTGCGGCGGAAGAACTGGCGGCGGTTGACGGCGCCGTTCCACGTTTGGAGGAGGGGGAGGGAAGCGGGGGAAAACATGATAGAAAAAGGACTGGGGCTATTTAGTGAGGGCTTCGTCGGTGTTGAAGACCTGGCTGGCGACGACGGTCCAGGCGGCCAGTTCGGCGGGAGCGAGGGTGGGCTCGGCCTTGGAGGCACCCACTGCGATGAGGGCTTGGGCGGCGGCGGGGTCGGCCTGGTAAATCGCTAGGGCGCGATCGCGGGTGCGCTGGGAGACGGCGCGCTCGGCGGCAGAGAAGGGGCGGGCGAGGAGGCGCAGGGTGATGAAGTCGAGCCTAGCGTTTGCGTCTGGAGAGGAAGCGAGGGCGAGGGCGGCGAGTTGGCGGGCGGCCTCGACGAATTGGGGGTCGTTCATGGTGACGAAGGCCTGGAGGGGGGTATTGGTGCGCTCGCGGCGGGTGCAGAAGGTCTCGCGGCTGGGGGCGTTGAGGATGTCCATGCTCGCGGGGGGGGCGGTGCGCTTCCAGAGGGTGTAGAGGGAGCGGCGGTAGAGGCTTTCGCCTTGGTCTTGCTGGTAGTTGCGGGTATTGGACTCCTTCATGGCGACGGCCTCCCAGACGCCTTCGGGTTGGTAGGGGCGCACCGGAGGGCCGCCGATTTTGGGGACGAGGAGGCCGGAGGTGGCGAGGGCGCCGTCGCGGATTTGTTCGGCGTCGAGGCGGTAGCGCGGGCCGCGAGAGCTGAGGCGGTTGAGGGGGTCTTTTTCTAACTTTTCAGCATCGACGGCGGCGGACTGGCGGTAGGTTTGGGACAACACGATGCGTTTGACCATGGCGCGGTAATCCCAACCACTTTCCATGAAGGCCACGGCTTGCCAGTCAAGGAGGTCTTGATCGACCGGGCGGGCGCCGCTGATGCCGAGGTCTTCGGTGGTTTCGACGATGCCGGTGCCGAAGAGGAAGCTCCAAATGCGGTTGACCGTGACGCGGGCAGTTAGGGGGTTTTGCGGGGAGACGAGCCATTGGGCGAGGCCGAGTCGGTTGCGGGGGGCGGCGGCGTCCATGGGGGGCAGGGAGGCCGGGGCGGTCGGGCCGACGCGGTCGGTTTTTTTGCGGTAGTCGCCGCGGGCCAGGACGAAGGCGAAGGGTTCCTGGGGGTTTTCCTCCATGACTAAGGTTTTGACGCTGCGCTGTTGGATGGCGCGATCTTCTTGTTCGAGGGTGGCGATTTGGCTTTTGATCGCGAGGCCGGCGTGGTCGAACAGGTTAGCCCAGCGGTCCAGCATTTCGGTTTTTTGGGGTTCGGTGCGCGCGGCTTCGGGGGTGGCGAGGAACTGGCGGAGGGGCAGTTGGAGGGCGAGGCGGGCCACTTGGTCTGGGCTGAGGGCCTGGCTGTAGAGGCGGACGTCCTGGACCGCGACCTTGGCGGTGAGGGGGCTGTCTAACTTGTCGGCGCCGTCGCTGCGGGCGCCGATGCGCAGCGGGGAATCAATGGCGATGTCTGGGCCGAGGGCGTTGAATTCGACATTCACTTCTTGGAGGACGCCGTCGACGTAGAGGGCGAGGGCATCGGCGCCGACTTTGGATCCGTCGAAGACGGCCATGAGTTGGTGCCAGGCCCCGGGGGCGAGGGCTTTGCGGGCGGTGACCTTCAAGGCGCGGTCGGGCCATTGGTCGACGATGTGAACGGCGGGGCGGCCCTCGGTGAGGAAGAGGTCCCAGCCGCGGTAGGCGCGGGCGCGGTCCATGCGGGAAAGGAGGGCGCCGGACGCTGGCCCTTCGCTTTTCATGAGGAGGCCAAAGCTGGCTTGGCCCTCGCGGGTGAAAACGGGGGCGGCACCGGTGAGGGCTTGGCCTTGGGCGATGGGGCCGGTTAGGGCGTCAAATTTTTCGGTGGACTCGGTCCAGGTGACGACTTGGCCCTGGCTGGTGCCGCGGAAGACGCGGGCGGCTTCATGGAGGGGAAGGTGCAAGGCCAGGGCCGAGGCGGCGGGTTCCTCGGGGGGGCTGGTGGATTGCGCGGCCAACCAGGCGGTGAATTCGGTTTGGGCTTGGCTGCGGCGCTGCTCGAGGGCCTGGCGGCGGGCGGCCAATTCTCCGGGGAGCGCCTGGAGGCGGGCCTGGTCGGCCTCGCTGGGGAGACTCAAGACAGGGGCGTGCTCGGCGTTGTTGCCGTCGAGGGCGGACATGGGAGAGTTCCTAAAGAACGACGTTAGGGAATAGAAGTCCTTAGTGGAGATGGGGTCGAACTTGTGGTCGTGGCAGGCGGCGCAACCGACGGTGAGGCCCAGCCAGACGGCGCCCATGGTGTCGGCGCGGTCTTTGGCGTAGATGGCTTCGTATTCTTCGCCGATGGCGCCGCCTTCGCCGGTGGTGGGCATGCAGCGGTTGTAGCCGCTAGCGACTTTTTGGGCGGGGCTGGCCTGGGGGATGAGGTCGCCGGCCATCTGTTCGATGGTGAACTGGTTGAAGGGTTGGTTGGATTTGAAGGCCTGGATGACCCAGTCGCGGTAGGGCCAAATGGAGCGGAAGTTGTCGATGTGGATGCCGTGAGTATCGCCGTAGCGGACGGCGTCGAGCCACTGGCGGGCGAATTGTTCGGCGCAGGCGTCGGTGGCGAGGAGGCGGTCCGCGGCGCGCTCCCAGGCTTGCGGGGAGTGGTCGGCGAGGAAGGCGGCGAGATCGGCGGGCTGAGGCGGCAGGCCGGTTAGGTCATAGCTGAGGCGGCGATAGGCGCGAGCCGGGTCCTCGGGGGGATTCATTTTCAGCTGGGCGGTGGCCAGTTTTGCGGACACGAAGTGGTCGATTTCCGTGAGGTCGGCCCCGGTGGCGGGGGGGAGCGGAGGTTTGACCGGGGGGAGATAGGACCAGTGCTTTTCGTAGGTGGCGCCTTCGGCGATCCAGCGCTCGAGCAGGGCGATTTCTTCAGGTTTCAGTTGTTTGAGGGAATCCGGGGGCGGCATGACTTCGTCGGCGTCCTGGCTGTGGATCCGCTGCACCAGGGCAGATTTGGCGGGTTGGCCTTTGACGATGGCGGGAGCGGCGTCGCCGCGCGGGGCAAGGGCGAAGGCTTCGCCGTCGAGGCGGAGGGGGTCGCTCTTGGGCTTGCGGGTGGAGGAGTCGGGCCCGTGGCAATGATAGCAATATTCCGAGAGGATGGGCTGGATTTGCCTATTGAAAGAGATGGGAGCCTCCGCCCGGGCGATGGGGGCGGAGAGCAGGCTGCCGAGGGGCAGGAGGCAAAGCGTCAAAATAGAGCGAGCGGAAGGCATACTCCATGAACGCAGGTCTGGGGAAATCTTTCAAGGCCCGATGCTTCCCAGGGCGCTTTGCCGAGATGGGATAATGGGCGGGGAGTGGGGAAACGGAGGGGGAAAAAGAAACGGGCGGCCTTCCCTAGCGCTTCCTGGCAAAGCCGGGTCGCGCGGAGAGGGCCGCCCTGGAGGCGGAAGGCTGGGGGAGGCTACATTTTCCAGCCCTGGCGGTAGGTGGGGGTGAGGAAGCTGTTGGCGGCTTCGTCGTTCGTGAACTTCATGGCTTGGCTGTCGTATTCCAAGCGGGTGCCGCTGCGGCGGATCGCGATCATGCCGAGGAGGCCGACTTCGCTGAGGGCGCCGCCGTATTCGAAGCTGGAGCCGGCGGGGCGATTTTCGCGGATGGCGTTGAGCCAGTCATTTTGGTGGTGGCCGCCGGGGATGCGGGCCAAGGTTTTTTCGGGGAGTTTGTAGGCCTGCATGCGGGCCTCGGGGATGAGGCGGCAGCCGCCGGCGCCGTGGGAACCGTGCATGATTTTGCCCTGGTCGCCGATGACGACAGCGCCGGTGCCGACGACTTTGCGCCCTTCCTTGGTGAGTTCTTCGGGTTGGGGGATGCCGAAGTCGCCGTCGTGCCAGACGACCTTGACGGGTCCGCGCGCGGCTTTGGCGGGGAATTCGAAGGTGATTTTAGTGCCTTGCGGATAGTAGGCGGCGTGCTTTTGGGGGTCGTAGCCCTTGGTTTCGGCAGTGATGGCGGTAGGCATACCGAGGTCGAGGGCCCAGAAGGAGGGGTCGAGGACGTGGCAGATCCAGTCGCCAATGCAGCCGCTGCCGAAGTTGGTGAAGCCGCGCCAGTTAAAGGGAAGGTAGGCGGAATGGTAGGCGCGGTCGGCGGTGGGCCCGAGCCAGAGGTTCCAGTCTAGTTCCTTGGGGATCTCGGGTTTTTCAGAAGTGTGTTTCGCTTGGTCGCGGATTTGGCAATAGACGTCGCGGAAGGCGTCGCAGCCAGCATGGACTTCGGAAACTTTGCCAATGGCGCCGCTCTGCACCATTTCCACGAAGAGGCGGATGCTGTCGGAGGAATGGCCCTGATTGCCGACCTGGGTGATTACTTTGTGTTCCAGGGCGGCTTGACGCATGGCGCGCACTTCGGCCACGGTGTGGGCGAGCGGTTTTTCGCAGTAGACGTGCTTGCCATGGCCAATAGCGGCTAGTGAGGCGACCGCGTGGGTGTGGTCGGGGGTGGCCACCAGGACGGCATCGATGTCCTTGGACATGGCGTCGAACATTTGGCGGAAGTCCTTGAAGCGCTTGGCGTTGGGGAACTTCTTAAAGCTATCCGCGGCGCGGCGGTCATCGACATCGCAGAGGGCCACGATGTCTTCATCGGCCATGGCGCCGAGGTCACCGCCGCCTTGGCCGCCGCAGCCGATCACGGCTAAGCGAACTTTGTTAGAGGGGGTTTTGGCGGTGCCTTGGGCGCGGACCACATGGGCGGGGACGAATTGGAAGCCGAAGGCCGCGGCGGCGGAGGTGGAGACGAAGGATCGACGTTTCATAGGAGGGTGGCTGAAGAAGAGGGACTGAGGCCCGGAGAGCGGAGAATACGGGGCGGCGAGGCGCTTTCATTTCACCGGACCTGGGCAAATCAGAGTTGACTGCACGGGAGACACCTCGGGGTCGGAGCGGTGCGCCCGGCAGCGAGCGGGCGGCAGGCGTTTCAAGGCGTCCCCCCGAAAAGCCCCCCAACAGCCCATGGGCATGGGCAACTCATGAGCTGTCCATGGTCGTTTTGGGAATGAGAATACCTTTTTGCGGCGGCACCGCAGCAGCCCCGGTCCTTTTGTGCCCTTTGTGTTCTTTGTGGTTGACCCTCTTTGGATTTCCCCTGTCAGGCCTTCCTGGCCAGCTATGCCACGCGACCCGTTCAGTATCGTAATTTTTAACCACAAAGAACACAAAGAACACAAAAAATGGCTGCTGGAAGGCGTCTGCGCGAAAGGCCCCCTGCTAGCCATTTGATAGGGGTAACTGACTGGCTGTCATTGGTCGATTTGGAAAAGAATGACTTTTTGTGGCGGCGCCTCAGTGGCCCCGGTCCTTTTGTGCCCTTTGTGTTCTTTGTGGTTAACCCTCTTTGGATTTCCCCTGTCAGGGCTTCCCGGCCAGCTATGCCACGCTCCCCGTGCGGTGTGATAATTTTTAACCACAAAGAACACAAAGAACACAAAAGATGGCTG
>CANHIJ010000016.1 GCA_947460575.1 Verrucomicrobiales bacterium | reverse complement strand
CCGGGTGGTTTTGCTGGGGGGGCAAGGGCTTTTGGGCGGGGCTTTCCGCCGCGCCTGGGCCGACCAGTCGAAGTTTGCGCTGCGGGAATTCACCCGCGCCGAGGTCAATTTGACGCGGCCCGAGCAGATCGAGCAGGCCCTCGAGCAGGTAGATTTCGATCTGTTGGTCAACGCGGCCGCCTACACCCAAGTGGACGACGCGGAGGTTCAGCCGGACTTGGCGATGGCGGTGAACGCGCAGGCGCCCGGCTTGCTAGCCGAACTCTGCGCCGCCCGCGGGGCCCGCATGGTGCATTTTAGCACCGACTACGTTTTTGATGGCCTCCAGAGCCAACCCTACCGCGAAGGGGATGCCGCGGCTCCCCTCAGCGCCTATGGTCGATCCAAGTGGGTGGGCGAGCAGCGGGTCGCCGCGGCCTCATCGCAGCACCTCATCCTGCGGCTGGCCTGGCTTTTTGGGCCCGGCCGCGACGCCTTCCCCGAGTGGGTCCTGCAGCAGGCTTGCGGGCACGGCGAGGTGCGGGTGGTTTCGGACAAAACGGGGTCGCCCACCTACAGCGAGGACGTTCCCGGGTGGGTGGAGGCCCTGCTGGGGTGCGGCGCGGCGGAGGGGCTTTTTCACTTGGTCAACGGCCCGGCCTGCAGCTGGTTGGACTATGCGCAGGGGGTTTTGGATGCGGCCGCGGCGCTGGGTTGGCCGCTGCGCTGCCGGCGCCCGACTCCCGTGCCCCTGGCCAGCTTGGCGGGCCTAACCGCGGGGCGGCCGCTCCAGTCCGCCCTCGACACCGGCACATTTACCCTGCGCACCGGCCTGCAGCCGCGGCCCTGGAAGGAAGCCATGGCCGAGCACCTCCGCGGCCAAACGCGGCCGCGTAGCTGATTTCGCGTGCCAAAACCAACTTTTTTCCGAAGCTGGGATCTAAATCCCTTGACCCAGCCCGAATCGGGGCTAGATGACCTGCCCATTTCCCGCCTTTTCCATTTTCCTGAAACCTACGTCCTATGTCCAGAATCTGCATGATCTCCGGCGCCAAGCCCTTTCGCGGCCGCCGCATCCACCACAGCGGCAAAGCTAAAAAAGAGGGCGGGATCGGCCTCAACCACGTCAAGAAGGTCAACCGCACCTTCACCCCCAACTTGCGCGACAAGCGGATCTGGGTCCCCGAACTCAACACCTTCGTGAAGCTCAAGCTCACCGCCCGGTCCCTCAAGACCATGAACAAAAACGGGGCCTACAACGTCCTGAAGAAAGCCGGCCTGCTTTAACGCATTTCTCGGGATTTTCCCAACCGCAACCCTTTAACCGCGACCACCGCAACCACATTTATGGCATTCAGCGTCCTCTCCAAAAAGTCCTCCAAGACCTACTACCTCCACATCCGCGAAACACCTCGCGCTGACGGCAAGGTGACTCGGCTCTTCTACTTCTCCGGTTCCGCCGAAGGAGCCGCCGATGTCTGCCCTGAGGGCTACACGGTGGTGGAAAACGAGCGCACTGGCCTCCCCTTCCTCAAGAAAAAGGTCTAACACCCTTCCACTTCTCAGCCCTCTGTTTCCCGTCGAGGGGAGCAGGGGGCTTTTTTTTGGCCCCTCACTTGCCTCCGCCGGTCCCCCTGACCTCTGCCACTTTTCTCACTCATGCCCTCCCCACACGTCGCCATCGTTGGAGCCACCGGTGCCGTCGGCATCGAAATGCTGCGCTGCCTGGAACGCCGGAATTTCCCGGTCGGTCAACTCACCCTCCTAGCCAGCGCCCGCAGCGTCGGCAAAACCCTCACCTTTCGCGGCCGGGAACACGCGGTCCAGGAATTGACCCCCGCGAGCTTCCACGGCGTGACCATCGCCCTCTTCAGCGCGGGCGGTGGCATCTCGCGCGACTTCGCCCCCCACGCGGTGGCGGCGGGAGCCGTGGTGGTCGACAATTCCTCCGCCTTCCGCATGGACGATAGCGTTCCCCTGGTGGTGCCCGAGATCAACGCCGCCGACGCCCAGAGCCACCGCGGCATCATCGCCAACCCCAATTGCAGCACCGCCATCGCCCTCATGGCCCTCTACCCGCTGCACCAGGCCTTCGGGGTCAAGCGCGTCTTTGCTAGTACCTACCAAGCGGTCAGTGGCACCGGCGCCCAGGCCATCGACGAACTGGCCGCCCAGTCCCGCGCCTGGGCCGCCGAGGACCGCGCTTGGGACGACGCCAAGCTGGCCACGCCACCCCGGGTCTACCCGCACCAAATCGCCTTCAACGCCTTGCCCCACGTCGATAGCTTCCTCCCCTCCGGATACACTAAGGAGGAAATGAAAATGGAACTCGAAGGCCGCAAAATCATGCACCACCCCGCCTTCAAGGCCAGCGTCACCTGCGTGCGCGTCCCCGTCTTCCGCGCCCACAGCATCGCCATCAGCGCCGAATTCGATAAACCCATCACCGCCGCCGCCGCCCGCGCCCTGCTCGAAAAAGCCCCCGGCCTCGACGTCGTCGACGATCCTGCCCGCCACCATTACCCCCTCGCCCTCGATGTCGCCGGGCGCGACCACTGCGCCGTCGGCCGCCTCCGCCAAGACTGCGCCCTCGACAACGGCCTCGCCTTCTGGGTCGTCGGCGACCAACTCCTCAAAGGCGCCGCCCTCAACGCCGTGCAAATCGCTGAGTTGTTGGTGTAGACCGAGAAACGGTAGCTGCCTATCTTATTCGGGGAATTACACCGCAGGAGCGCGTGGAAATCCGCGGGCTTTGGCTTACCCCAACGCCAATGACCTCGCCGCTGGCAGTGCCACTGCCCGGTAGGGGTGCCCTAGGGCCGGATCAGACGGCGTCCTCCGCCCGCCAGAAATGGGAAAAATAGGAGTGGACCTCCCCGAGTCCTGGCGTCATCAAGACATCATCCTAAAATCGTGATTTGACTATCGTATTTACTGGGCGCGGAGCGCTGGCGCGGGAGGCTTTCGCTTCGCGCGTGGGCTTTTTGAGGGCGGCCGCGCTGGCACCCCTACCGGGGTGCGGGCCCTCTTGGGATGAGGATCCGGTGGTGTCGCTGCGCTCACCACCGGCTACCCGCTAGGATGCCTCCGGCATCGCCTCCCAGCGTGTCCCCCGGCCACGCTATGGGGGGCTTTTGACCGCAACAGGGACTCACCCAATGGGTGAGTCTCTTGAGGAGAAAAAACGGATCATCCCCCGTCCTTATCAAAAAAGGGCCCCATGTTCGCGTTTCACCTCCCGGTTTTAGGCTAAATTCACGGTTAGTTGAGTCCCCTCCGTGGTCAACATCCCCCTCCAAATCGGGTCGGCGAGACACACTCCGGATGATGCCGGAGGCATCTCAGGATGGTGGCGGAGGCATCCCAGCATGATGCCGGAGGCATCTCCGGATGATGCCGGAGGCATCTCAGAAGGTAGCCGGTGGTTGAGCGAAGCGACACCACCGGATCCGCGTCCCAAGGGGGCCCGCACCCCGGCAGGGGTGCCAGCGCGGTGGCCCCCCAAAAGCCCATGCGCGTAGAGAAAGCCTCCCGCGCCAGCGCTCCACGCCCTCCGAATACGATAGTCAACTTACGATTTTAGGATCATTCGGCGTGCCCCCGCCCACTGGGCGGGTCCACCGGCGACGATGCGGCGGTGACTTTTGACTAGAAAAGGGAGCCACCCCATGGGTGAGTCTCTTGAGGCGAAAAAAACGGCCGATCCCGCGTTCCGTTATTACGGAAAAGGGCCCCCTAGTCCCGCTTCAACTCTCGTTGTTAATATAACACAGATCGGCGAACCATCCGGGAGGTCCTTGGGGGCGGCGCGGGGCTACGTTTGCCTAGCGCCGCCCCGAGGTCCCTGGTTGAGATGGGGGGAGCTCCGATCTAGAAGAGGTGTCAGGGGGCCCGCTTGAGGAAGAGGTAGTCGAGGCCGACCATATAGGCTTTGGCGGCTTGGGGGTTGGCGCCAGTGATTTCGAGGGTGAGCCGGTGGTCGCCGGCGGAGAGTTGAGTTTTAGTGAGGGTTAGGAGGGGGCTGTGGACGACGCCGGCGCCGGGGGGGCTGAAGCCGTCGAAAGGGGTTTCGAGGGGCTTGCCGTCGAGGCGGAACTTGAGTTGGGCGTAGTCGGGGGCCTGGGTGAGGACGACTTGGATTTCGTAGGTGCCGGGGCTAGAGGCGGGGAAGGTTAGGTCGAGTCGGTCGCCCGGTTTGCCTTCGGTCCACCAGAGCTGGGCCCCGCCGCTCCAGTTCCAGTTGCCGCGCACGTAGTGTTCCATGGGCTGGGGTTCGAGGCGGCCGCCGCTGGCGGCTGCGGCGAGGCCTTCGCCTTCGAGGGCGCCGGGGATGCGGTTGGCGACGGCGAACTTTTCCGCGCCGGGTTCGCCGGGCAGGGGGACTTGGGAGGGCGCGGCCAGGTAGCCGATCAGATCGCGCTGTTGTTCTGGGGTAAAGGCGGCGAGTTGGCCGGGGGGCATCATGGAGAATCCCGGGGTGTCGTGCCGGGCGACATCGGGGCGGGAGATCACTTCAGTAGAAGTTAGGGTTTGTATCGTTAAGGCGGCGGGGGTTTCCTCTCGGAGCATGCCCGCGACGCTGCGGCCGTCTTTGAGGGTGAGGAGGTGGAGCTCGTAGTCTTTGCCGATGAGGGCGTTGGGATTGACGATGTTTTCGAGGAGGTAATCGAGGTCGGCGCGGTTGGAGCCGGTGAGTTCGGGACCCAGTTTAGCGCCTTGACCGAAAAGGGTGTGGCAGGTGCCGCAGGTGGCGTTGTAGAGGAGGCGGCCGCTGGGGAGGTTGGCGGTGCGGAGGAAGCCTGGGGTGAGGACGGCCTTGAGCTTGGCGATTTCGGCCGCGGAATCGGCGGCGGGGGCGGCGATGGCGCCCCAGGCGGATGTGAGTTTGGCGGTGAGATCGGGGAGGTTGAAGTTGGCGATTTGGCGGGCGGAGAAGGAGGTCAAGTCGGCGCGGGGGACGTGCTGAGCGGCGAGGGCGTCGAGCAGGAGGCTAGCCCAGTCGGCGCGGGCCGCTAGGGTGGCGATAGCGGCCTGTTTTTCGGCGGCGGAGAGGCTGGAGTATTGCGCTAGAATGGCGGACGCCGCGGTGGTTTGGGCGGCGGGCGCGGCGCTGAGGCCGGGGAGGGCGCGGATCGCGGCGAGGCGCATGGCGGGGTCGGCGAGGAGACCAACGAGGAGGGCGGGGGCTTCGGCGTCCTGGCCTTGGAGCAGGGTTTGCAGGGCGCGCTGGCGGCGCTCTGCCGGGGCTTGGGCATTGCGCAGGAGTTCGCGGAGGCGAGGGAAGGCGCGCCGGTCGCCAAACGCCACGGCAAGGGATTCGCGGAGGTCGAGGATTTCGGTGGTGCGAGGTTTGGCATCGCGGCGGTGCTGCAGCAGTTCGTCGAGGTTAGCGTAGGCGGCATCCCAGCCGACTGGGGCGGGAGAGCCGTCGCGGCCGCGCCAGCCCTCGAGAGCGGCCTGGAGGAGATAGAGGGCTCCGGTGGGCGTTTGTTCGCGGGCCAGGGCGGCTAGGAGGTGGGGAACCCCGCCGTCGAGGGAGGCGGTGCGGCGGGCGATGTTTTGGGCGACCAGGGGAATTTTTGAGAGTGCGGCCAAGGCTAGGGCGCGGGGAGGATCTGCGGGGACGAGGGGCTCGATGGCATACCAGAGCATCTGCGGGAGGTTGTGGTCTTGGGCATCTTCACCGTGTTGGAGGAGGGCTTCGGCGGGTTCCCAGCGCTCGGCTAGGGGGAGGCGCTGCAGGGCCGACGCCAGGGCGAGGCGGACCGTGGGGTCGGCGCTGGCCTGGAGGGCGGCGTTGAGGCCGCTGGTGGGGGCGGTGCCAACGGGGGTCCAGGACGCGGGATTTCCCAGTTGCAGGCGGAGGGCGGTGGCGACGGCGGCGGGGTCGCTATTTTTGAGGAAGCGGTCGAAGGCGGCGGGCGGCGCGCCGCTGGCGGCTAGCCCGAGCAGGGCGGAAACTTTGTCGCCCGAGGGGGTGCTTGGGTTTTCGGCTAGGGCTACGAGCGCGGAAGTATCAAAGGCCGCGGCGGGGCCGCCGCGCTGGACGCGCTCGGCGATGAGACGGCGAGCGGTGCGGGCGAACCAGCCATTGGGGGCGGTCTGGAGGGCAAGCAGTTGGGCATTGGACTGGGCCGAGATGTCGCCTTGGTAGGGTTTAAAAGTGGCGTCATATTTGATGCGGTAGATGCGTCCGTTGCCGCGGTCCCAGACCAGGGGATCGGTTTTATGGCATTTTTGAGGATCGTACCAATCGATAAAATAGACCGCGCCGTCGGGGCCGACCTTGAGGGAGACGCCGCTGAACCAGGGGTCGTTAGCCTTGAAGAAATCGGGCAGGTGCTTAGCGACATAGCCGGAGCCCTGGGGCACGAGGTTCTCTTGGTTGATGCCGCGGCCGTGGACGTTGAAGAAGAGAGGGCGGCCGCGGTACTCGGGGGGAAAGTTGTCGCCGTTGTAAATGCAGAGGCCGCAGTGGGCGTGGCCACCGCCGAGGGCGTCGGACTTTCCGTTGCCGGCGTGGGGGTTGTCGCCCAGATAGTGCTGGTGGTCGGCGATGGTCTCGATGTTGCTATAGACGTAGGGATTGAAGTGGCCCAGGGGATTGCTCTGGCGCAGGTAGTAGCCGCCTTGGATGATGTTCCAAAAGTGGGGGATGACACAGGCTTCGCTGAACCAGTCGCCGCGCGCGTTGTAGTCGAAGCCCCAGGAATTGGAGGTGCCGTGGGCGAAGACTTCAAAGGATTTGCGGGTCGGGTGGAAGCGCCAGTAGGCGCAGTTGAGGGGAGTGCGCTGGGTTTCCGGGGTGCCAGGGGCGCCGACCTTGCTGTGGGTGAAGACGCCGTGGCAGCCGTAGAGCCAGCCGTCGGGGCCCCAGACGAAACTGTTGAGAGTCTCGTGGGTGTCCTGCCAGCCGAAGCCATCTAATAATAGCGTCGGGGCGGCGTCGGGTCGGTCGTCGCCGTCGGCATCTGGGACGTGAAGCAAGTAGGGGGCGGCGCCGAGATAGACCCCGCCGTAGCCAACTTCAATGCCGCTGACCAGGTTCAGGTTTTCAATGAAAACCTTGCGGGTCTCGAAGCTGCCATTGCCGTCCTGGTCTTCAAAGATAACGACGCGGTCACGCCCACCAAAGAGGTCCTTTTCCTGAGCCGCGTCGGGTCGACTGAGGTCGCCGCTGCCGGGGGCGCGGGCGGGCGGGGGATTGCCGGCGCGCTGGGGATAAGTGTGGCCCTCCACGACCCAGAGGCGGCCGCGGGCGTCAAAGGTGCAGGCGACGGGCTGGGCGATCGCGGGCTCCGCAGCGATGAGGTCTACGCTGAAGCCCGCTGGGACGGTCATTTTCTGAAGGGCCTCCTGGGGGCTGAGGCCGTGGTATTCCTGAGCAGCAGCGGGCAGCAGCAGGGCGAGGGAAAGGAGGAGGGGGCGGGACATGGTTGGCGGGGTATGCCAAAAACGGCGGGCGCTGGCGGATCCTTCCGCCAAACCGGCTCGCCGCGGAAGCTTAAACCGCGGGCCCAGGCTGTTTGGGTGACGGTTTTGCTTCGCGCCACCGCGGCGATGGTGTGGGTTTTGTCAGGAATGTAGGGCGGATTCCCCGTTCCGCTTGTTTCTGAGTGGCAAAGTTAGAGTATTAATGGCTAAAGTCGTTGCTAATAAGTCAAATTAGACACTGTCTTTTTGTTCACATAGGGATATTTGCAGTGGCAGTGGCGCCTGTGAAAGGTAGCCGCGTCCGGCCAGTCACCGGATGGATGAAAAACTGACCTCACTATTCTGCGGCTCGCTCTGAGCGGTATCCATTTATAAAATCATGCACCTTGGATTTTTGTTGAATCTATTTCGGCTGGCGATTTGTCGCGTCGGCATCTCTGCGAGAGCAGGCCTTGGGTTTCGGACTGGCGTCGTGCTGGTGGGCTTATTCGGGCTCATCGGGTGGGGAACCTCCGCGAGAGCTGACGTAGCTGATGAAGCGCCGATTTTTGTGCAGCATCCCGCTGCCGCTACGAGCATTGCCCCTGGCAACGCCGTGACCTTGAGTGCGGTGGTGACAGGGTATCCTGCGCCGACCTTGCAGTGGTATGTGGGGGCGGCGGGGGTTTTGACCAGCCCCATCGAAGGTGCCACTACAGCAGAATACACCACCCCAGCGCTTGCCAGCAGCAGGAGTTTCTGGCTTCAGGCGAATAATGCCAGCGGCACTGCAAACAGTAACACCGCAGTGGTGACGGTAACAATTCCTGCTAGCATTGTGACTCCACCGACGAGTAAGACTTTTGTGACCGGATCCCGGGTCGGTTTGACTGTCGCCGCCGCTGGGTCTCCCGCGCCAGTTTATCAATGGTATTTGGGTTTGACCGGAGATACGACCAATCCGGTTCCCTCGGCTACGGCTGCCACCCTCAATACGGCTCCCCTGACAGGGGCCGCGACGTACTGGGTGCGGGTGAGCAATAGCACTGGCAGCGTGGATAGCACCGCGGCGACCGTATCGCCCGTAGCCAAGCCAAACTACAGTGCCGCCAGCCGGGACATCACGGCCCCGAACACGGGTGCGTGGAACCCCGCTGGGGTCACATTGGGGGGGGCTTCCTTTGTCAATCTGGGTCTGCAAGGGGTGGGGCGGGTTCCGGCCAGCGCCATTGACCCTGCCACAGGAGAGTCTCTGGGCTCAATCTCGGATTTGCAGGTGATCGGGTTTACCAAGCATGACGACGGCCGTTTTACGGGAACCCTGCAGACCTTGCCAGACCGCGGCTACAACGCGGGCACCTTATACTCCAACTATGCAGCGCGCCTCAATACCTATCAAATGGAGTTTACGCCCTACACGGAAAGTGGACCCACCGCGGCTCAGAATCAGGTGGTTTTGAGCTTCACGGGATCGACCCGTTTCACTTATGACCACGACACCAACCCGGAGACGTCTGCCGTTTTTACCACCGGACTCCTCGCCAGTGGGACTGCGCCTTTATTTGGAACCACCGTGCCAGCGGTTTCGGGCGAAACGGTGCAAAGTGACGGGGCGGTGGCGAATCGCCTGACGCTTGATGCCGAAGGATTGGTGTTGGACATGCGTCCTGGTAAGGCCGGAAGCGGCTGGGTAAGCGACGAATACGGAGCCTCGGTTTATCACTTCAATGCCGCGAAGCAGATTGATGGGCAACTGATGCTGCCGCCCGCATTGGTGCCTCATGCGCCAGTCGGAACGACCAATTTCCTAGCGGACCCCCCAACGAATGGCCGCCGCATCAATCAAGGTTTCGAAGGCCTAGCACAGAGCCCGGATGGCAGTAAACTATTTGGTCTGCTGCAAAGCGCGACCATTCAAGATAGCGGCAGCGGCAATGTTGGGCGAACCACTACCCGACTGGTGGTCTTTGACCTCAGCAACTCCGACCAGGTAGCGGGTCCTGCCCAACAATATGTCGTGCGGCTTCCTAAGGTAGACACGGACGCGGTAGCGGGGGTCGATCGCAGCGCCGCGCAAAGTTCCATCGTGGCCCTAAATAATCACCAGATTTTGATCCTGTCGCGCGATGGCAATGGTCGCGGAGCCACTGGCACGCCCGTCTTTAAATCTATTTTGCTAGCGGATCTGGCTGGTGCCACGAACATCGACGGCCTCTATGATGCCGAGGGGCAGGCGGTCGCTCCGGCGGGAAATTTAGTGGCGTCCCTGGTAGCGCTGGACTGGAAGGAGGCCTTGAATCTGATTGGCGGGCTGGGCACGGCGAGTGCGGAACTGGCCAAGTTCGGGTTCAATTTGGATGCGGCACCGGGTAATCTCAACACGTTCTGCGAAAAGTGGGAGGCGCTCTCTTTGGTGTCGGCTCAAGATTCTGCGAATCCTGACGACTTTTTCCTTTTTGTAGCCAATGACAATGATTTCCTGACAAGCAGCGGGCGCTATCTGGACAGCGCCGGGCAGTTGCAGAGTTATGATGCCGGACTGGAAAATGACACTGTGGTTTTGGTGTATCGAGTGCGGGTATCGGCTCCCGAGTTGGCGGTCTATGTGGGTTCTCCGGGGATGGGTCAGGCCCTGGTGGGTGGAGGTGCCGAAGGCTTTGCTTTTGGCGACCTCGACTTGCGGCGCCGCAAGGTGCAGAGCTTCACTGTGAACAATAGCGGAGTCTCCCACCTCACGGGGCTCGAAGCGAGTTTGGACGGCGCGGACGCCGCCAGTTTTGAGGTGACCGCAGCCCCCCCGGCGGGGTTGGAACCAGGGCAAAGCGGATCCGTATCCGTGGCTTTTAAATCGACTGTGCTTGGATTAAAATCGGCGACCTTGCACCTGAAAAGCCAGGGAGCCGAGGGGGTTGTGAGTTTTGATATAGCTCTTTCGGGCAATGGGACGACGGCTCCGCTATTGGTGGCGGCGGGCGACGTCAGTCAGTCCGAGGCGGTGCTGTGGGGCCGCTGCGACCATTTGGGTGAACTAGTGTTTGAATATTCAGCAGATGCCGCCATGGCGGTGGGAGTCACTGCGGTAACGGCGGAGGTGGTGGACACGCTGCAGCCGGTTAAGCTGGCCCTGAGTGGGTTGGCTCCTGGGACGACCTATTTTTATCGTGGGAGCAGCCATGGACAGAGTGCGGCGGGTCAATTCCAAACTGCAGCCGCCCCTGGACTACTGAAGGGATTGCGTTTCGGGGTTTCCGGTGACCAGCGCGGCGAGCTGGCTCCATATCCTAGCATTCAGAATGCCGCCGAGAGAAACCTCAATTTCTTCCTGCAGCTTGGGGATAACATTTACGGCGATGTGGCTACCCCCGATCTGCCCGTCGCCCAGGCGCGATCACTTGACGATTACCGCACGCGCCAAAATGAGGTTTATGGTCGCCGCTATGGGATGAACAGCTATGCCGCGCTGCGCAGTGCCACAGCGGTTCTTGCCACGATCGACGATCATGAAGTCATCAACGATTTCTCCGGTGCGGAGGTTCGCACGGGTGATAGTCGCTTTAGCAGCGATACCGGGGCCTTGATCAGCGACACCGAAACCTTCGCGCATGGCATTCAGGCCTTCCAGGAATATCATCCGGTGAGTGACCGCCAGTATGGGGCCACGGGCGATGTGGCCACCGCCGGACGGGCCAAGCTTTATCGCTACAATACCTATGGTCGAGATGCCGCTGCATTCATGTTGGATGCGCGCAGCTTCCGCAGTGCTCCATTGGCGCCGGTTTCCAATATCAATGACCCTGCGGAGGTGGGGGCCTTCCTGGTGGGGTCCTTCACGCCGGGGCGCACCCTGCTGGGAGCCGCTCAATTGGCCGAATTCAAAACTGATCTGAAGGCGGCGCAAGCGGCAGGCATTGTTTGGAAGTTCGTTTTCTGTCCGGAGCCGATGCAAAACTTTGGTCCACTGGGAGCGGAAGATCGCTACGAAGGGTATGCCTATGAGCGCCGTGAGATTCTCCATTTCATCAAAACAGAGCATATTTCGAATGTCGTTTTTGTGACCGCTGACTTCCATGGGACGGCGGTAAATCGTTTGTCCTATCAAATAGGGCCTGGGCAACCTCAGATACAAACGGAATGCCTCGAAATCATCACTGGTTCGGTAGCCTATGACAAACCATTTGGGCCAACTATTGTGGACTTGGCGATGGCCGTGGGCTTGGTCCCTGCAGGGACGGATGGTTATTACCAATCTTTGTCTGCCGTGGGCAAGGAATCCCTGGTGGCGGGCATTATCAATCCTGGCCTGGAAGCGTTGGGTTACAACCAATTGAGCCTGACGGCCAATCCTCTGCCTCAGGCTCAATTGCTCAGTGGATATTATACGGCCACCAACAGCTATGGGTGGACCGAGTTTTCGGTCGATGCGGCCACGCAGCGGCTCAACCTCAAAACCTGGGGTATCGCGCCGTACAACCAGGCGCAGCTCGATGCCGATCCGGCTGGGGTGACCGGGCGCCTTCCGGCGATCGTCAGTGAATTTGAGATGTCCCCTGCTCCCAGCCTCAGGGCCGAGGCGGCAGGTGGGCTTGCGGTGGCGGCGGACGGTTCGCCGCTGGGCCTGTTGGAGGCGACGGGAGTGGTTCCGCTTGGTGGGACCTTTTCTGGTGGCGGGGTGATGGGGGATACCTTTGATCCGGCCTTGGGTGTTTTGGGTAGTAACGTCGTGACCTATACTGTTAGTGACGGAGCGGGCGGGTCGCAAAGTTTGGCTTTCACTATAGACGTGGCACCCGCGTTGGGGGTAGCGTCGGCTCCCAGCAACAATCTTTCGATATCGCATCAGGGATCGGTGGTGCTGACGGACAGCGGATTGGCCGCGGGTGCTGGAGGATCGGAAATTCCAGCTTTCGACGCGGCGTCGCGGCGGGCCTTTGCGGCGTCTCCGGTGGGGGTGCAAGTGGTAGACCTCTCCAATCCGCGGGCACCGCGGCGCCTGGCTCCGATTGATCCGGTGGCCGCGGGTTTGGGTTCGCGGGATATTTCCCATGTGGTTGTCAAGAACGGGGTCCTTGCGGTTTCCATCATTGCCGCCGATAAAACCCAGCCGGGCAGCGTGGCCTTTTTTCAAGCTGCCGACGGAACCTTTTTGGGGTCGGTGTTAGTGGGGGCAAATCCGGACCAACTTCTCTTCACGCCGGACCTAAAAACGGTGCTCGTGGCTAATGAAGGTGAGATGGCCTTGGCCCCGGGCGTAGATCCGGAGGGCTCCATCAGCCTCATTGACGTCTCCGCGGGCTATGCGGCCCCAAGCGTGCGCACGGCTGACTTCCAAGCCTTCAACGGCACGGAAGCGGCGCTGCGCGCGGCGGGGGTGCGCATATTCCCTGGCAAATCTGCGGCGCAGGACTTGGAGCCGGAGTACATCGCTATTTCGGCCGACGGGACCAGCGCCATGATCACCTTGCAAGAGGCAAATGCGGTTGCCACCATGGATATCGCCTCGGCCACCATCACTGGAGTGCAGCCTTTAGGATACAAAAATATGGCGCCGTTGCAGGCGGATTTCTCGGACCGCGACGGGTCATCGAATGGCAAAGCAATCAAACTGAAGACGGGCCTGCCCGTGTTCGGGATGTATATGCCTGATGGCATTGCCTCCTATGTGGCGGCGGGCCAGAGTTACTATGTAATCTCCAACGAGGGGGACGACCGCAACGACTTCTTGGAGCCGGACGAAACGACCACCGTCAACGCGGCGAATTACGATTTGGACGACACCCTTTTCCCGGACGAAGGAACTGCGGGTGGCGCTGGGGCCCTGGGGGCTCTGGGGACAGGGCTCAAGGGCAACGACCAACTCGGGCGCCTCACGGTGTGTAATCTTCCCGGATTGCGCGGGGATTTGGATGGAGACGGCGATATTGATCGCATCTTGGCCTACGGCGGCCGATCCTTCTCTATTTTGGACGCTGCCGGACGGCGCGTTTTTGACAGTGGCGATGTGATTGATCGAATTTTGTCGGCACAGTATCCGGCAATGTATGACGACGCTCGGAGCGACAACAAGTCGGCGGAACCGGAGGGCGTTTCGATCGCGCTGCTGGGTGGCAAGACCTATGCGTTTATCGGCCTGGAGCGGGCGCACGGGGTGATGGTCTTTGATGTGACCAATCCTGCAGCGGTCAGTTTTACGACCCTGTGCACGCGGAGCGGGGATCTCAACCCAGAGGGGATGCTGAACATTGCGGCGACCGACAGCCCGACCGGAAAGCCCCTGCTGCTCGTGGCCAACGAGGTGTCTAACACACTGTCGGTGTACGAAATTACACCCGATTTCACCCTCCAGGTTTTGCATTTCTATGGGGAGAGTGGGCTGTTGGGAGCCAGCACGGCTCCAATCATGGGAGCCTTGATTGATCGCTTTGACGACCAGTACAGCAATACCTTGGTGCTGGCGGAAGGGGACACTTTCATTCCCGGCCCTTGGTTGGTTGGTGGGGCCGATCCTTCCCTGAGCGCGGTGGCGGGCATTGGGGTCGCGGCGCTAGGCCGTCCCGATATAGCCATTATGAATGCCTTTGGGACCGCGGCATCGGCGCTGGGCAATCACGAGTTCGACCTCGGGTCGTCGGTATTCCAGGGCGCTTTGGTGAGCTCTGGCACGTGGGTGGGAGCGCAGTTCCCGTTTCTCAGCGCTAACTTGGATTTTTCTGGCGACAGTTCGCTCAAGAGCCGGGCTGATGCCACCTTGGGCGGGACCGCGGGAGCCATTGCGGGCCTGGAGGTTTCGAACATGAAGGCGCAGATTGCTCCCTATGCCGTGAAGACGCTCAACGGGCAGAAAATCGGTCTGATTGGGGCGACCACGTACGACTTGCTGGTGAAGTCCTCGCCTAATGGGACGGTCCCCAAGGACGATGGCAATCCTAGCACTAGTGACCTGGAAGAGGTGGCGTCCTACATTCAAGGGGCGGTGCGGTCCCTGGAGGCCCTGGGGGTAAACAAGATTATCTTGGTCGACCAACTCGACACCTTGGAGCGCAACCGGGCGTTGGCGCCATTGCTATCCGGGATTGATATCATGGTCGCAGGCGGGGGACACGAGCGAATGGGCGATGGCAACGATGCCGCGGTTGGATTTAACGGACACAGCGCGGATTTCATTGACGAGGCCTATCCAAATACGTCGGTAGGTGCGGACGGCAACCCAGTGTTGATCGTGACCACCGATACGGAGTTTAGCTACTTGGGAAGACTGGTGGTGGATTTTGATCGGGAGGGCGTGTTGCTGCTGAGTCGGTTGGATGCGGTTGTCAACGGAGCCTATGCAGCGACGGAGCAGACCTTGCAGGCGGCCTACGGATCGGTAGAGACAGCGGGGCAGATTGTGAGCCGCAGCTCCATCGGCACCAAGGTCAAGGCCATCGCCGCGGCGATTGACGCGGTGGTGGTGGCCAAGGACTCGGTGATTTATGGGTACACCGGGGTTTATCTTGAAGGGGACCGCGTGTTTGGGCGGGCCCAGGAAGTGAACCTTGGCAACATTACGGCGGATGCCAATGCGGCGGCGGCCAAGACCGCGCTGGGATTGGGGAGTGGCACGGCGGTGTTTTCGCTGAAAAACGGCGGCGGCATCCGGGCCTCCATTGGGTCCATTGCGGAGGGCACATTTGCTAAAATAGCGCCCTTGGCCGACCCTCTAACCGGCAAGCCTAGTGGGGCTATTACCCAGCTGGACGTAGAAAATGCGCTGCGCTTCGATAACAAATTGATGGTGTTTGATACCACGCCGCAGGGTCTGCTGAACATCCTAAACTACGCGGCGGGGCTTGCCGCAGGAAATGGCGGCTTTCCCCAGGTGGGCAATATTCGCTATTCGACAGACCCGTCGAAACCGGTGGGGCAACGGGTGCGCAGCGTGGTGCTGGCGGACCAGAGTGGCCGGATCGTGAACCGGGTGGTTGCTAACGGTTTGGTGATGAGTGGGGCACCCGCGGTGATCCGGGTGGTGGCGCTGAGCTTCACGGCCAACGGAGGGGACGGGTACCCGAGCAAGGCTAACGGGAGCAACTTCCGGTTCCTCCTGACAGATGGCAGCTTGTCGGCGGAGGTGGCGCCGGGATTGGATTTCACGGCTTCTGCTAACATCCCCGCCAACGTGCTTGGGGAGCAGCGGGCCTTTGCCGATTACTTAGCCGCGCAGCACGCGGCACCGGCGAATGCCTACCTGGGCGTGGACACCGCGACCGGCCTGGATCGGCGAATTCAGAACCTGGAGGTGCGCAGCGATGACGCCTTGTCGGGGCCTGCTTTTGCGAGTTTTTACGAGGAATGGATTCGCGCTAAATTCACAGCTGAGCAGGCCGCAGACGGGGCGATATCTGGGATGGAGGCGAACCCTGATGGGGACGCCCGGAGCAACGCCTTTGAATTTGCCCTTGGCAGCTCGCCGCTGGTTTTTGACGCGGCCCCGGCGGTGGGGCAGTCGTTGAGCGGAGACGGCGATACCAGGCAGCCCGTGCTTTCGGTGAGTCGGGACCCGTACGACTTTGGGTTAAGTTTGCAGGTAAGTGCTAGCGCTGCGGGTGCATTTGAGGCCGCGGGGTGGTCGGCGCTTTCGGCTGGGCAATGGGAGTTTAAAGATGAGGCAGTTTCGGCGGCCCGTCCTCGCTATGCGCGTCTCAAGTTGCAGCTCGAGGGGGAGGCATCGCCGAGCTACAGCGAGGTCTATGCGACTCGGGGCATTGCGGTGGCCGCGGGGACGCGCTTTGTCTCTGCGCCATGGGCGGAGCCGCGGCTGGGGATGGGCTTCGTGGCTGCGGTTGGGGAGCAGACTTTAACATTCCGGGAGGGCGCTTGGCCCGCGGATCTCCTGGCGGCTGGTCCTTGTTATGTGGTCTTGACCAGTGGTCCGAATGCCGGGGTGACGGCTGACTTGGGGTCGGTCGACGGGAACAGTCTAGGCTTGGCAGAGAATCTCCAAACCATCGCTGCGGCGGGCGATTCCTTTGAGGTTCGCCGACACCACACGCTTGGGGCGCTATTTGGTCGGGCCCATGCGGGAGCGCTGCAGGCTGGGGCTAATGCGGCTGCGGCGGACAACGTGCAGTTGCTGCAGCCGGATGGGGTCACAGAAACCTACTTTGGGTATAGCGTGGGCGGTCCGGTCGAGTGGTTGGACAACAACTTTGCCAACTCTAACTTGCGAGTTATTTTGCCGGAGCAATCCTTCGTCATCAGGCGCAAGCGGGCCGATCCCCTGACTCTTTTCCAACAGGGGGTGGTGGCGGCGGGGCGCCACAGTGCAGCGGGTAGTGGCACGGCCTTGGTGGTTCCGGTGGAGACAGGGGCCAACCTGGTAACGGCCCCGGCCGATCGCCGGGTCAGCATCGCTCAATTGTCGCTTTACACGGGTGATCCGGTTACGGGCCTGGCGAGTGGGCTCAATTCTAGCACTGCGGACCGAGTCGTCGTCCCTCAGGCCAACGGGGCTTTCAAAACCTACTACTATTATAAGAGCAGCGCCGCCGAGGGCTGGGTTGACGCTGCGGGCCGCCCCGCTGGGGGAGTCCTGCTCGAGCCGGGGGGTTCCTTTTATATTGTCAGGAAAGCTCCCCGGCCTGCCTTTCCTTGGTCCCTCCCGTAACTTGCTCCGGTTGTTCTCCTCTTTCCTCTCCTAAAAATATGCTCGTCCGTTCTTCTATCATCTCTCCGGTGGGGTGGCTTTCCAGCTTGCTGGGGCTCCTTCTGCTGGCTCCGGCTCCCGCGGTTATCACGGTCACCACTAGTAGCGGCGCGGGGGAACCCCGTTTTCTGCTCGCGGATGGGGCCACTCCGGTGCCGAACGGGGTACAATATCAAGTGGGGACCTTTCCGCTGGGAACCGACCTGAGTGCTGCTGGGGGTTCTCCCTCGGTCTTATATGCTAGTTGGCAGCCTTTTGCCTCCGATGTGATCTACACCAATCCGACGACCCTGGAGGCGGGTTCGGCGGGGGACGATTTGGTGGGGCTGGACTTTTTTGCGGCGCGGCCGGCGTATTGGTGGGTGTTGATGACCTCGGATGGACTGGATCCGGCGGGTGATTTTTCTAACGTGGTGCAGCAAGCGCTTTTCCGGGGAGTGTCTCCCGGTTGGAGTTTTCCGGCCTCGCCTGGCGTGGGCGTGCCGCCGGTATGGTCCACGGCGGACAGCTTGAATTTTGCGGCTGGCAGCTTGGTCGGTGGGGAGATCCAGTTGGCCTTGATACCCGAGCCGACGAGCGGCCTATTAGCCCTGCTGGGCGGCGCGTTGCTGTGGCGGCGCCGTCGCGCGGATGTTTCTCCTGCTGTGGTTTTGTCGCGGTGAAGGCTCGTTTCCGACCGCGTGTGGGAAGGTGGCTCTCCGGCTGGGCCTTTCTGTTGCTAGGCGGCAGCGGGGTGAACGATTCCCTGGCGGGCATGATGACGGTTGATTTCACGGCGCAGCCGGGGCAGCGCTTTGTGGCCGACGTCCGGGGGGAGGCGGTTCCCGCGGGAGTGCACGTCGCGGTGGGCGCGCTGGCGGGTCCCCTGCCGCAGCAGATTAGCTGCGCGGCGGTGGGGGTGCTGTGGCAACCCTTCGCGGAAACCCTAACGCGCTCATTGGCCAGCCAGGCGGGTCGGTTTTCTGCGGCGGCGGCGCGCGACCGGCCCGAGTTTTCCCAGCAAAAGATCTATCTTCTCATTCGCCAAACGGCGGGAGGCGAAGTTCCGCGGGCCGATGCTTCCAATGTGTTGGCGTGGGGTTTGTATTCCAGCCATGAGGCGGCGTGGCTGTTTCCCGACGCCGAAGCCTTGGCTCCGGGGAATGCGACCTTGATCACTTCTTCGGAGGTGGATGAGGCCTGGGGGGGGCAGGTGAGCGCTCGTGCCTTGGAGTTGGGGATGGTGATCCCGACGGCGGCGGCGGCCTATGCGACATGGGCGGGGGAATGCTTTGCGGAGGTGGGTTCGGTCGGGGCCGGGCCTTTGGCGGATCCGGATCAAGATGGTTTGGCGAATGCGTGGGAGTGTCTTTACGGCACCTCTCCTTGGAAGGCTAATGCTAGTCCGTTGGCGGTGATTCCGGGGGCCCAGGGAATCGGCCTGAGTTTTCCCCGGAATGCGATGCTGCCCGCCGGATATGAGCAAGTGGAGATGTCCAGCACCCTGACGAGCTGGGTGGTGCCGGAGGGCGATTCCTTTTCGATGTTCGGGGAAGCGGGGGCGGTGCGGTATTATTTTCCAAGGGCCGCGAGGGGGCCGCGGCTTTTTTTGCGGCTGGTCTTGCCCTGGCTGCGCTGAGCGGGCCTGGGGGAGAGGAGGGGCTATAAAATTCAGGTGACGAGGGCGGATCTTTCCCCATGGTGAGCACCGCGGACTTTCTGGCATTCTCACCCCACTTCGAAACTAACCATCATGAGCAGCAGCGATCTTCCATTGGCCATTGGCATTGATATGGGCGGCACCTCCGTGAAATACGGGGTGGTGCGCGGGGCAGAAATCTTGCGGAGCGGGGAACCGATTGTCACGGATGATTTTAAGGGGCCCAAGGCGCTGATTGCGGAAATGACCCGGCGGGTGCACCAATTGCGTGGGGATTTCCCTGGCATTGAGGCCGTGGGCATTGGGGTTCCGGGCTTTGTGGATGTGCAGCGCGGGGTGGTGCACGAATTGACTAACGTGCCGGGCTGGAAGGAAGTGCCGGTGCGCAACCTGTTGACGGCTTCGACGGGGTTGCCGTGTTTTGCGGAGAACGATGCCAACGCGATGTGTTTTGCGGAGTTTATGCATGGAGCGGGGCAGGGGGCGCGCAACATGATCGCGATCACCTTGGGGACGGGGGTGGGAGGTGGTTTGGTGTTGGATGGGCGGCTGTATCGGGGAAGCAGTTTTGGGGCTGGGGAGGTTGGGCAGATGAGCATCGATTGGCGGGGACAGCCGTTTGTGCACGGCAATGTGGGGGCCTTGGAGAGCTATACGGGAATTGGCCCCCTAGCCAAGCGGGCGGCCTATCTCTATCGGAAGGCCAAGATCAAAAAGACCGCTGAGGAATTACAGCCGCGGGCTTTGGCGGCGGCGGTGAAGCAAAAAGATCCGGT
Source organism: Verrucomicrobiales bacterium (assembly GCA_947460575.1). Taxonomy (GTDB): domain Bacteria; phylum Verrucomicrobiota; class Verrucomicrobiia; order Verrucomicrobiales; family V1-33; genus CAIZWU01. The sequence continues at coordinate 28,649 of CANHIJ010000016.1, read as the reverse complement.
GGCCCTCCAGGTCTGGGACGAGTTCACCAGCCAGTTGTCGACAGGTCTGGTGAACGCGGTGTGGCTGTTGAACCCGGATCGCATCGTGATTGGCGGGGGAATTGCCAAGGCTGGGAAATTAATTTTTGATCCGCTTTGGAAGAAGATGAAGGGGCAGTTGGCGGCCAGTTTTACGAAGCATTTGAAAGTGGTGCCGGCGCAGTTTGGCAATGACGCGGGGATCATCGGGAGCGCCGCGGTGGCCCTGGAGGCCATCAGCGCCTGAGTGCTGGGCGGCGGTTTTTCCATGAACAAAGGGAGTGGCCGAGTTCGTTTGAGCTGGGGCCTGACTTTTTTGCCTACCCATGAAACAAATCGCCTGTTCCCTCGCCGCCGCCTCGCTCTTTTTCACCCCATTCGCCGCTATGTCTGCTGAGCCCGCCCCCTACCGCCACGTGGTTATTTTTGGTTTTAAAGAGGGCACCGCTCCGGCCAAGATTGCGGAGATCGCCACCGCCTTCAAGGCGCTCTCGAAAAGCATTCCCAGTGTGAAAAGCTTCGAGTGGGGCCTCAATGTGAGTCCGGAGAAAATGAATCCCGAATTGACCCACGTCTTTTCGGTGGGATTTGAAAGCAAGGCCGCCTTGGAATCGGGGTACATCCACCACCCCGAGCACGAGAAGTTTGTTACCTTGATCAAGCCGCACCTCGCCAAGGCGGTGGTGGTGGACTACGAGGCGCAGTAGCGGGTCGGGGTTGGCAATCTCGCCTTGCATGGGGCGGAGGGCACGGCGATGGCTGTGATTCCCCCGTTGTCTGAGACGGAGGAACCTGATTTGCAGCGCTCCCCCTACAACTATGTCCACCGTCCATCCCGAGATTTCCAAACTGGTCGCCAACGGCAAGCTCCAAGGTATCCTGGCGCCCCGCCTGTCGGCGCTGGCGCCTGGCACTTACTGCTCGCACAAGAGCTGGGGGGTGGGTCGCATCGCAGCCTGGAAGCTGGATGAGGACCAGGTGATTGTAGATTTTGAGGACAAGCCGGGGCACTCCTTGAAGGTGGAATTTGCCGCCAAGTCACTCGATCCGGTGGCCGACACCCACATTTTGGCGCGGCGCCACGCCGATCCGGCTTCGCTGCAGAAGCTGGCCAAGGAAGACAAGCCTGGGTTGGTGCGGGCGGTGCTGCTGAGCCACAAGGGGAGCATGTCCTTGGACGCCTTTGAGGCGGTGGTGAAGCCGAAGATGGTCAGCGAGGGCGCCTTTAAGGGCTGGTGGGAATCCTGCAAGAAGGAGCTGCGCAGCCGTCCGGAGTTCATTGTGCCCGCCAAGCGCAATCTGCCGCTAGAGCTGCGCGGGGGCGACCTCAGCCCGGCCGAGGCCCTGCTTTCGGATTTCCGCAAGGCGCGCGACCTGAAGGGCAAGGGCAAGGCCCTCGACGCCATCACCCGGGAGCTGGAATTGTTCCAAGACCAGAGCGTGCTAGAGTCTATCATTAAGGAAGCGGATGAGGCCGCGACGCAGAATTTGCGCCTGCGGCCGGTGGAGGCGTTAGACTTGATTCTTTCGCGGGATGAATTGCGCGATAAGGTTAAGGCGCTGCACGACGAGGTCTCCCCGGCCCTGGCCAAGGCCATCGCCGCGGAGGGCCCGCGCTTGGCGGAATGCGTTGGGAGCCTAGCGGTTTCCCGGCAGCGGCGCGTCTTCGACGCCTTGGTGGACGCCACCGGCGACGCTGGGGTGAGCAGTTTGCTGCCTCTGATCAACCGGCTCAGCCAGCGCAGTTTGGGCGAGATCGTGGCCGTGCTGAAGGAGAAGGGCTACGAGGCGCCCCTCCACAAATTTTTCCTGACGGGAATCACCCAGCGCAGCCTATCCTCCGAGACCTTGGTGTGGCTGGGCAAGGAGCGGAAGGGGCTCGGGGCCAAAGTGTTCAGCTTGGAGTTGTCCAAGGCCATGCTGAGCGCGATTGAGCGGGACCACTTCGATGAAGCCAACCGCAAGGCCAATCGCATCAACGACTTCCTGCTCGCGGACAAGGAAGTGATCAAGGATTTCCTAGCGCTCGGGGAGTTGGCCCAGGCGCGCAACTTCGCCCGCCAAGTCATGCTTTCCCCCGGCATCGAGGAGATGGGCAAGCGCTCCCTGCTAGCCCGCTTTATCCGGGTGCACCCGGAATTGGAGGACATCATCACCGAGCGCAGCAGCGACAAGGAGGAGGAACAGGAGGAAACCCTGATCGTCTCTTGGACCAGTCTAACGGATAAGCGCCGCACCTACGAGCACCTCATCCAGGTGGAAATCCCCAAAAACATCGAGGACATCTCCATCGCCCGCGAATACGGCGACTTGCGGGAAAACTTCGAGTTCAAATCGGCCAAGGAATACTCCCTGGTCTTGAGCCGCCGCCGCTTCGACATCGAGCGCGACCTCAACCGCGCCAAGGGCACCGATTTTTCCGATGCCACCGATACTTTAGTTAGCGTGGGCAGCGTGGTTTCCTATGTGGATCTGGAGTCCGGCAAGGAAGAGACCTTTTCCATCTTGGGGGCCTGGGACACCAAGATTGAGGAGAACATCATTTCCTATCTTTCGGTGAGCGCCCAAGCGCTGATGAACCGCTCGGTGGGCGACGCCGTGGACCTCCCCAGCGAGGACTCGGCGATCACTCGCCACGTGAAAATCACCCGCCTCGGCAAAGTGGATCCCGGCCCCTACGAGGCGCAGTCTTAAGCGCGGACCTTAGCCGCTTGCGGCTGACCATAAAAAAAGGCTTGGCCCTGAGAGGGTCAAGCCTTTTTTGGTTATGGGGACTGAGGCGCGGATCGGGCAGCTATTTTTTGACGATCCAGACGTTGCGGTAGAAGACGGGATTATCGTGGCCTTGGAACTGGATCGGGCCGGGAGCGGGGACTTCGGTTTCGAAGCCGCCGCCGGGAGTGGCGCCCTGGAGTTCGAGGTGGTCTTGGACCACGACGCCGTTATGTTTCACGGTGACGACGGCGGGATGGGTTTTTTTGCCGGAGGCGTCGAACTGGGCCGCGGTGTGGGAGATGTCATAGGTCTGCCACTGGAGGGGAGGGTAGCACATATTGAGCTTGGGAGGGCTGTTGCGGTAGATGCCGCCGCACTCGTTGTCTTCGCCCTTAAGACCGAAACTGTCGAGGACCTGCAATTCGTAGCGGTCTTGGAGGTAGACGCCGCTATTGCCCCGGCCCTGGCCGCGGCCGAGGGGCTTGAAGGGGAGGATGAATTCGAGGTGCAGGTCAAAGGAGTGAAAGGCCTGCTTGGATTTCGTGCCTGAGGCGAGCCATTTCCGCTCATCGAGGTGGCCGTTTTGCCATTGGTCCGGGGAGGTGCCGTCGAAGAGAACGATGGCGCCGTCGGGCGCTTTGGCGCCTTCAGTGGGGCTGTGGCGCACCACGCGCTGGAGTTGAAAAGTGGCCCCTTGGTCGGTCTTGCCGCTGAGGCCGTCGGGCTTGAGGGCCGCGGTCCAGGGACCGCTGAAGGCGATGTGGTCGCCCTGGCGCTGGCCGACGACTTCGATTTTGGGAGAACCGTCATAGCCGGCGCCGGGGAGGCCTTGGCGGTGGAAGACGGCGCGGAAGGTGTCGTTGCCGAGGGCGATGACATTGGCGCCGATTTTGGCGTCGCCGAGGCGGCCTTCGTATTCGCCCTGCTGGGTGAAGTCGGCGCCGGCGGATTCCGGGGTCGTGTAAGTGGGGGGCTCTGGGGGTTTGGGCTTGTCTTCGGCGGCGCAGAGGGGGGCCAAGGCGGCGCAGCCGAGGGAGGTCAGAAGTCTAGCGAGGGAGGGTGGGTTCACAGATGAGTTAGTTAGGTGGTGGCGCTTTTTTTGGGCGAGCGGGCTAGAGAGGCCCGCCGCGGGTGGCGGGAGGCGTCGGCAACCGGCCAGTGGGAAACTGCCCTCAGCGCCGCGGTCTTTCAAAGGAGCGGCGGGAGAAAGTCGCGGGAGCGAGGGGCTGGCCGCGAATTGTTCTGGCACAGGGGATGCTGCTCGTACATAGGTAGGCCCGCCTATGCTTTCGATTCGACTTTTTCCATTACTCTGCGCCGTCCTGGCGGCGGTGGGCCTGACTGGCTGCGGCAGCGGCACCATGGATGCCAAAGAGGGGGCGGAGCGCAAAATTTTGCTGGTGGGCAATGGGGCCGACCCGCGCTTCATGGACCTGCATCTCGTCAATAGCGTGAGCGAGCACCATTTGATGATGGCGCTCTTCGAAGGCCTGGTAGCGGAGGACCCGGTCAAGGACGCCGAGGCCGAGCCCGGAGTGGCGGAGCGCTGGGAGTCCAACCCTGACAAGTCGGTGTGGACTTTTCACCTGCGGCACAATGCCCGCTGGAGCGATGGGGTGCCGGTGACGGCGGAGGATTTTGTGTGGAGCTGGCGGCGCATGCTCACGGCGGCCCTGGCGGCGGAGTACTCGCAGATGTTATTCGCGCTGAAGAATGGGCGGGAATTTTACGAGCAAAAGGTGTCGGCAGAGGCGGTCGGCGCCAAGGCGCTCGACGCGCACACCCTCGAAGTCACCCTGGTGGGGCCGACGCCCCATTTTATCCTGATGCTGCTGCACACCTCCTGGTGGCCGGTGCCGCGCCATACCATTGAAAAATACGGGGATCCGCTAGACCGGGTAAACCCCTGGTCCCAGGAGGGCCACATGGTGGGCAACGGCGCCTTTCAGCTCAAGCGGCAGCTTTTTCGGCAAGTGTTAGAAGTGGAGAAAAATCCGCAGTACTGGGACGCCGCCAACGTGAAAATCGAGGGGATCCGCTTTTACCCCATCGACAGCGACAGCACCGAGGAGCGCCTTTTCCGCAAGGGGATGCTGCACGTCACCGAAATCGTGCCGCTTGACAAAATCCCCGCCTATCGGCGCGACCACCCCGGCATTTTTAAGCAGGATCCGAACACGGCTGTGTATTTTTATCGGATCAACACCGAGCGCCCCGCGCTGAAGGATCCGCGGGTGCGGCAGGCCTTGGCGTATGCGTTGGATCGGGAGTCCATTGTGCGGAACGTGACCCGGGCGGGGCAGAAGCCAGCAGGTGGATTGGTGCCGGCGATGGAGGGCTATGCGGCGGCGGATCTGTTCAAGTTCGACCCTGAGAAGGCGCGCGGCCTGCTGGCGGCGGCGGGTTATCCCGGGGGCCAAGGTTTCCCCAAGTTCGAGATCCTCATCAACACCAGCGAGGCCCACCGCGCCATTGCCGAAGTGGTGCAGCAGATGTGGCAGCAGCACCTCGGCATCAGCATTGGCATTCTCAATCAGGACTTCGGGGTCTACCTCGACAGCATGTCGCGCATTGACTATGACATCATGCGCGGGGGGTGGAACGCCGACTACCTGGATCCAGCGACGTTCATCGACATGTGGACTACCGGAAACGGAAACAACAACACCCACTGGAGCAACCCCGAGTTCGACCGCCTGGTGGCGGCGGCCACCCAAGAAGGCGATGGGGCCAAGCGCTTCGCCTTGCTTCACCAGGCCGAGGAATTGGTGCTTGCGGAGGTCCCGGCGATTCCGATTTACTTCTACACACGATCCCGCCTGGTGCACCCGGCCGTCAAGGAGTGGCATCCCAAGCTGCTCGACAACCACCCTTGGAAACACTTTGAGTTGATTTCTCCGCCCCCGGCCTCCTCCATGGATTCCTTTTGGAACCGCTAGGGTCGAACATTTTTTACTAGCCCTCTCACCTCCCTGCTGCTGTGCTCCGCTTCATCCTGCGCCGCCTTTTCCAGTCCCTGCTTGTGCTGGGGGTGGTCTTCACGGCGACTTTTTTTCTGATCCGCCTCAAGCCCGGGGACCCCTTTGCGGGGGAGAAAGCGATGCCGGCTTCAGTGCGGGCGCAGATGGAGAAGCGGTACGGCTTGGACTTGCCAGTGTGGAAGCAGTATTTTGTGCACGCCGCGAGCTTTGCGCGGGGGGACTTGCTGCCTTCGCTGCGCTACGAGGGCATGCCGAATGCCAAGATTATAGCCGATTCCTTTCCGGTGTCCCTGGTGATCGGCCTGAGTGCTCTAACGGTGGCTTTGGGGGTGGGTCTTCCGGCGGGGATCATCGCAGCGCTGCGGAAGAACACCTGGTTGGACTACTCGGCGATGTCGCTGGCGATGTTGGGGATTTGCCTGCCCACCTTTGTGATGGGGCCGGTGCTGCAGTGGATTTTTGCCCTCAAGTTGGGGTGGCTGAATGTGGCGGGCTGGTTTGAGCGGAGCGACTGGATCTTGCCCTCGGCGACCATGGGCTTGATCTACGCGGCCTACATCGCGCGCCTGACGCGGGGTGGGATGTTGGAAGTGCTCAACCAGGATTTCATCCGCACGGCGCGGGCCAAGGGGGTGCCGGGGCGCCAGATTGTGCTGGGCCACGCCCTCCGCGGAGGGCTGCTTCCGGTGGTGGCCTTTTTGGGCCCAGCCTTTGCCGGGATCACTACCGGCTCCTTCATCATTGAAAAAATCTTCCAATTGCCGGGCCTGGGCCAACACTTTGTGGGCTCGGTGTTCAACAGCGACTACACCTTGGTGCAGGCGACTACGGTTTTCTACGCGGCCCTGCTGGTGCTGATCAACCTGGGAACCGACATCCTCCAAGCCTGGCTCAACCCCCGCGTCCGCCTCACATGAGCGCTGTATCCCTCCCTCCAACGGCGACGCTTTCCCGCGGCCGCTCCCTGCGCCAGGATGCCTGGGCGCGCCTGCGCCAGAACCGCCTCGCCATGGCCTGCGGCACGGTCCTCATCGGCATCGTGTTGCTTTGCTATGTCGGCCCGCTCTTTTGCAGCCACACCATCGAGGCTCAAAACCTGGATCAGGGGGCGACCCCACCGTCGGCCGAACACTGGTTTGGCACCGACGAAGCGGGGCGCGATCTGTTAGTGCGCGTCCTCACGGGGGGGCAGGTTTCGCTCAATGTGGGAGCTCTGGCGACGCTGGTGTCGCTCATCATCGGGGTAGCCTATGGGGCCACCGCGGGCTATTTGGGAGGGCGGGCGGACTCGGTGATGATGCGGGTGGTGGATGTGCTGTACTCGCTGCCGTTCATGGTCTTTGTGATTTTGCTGACGGTGGCTTTTGGGCGCAGCATGATGTTGTTGTACTTGGCGATTGGGGCGGTGGAGTGGCTGACGATGGCGCGCATCGTGCGCGCGGGGGTCCAGGCGCAGGCGCGGCAGGAATTTGTCGAAGCGGCGCGCTCCTTGGGGCTGAGCGATAGCCGGATTATTTTCCGGCACATTGTGCCCAATGTGCTCGGCCCGGTGATCGTCTACACCACGCTGACGGTCCCGGCTGTGATGTTGTTAGAAGCGGCCTTGAGTTTTCTCGGTCTGGGGGTGCAGCCCCCCCAAAGCTCCTGGGGCAGCCTGATCGACCAGGGCGCCAAGAGCATGGAAACCTATCCTTGGCTCTTGGGCATTCCGGCAGGCTTTTTCTCCCTCACGTTGTTTTGTTTTAACTTTGTCGGCGACGGCCTGCGCGACGCCATCGACGTCAAGTCGGGCAAGGACTGAGCGGCGACCCGAGCCCCCTGCCACATTTTTTATCAGATGAGTGCCATTCTAGAAGTCAGCGATCTCCAGGTTTCCTTCCACACGCGCCATGGGGTGGTGAGGGCGGTGGATGGCGTCTCCCTGCGCGTGGAGGCGGGGCAAACCGTGGGCATCGTGGGGGAGAGCGGATCTGGGAAGTCGGTGACCTGCTATTCCCTGCTGGGGCTAATTCCGCAGCCGCCCGGCCGCATCGAAGGTGGGCGGGCCATGTTTGGGGGGCAAAACCTCCTAGCGCTTTCTGAAGGAGAGTTGCAAAAAGTGCGCGGCAGCCGCATCAGCATGATTTTCCAAGACCCCATGACTTCGCTCAATCCCTACCTAAAAATTGGGACCCAACTGGGGGAGCCGCTCCGGCTGCACCAGGGCCTGAGCAAGGCGGCGGCTTGGGCGCGGGGGATTGAGGCCCTCAGGGAGGTGGGGATTCCCGACCCGGCGACTCGGATGGACCAATATCCGCACGAATTTTCTGGGGGGATGCGGCAGCGCGTCATGATTGCGATGGCCTTGATTACGCGGCCAGAGCTGCTGATCGCCGATGAGCCCACCACGGCGCTGGACGTCACTATTCAGCAGCAGGTGTTAGACCTGATCAAGGACCTGCAGAAGCGCCTCGGGATAGCGGTTATTTTTATCACCCATGACTTGGCGGTGGTGCACGAGGTTTGCGACGTGGTCAACGTCATGTACGCGGGGCGCCTGGTGGAGTCGGCGGCAGCGTCGGCGCTTTTTGCGGATCCGCGGCACGCCTATACGCGGGCGCTGATGCGCTCCATCCCGGCCTTGCAGGACAAAGGGCAGGCCCTCTACACCATCCCCGGCTTGCCCCCGGATTTGAGCCAGCTGCCGACTGGCTGCGCCTTCCGCGCGCGCCAGAGCGAGGAGCGCCGCGGGCTCTGCTTAACTGATCGAAGGCCGCGGTTGCGGGAGGTGGCGCCACGGCATTGGATTCAAGATTGCCCTGGCTGCGTGGAAGGAGGGCTCGCCTGATGAGTGCGGCGGCGACATTTTTGGTGATTGAGGACGCGGCCGTGCACTTTCCGGGGCGGGGTGGGGCGGCTTCGCAGCGGGCCGTTGACGGCGTCAGCCTCACCTTGGCCAAGGGGGAAATTCTCGGTTTGGTCGGGGAGTCAGGCTGCGGCAAGAGCACCTTGTCGCGGGCCATCATGCAGCTGCAGCCGCTCAGCAGCGGGCGCATTTTGTTGGAGGGGCAGGATCTTTCGCATTTGCGGGGGCCGCGGCTGCGGGCAGCCCGGCTGAACTTCCAAATGGTCTTCCAGGACCCGTATGCCTCGCTGAATCCGCGCCTCACCATTTTCAGTACCTTGGCAGAGGCGATTCAGGCCCGGGTGGGTCCCTTGGATGGGCCGTCCTGTTGGCAAGCGGTGGGGGCCTTGCTGGAGCGAGTGGGTCTGGACGCCGCGGCGGCGCTGAAATATCCCCACGAGTTCTCGGGTGGGCAGCGGCAGCGCATTGCCATCGCGCGGGCCCTGGGACCGCAGCCCCGCCTCTTGGTGGCGGACGAGCCGGTTTCCGCGCTCGACGTGAGCATTCAGTCGCAAATCATCAACTTGCTGCAAAAGTTGAGCCGGGAGTTAGAGCTGACGATGTTGTTTGTCTCCCACGATCTCTCGGTGGTGCGATATCTAGCCGATCGCACGGCGGTGATGCAGCAGGGGCGCATCGTGGAGTTGGGAGAAACGGAGTCGCTCATGGCGGCGCCGCAGCACCCGTATTCGCAGAGTTTGCTGGCGGCGGCGCCGGCACTGCGGATGCGGCAATAGGGCGCCGGGGCGGCGACTTGGGGGAGTTGGGCTCTGCCAAGTCGCCGCCGCGCCTAGCGGTTACCAGTCGTCGGTGCGGAAGGGGGAGGCCGGGAGGCCTTCTTTGTTGTAAAGGTTAGCGCTCACCGGGTTCATCGTGAAGGCGTAGCGCACCGCTACCGGCTGGGGGACTTGGGGGCTGGAAACGACCACGGTGGCCCCGTCGATGGCGGCGTCGGCCCAGACCCATTTTTGGTCGGCTCCGGCAATCGCGAAGCGCTGAAGCTTGGCTTGCGGAGTGGGGGCGGTGGGAGCCAGGCCGGTTTTAGCAGCGGCGGTGAGGCCGGAGCCCACACTGTCGAAGGTGAGGCGGATGGTGCTGCCTTCAGTCTTCATAGATTGATAGAGAGGGCCACTGTAAACGAGGTCCTTTTTGCCGTAGTCTTTGGCGAGGGACCAGAGCGCGAGGCGCTCGCCGACGTCCAATTTATTGGTGGGGTGGATGTCGTCCGGGTTGTCGGCGTTGGCGAGGTCGATGGCCACGGCCATGCCGGTGTGGGGAAGGGTGAGGGTTTTGGTTTGGGCCTGGCGGAGTTTGGCCCAGCCGTCGCCGCCGGCGGGATCTTGGCTCGGCTTTTGGAAATTGGCGAGCTGGACGAAGTAGAAGGGGAAATCGCCTTGAGCCCACTGTTGGCGCCAGCTGCCGATGAGGGCGCGCTTCTTGACGAAGTAGGAATCGGCTTCGCTGCCGTTGGATTCACCTTGGTACCAGAGCGCGCCCTTGATGCCAAATTTGGTCAGGGGGTGGATCATGCCATAATAGAGGTGGGACCAGTTGCCGCCTTGCGGGGAACCGGGCAAGGAGGGGTGGATGGGGAACTCGGGGCGCGGCGGGATGGGGCCTTGGGCGGCTAGGGCGGCCTTGACGTCGCCGAGCCACTTTTCGAGGCGGGGGACCTGCTGGGCCACCGCAACGCTGTAGTTTTTGACTTCCGCATCCATGCGCTGGGTCATTTCGGCTAGGGAAGGTTCCTTGGCGAAGGCGGGCTGGGGGATCCACTTTTCGATGTTGGTGCCGCCGACATTGCTGGCGAGCACTCCTTGGGGGATGCCGGTTTCCTGCGCCAGCTTGCGCGCAAAATAGAAGCCGACGGCGCTGATGCCGGCGGCGTTGCCGGGTTCACACACCGCCCAGCGGGCCTGGTGGTTAGGGGGTAGGTCTTCCTGGGGGGATTCCGCGGCGGTGTTGGGGACCCGGATCCAGCGGATCAGCGGGAAGTTAGCATTCTTGATATCCTCGGGGGCCCGGCAGCTGCCCAGGGTCCATTCCATGTTGGATTGGCCGCCGCAGACCCAGATGTCGCCGAGCAAGACGTTATGAAAAGTGAGGGCGTTGCGGCCTAGTACCACCAGGTCCTGCCCTTTGGCGGAGGCGGGCAGGGCGGCGAGTTGCACCTCCCAGGTCCCCTGGGCCCCAGCGGTAGCGCTGCGCGTTTGGCCGGCGAAGTTCACCGTGACCTTTTCTCCAACGTCGGCCCAGCCCCAGATGCGGGTCGCCAGGTCCCGCTGCAGGATCATGTCGTCGCTAAACAGCTTGGGCATTCTAACATCCGCCTGGGCGGCGGCGGCGCCGCTGAGGGCGAGGATGGTTTGAGCCAGGAGAAGTCGTCGGCGGTCGGGTTTCATAGGATGTTGAGTTTGTTGTTAGGGATTGAGGGGGAAAGTATAAAAGGGGGCCGCGAGGGGGTGCCGAGCGTTACTCCAGGGGGTGAGGAGCGTCAAGGTAGGCTTGGGCCGCGGCGGGGCGGGTCAGGTGGCGAGGATCTGGTGGATGACGTTGCCTTCTACGTTAGTTAGGCGGCGCTGCACCCCATTGTGTTCGAAAGTTAGGCGCTCGTGGTCGAGTCCGAGGAGGTGCAGGATGGTGGCGTTGAAGTCGTACAAGGGGTGAATGTCCTCGATGGCTTTCTGGCCGAGGTCGTCGGTGCGCCCGTGGCTGACGCCTGGTTGGATGCCGGCGCCGGTCATCCAGCAGGTGAAGCCGTCGGGGTTGTGGTCGCGGCCTTGAGCGCCTTTTTGGAAAAAGGGCATGCGGCCGAATTCGGTGCACCACACCACGAGGGTTTCTTCTAACAATCCGCGTTGGCGGAGGTCGCGGATGAGGGCGGCGGCGGGTTGGTCGAGAACCGCGGCGTGGCGGTCGTATTGTTCGCGCAGCTTGCTGTGGCCGTCCCAGTTGAGCTCGCCGCCGCTGGCGTAGGCACCGTTGAAGAGCTGCACGAAGCGGACACCGCGCTCGACGAGGCGGCGCGCCAGGATGCAGTTTTTGGCGAAGGCGGCCTTGGTGGGATTAGCGGCGTCGTCGGCTCCGTAGGCGCGGAGGAGGTGGGCGGGTTCGGTGGCGAGGTCGCTGATTTCGGGCACGCTGAGCTGCATGCGGGCGGCCAGTTCGTAGCTGGCGATGCGGGCGGCGAGTTGTTGATCCGCGGGGTGATCTTGAAGGTGCTGGGCGTTGAGGCGCTGGAGGAGGCTGCGGGCGGCCTGGTCGGCGGCGAGGGGCACGCCGCGGGGGGCGAGATGCCGCACGGGGTGTTTGGAGCTCAGGGGAGTGCCTTGGTAGGCGGCGGGGAGGAAACCGGGACCCCAGTTATTGGAACCGTTTTGGGGGACCCCGCGGGGGTCGGGGATGGAGACGTAGGCGGGAAGCTCCTGGCTGGCGCTGCCGAGGGCGTAGGTGGTCCAGGCACCCAGGCTGGGGAAGCCGTCGAGGGCAAAGCCGGTGGAGAGGAAGTTTTCCGCGGGGCCGTGGGTGTTGCTTTTGCTAGTGAGGGAGTGGACGAAGGCCAGGTCGTCGGTGAGGGCGGCGAGCTCGGGGATGAGCTGCGAAACCCATTTTCCCGTGGCGCCGCGCTGGCGGAATTCGTACTGCGGCCTAGCGAGATTTCCGGAGGGGCCCTGAAAAGTGACGGCGGGGCCGCCGGGGAGGGCTTGGCCGTCGTGGGCGATGAGGGAGGGCTTGTAGTCCCAGGTTTCCAATTGGCTGACGGCTCCAGCGCAGAAGATGACGATGACGTTTTTGGCGCGGGGGGCAAAGTGAGGCGGGCGGGGCGCGTAGGGCTGAGCGGGGTCGATGAGAGGGGAAGCGGCCGCGAGGAGGCGTTCGGTTCCCAGCAGGCTAGTGAGGGCCACGGAGCCGAGGGCGGTGGCGGTGGAGGCGAGGAAACGCCGCCGGTCCAGAAGGTGCCTCCCGGCCAGGGAAAGTGATTCGGCGGGGTAGATCATGGCAGCGAGAGGAACTCGTTGGTGTTAATAAGAGCCCGGCAGAGGGTGGCGAGGCCGTGGGCGCGGACCAGGGGGAGGCTGTCCTGCATTTCGGCGGGGCGGGGCGGGCGGCCCAAGGCGAGTTGCCAGGCGCGGGCGATTTGCTGTGAGAGATCGTTTGAAGATTCTGCTAGGGCGCGCTGGGCGAGGGCGGCGGATTGCTCCAAGGTGAAGTCGCTATTGAACAGGTTGAGGGCTTGAATGGGGGTGGTCGATTGGCGGCGGCGGGCGGTGCTTTGGCCGGCATCGGGGCAGTCGAAGGCGCCGAAGACAGCCTCCCGCTCGCGGCGGACCTTGTGGGCGTAGATAAGGCGGCGGAGGCCCTCGCCGGTGAAGTGTTCCACCGGCTGGAATCCCTCGAGGCCGCCGCGCTTGTCGAAGAGGTCGAAGCCAGGGCCGCCCATCTGCAAATGGAGTTGTCCAGAGGCAGCGAGGATCCCGTCGCGGAGGGATTCGGCGTCGCGGCGCCGCGCCGGGTAGTGCCAGAGGAGCCGATTCTCGGCGTCGATTTGAGCGGGGTTGGGGGCACCTGGCCTCGGGGCGGGCTGGCTGCTCTGGCGGTAGGTGGCGGAGAGCACGATGAGGCGGTGGAGGTGTTTTTGGGACCACCCGGAGCGGATGAATTCCCCTCCCAGCCAGTCGAGCAGCTCGGGATGAGAGGGGGCCGCACCGCTGTGGCCAAAGTCGCTCGAGGTCTCCACCAGGCCGACGCCAAAGTGGCCCTGCCAAATGCGGTTGACCATGACTCTAGCCGTTAAAGGGTTTTGTGGGCTTGTAATCCAGTCGGCCAGGGCGAGGCGCCGGGATTGCTCCGGGGCGCCGCTGGGGAGGGCCAAGTGGCCGAGGGCGCTGGGGACCGCGGGGGCGACGGCTTCGCGGGGCTGTTCGGGGTCGCCGCGGTGGAGGAGGTGGATGGGGTCGGGGGCGCGGAATATTCCGGCGAAAACGAGCGGATCTGCGGCGGCCGCAAGGGTGGCGGCGAGGCCCTTTTTTTCCTCTAGGAGGGCCTCGGCTTCCGGGAGATCAGCCAGGGGAGCGGGGGCGGCGGAAGCTCCTGGGGGCGGGGGCGGCAGGCGGTCGCTGGAGTCGGCTAGGAGTTGCCAGGGCCCAGAGGCTAGAGCGACTTCGATGCGGTATGCGAGGGGGAGTCGGTCGGCAAATTGCCCGGCGCGATCGCGCGACCAGACGGCGCGCTGGATGGCCACCGGGTGGGGAAATTCTAGTTCCACCCAGCCTTGGCCTAACTGGTTGGACATCCAGCTAAAGGAATTGCCATAGTGGCCGTCGTGGAGATGCTTTAACTCGTGGCGGCCAGGTTCCACCTTGTCGCCGGAGGAGGTGGCGATGGTGCCAAAAGAAGCTAGAGCGACATTTTGGTTTTGGGCGTCGAAGACTTCCAGTTCGTCCAGGCAGGGTTCGAGGTTGTTGGTGCGGAAAATCGTGAAGCGGAGGCGCTTGGCGGGGGTGGGGGGGAAACGGTCGGTATTAGCTAGGGCGTGGAGGGGCGCGCGGAGGGGCGGTTGGTCGGCGAGGGTTTCGAGGGCGCCCGGGCTCATCCCGGCTTCCAGGGTGTAGGCGCTGGGGAGGCGGTCCCCAAAGTGGCCCTCGCGGTCGCGGCTCCAGCGGACTTTCTGAATCGAGACGGCCTCGGGCAGGGCAAAGAGCACCCAGCCGCGCCCGGGTTGGTCGGACATCCAACTGTGGTCGTTTCCGTAGATTCCGTCGCGGAGGTGTTCCAGGTTATGGGAGGCGCTGGAGCGGCTCCCCGAGGCGCTGAGCCGGGTGCCGTAGCTGGCTAGGGCTACGTTGCGGGGCACTGGATCGTCAGTTAGGATCTCGAATTCATCGAGGCAGGGCTCGATTAGGCCAAGGGTAGGGTGGGGGAGGGCATCGCGGATGGCGAAGCGCACGAACTTGGCTAGGCGAGGAGAGAAGGTCACCTCGTTTAGGATAGGGCTCGGGGGAGCGGCGGGCGGGAGGCCGGGGCGGGCGAGGGGCTCGAAGGCGGCGAGTTGGCAGTCCACCTGGCGCAGGCGGTCCTGTATGGCGGCGCGCTTTTCGGCCTGGGCGAGGGCATCGGGGCGGCGCCAGGGGCGGTCGCCGTATTCGACGCCCGCGAAGAAGGCCTGGAAGGCGTAGTAGTCCCGGGCGCTGACGGGGTCAAATTTGTGGTCGTGGCAGCGGGCGCAGCCGAGGCTCAGGCCGAGGAAGGTTTGCCCGACATTGACGACCATTTCGTCGAGGGCATCCTGGCGGGCGAGGCGCTGGGAGGCGGCGTCGGCCCCGATTTGCCCCGGGAGGAGCACCGAGGCGGTGACGAGGAATCCGGTGGCGGCGTCTTGGCCAGTGGCGTCGCCCGCGAGTTGCTCCCGGAGGAAGCGGTCGTAGGGAAGGTCCTGGTTGATGGCGTCGATGACGTAGTCGCGGTAGGGCCAGGCATGGGGGCGCTCGGTGTTGACTTCAAAGCCGTGGGTGTCGGCATAGCGGACCACGTCTAGCCAATGCTGGGCCCAGCGCTCGCCGTAGCGGGGCGATTCTAGCAATTGATCGACGGCGCGCTCGGCGGCATCGGGGCGTCGGTCTTGCGCGAAGGCTTCGGCTTGAGCGGGGCTGGGAGGGAGGCCGGTGAGGTCGAGGTAGACGCGGCGCAGCCAGGTCGCGGGCTCGGCCTCGGGGGCTGGCGTCAAACCGACCTGAGTTAGGCGGTCGAGGACGAAGTGGTCGAGCGCTTGGCGCGGCCAGGAGGGGTCGGTCGGCGGTGGCGGGCTCGGCTGGGCAAGCGGCTGGAAGGACCAATGGTCGAGCGGATTTTTCATCGGCGCGGGTTCGGCCGCGGCGGGCCAGGGGGCGCCCTCTTGGATCCAGCGGGTCAGGGTGGCGGTTTCGGCTGGCGAGAGGCCGGGCCCTTTGGGGGGCATGCGCTCGGCGGGGTTGGGGCTGGCGGCGAAGCGGAGCAGGGCGCTGGCGGCCGGTTGCCCGGGGACAAGGGCGGGGCCGTGGTCCTGGCCACCCTTGAGGGCGGCGGCCCGGTAGTCGAGGCGGAGGCCGGATTTCTGCTTTGTGGCGCCATGGCAGCTGGTGCAGTGCGCTTGAAAAAGGGGCTGGATGTCGCGGGCGAAGTCGACTGGCGCCGCCGGAGCGCGCAGGGTGCAGAGGAGGGCAAGTAGAGCGGGGAGCCTCATGGGGAGATCAGTGGACTCCTCCTTAGACTCCGCGGCGGGGGCAGTTTTAGCGAAATATTTTGGGCAAGCGCCTTACGGGAAGGTGGGGCGAGGGGAGGCCTCAGATGTCGAAGTGCATGCTTCCGCCGGATTCCCGGGCGAGGACGTCCGCGAGGGTGAGGCTGTCGAGGTGGCGGTCGACCAGGGCGGTGAGGTCGGCGAAGCAGGCACGGAGGCCGGGGCCGAGTTCGGCGGGGTTTTCGCCGAGGGGGAGAAAAGGGCCATCGACGGCGCGGAGAATATCGCCCAGGGAGATATGGCTGGGTGGGCGGGTGAGGTGGTAGCCGCCGCCGACCCCGCGCTTGCTGTGGAGGAGGTCCGCTTTTTTGAGGACTAGGAGGATTTGTTCCAGTACTTTGGGGGGCAGCCCTTCGGCGGCCGAGAGCTCCTCGATTTGGGAAACCGTCTGGGCGGGGCGGCGGGCCATGGCCGCGAGGGCGCGGAGGGCGTATTCCGCGCGTTTGGAAAGTCGCATCACGGCTCGCCCATACCACAGGGGGGGGGAGCGGAAAGGGGGAAAACGCGCTTTTGGGGGCAAAAAAGATGGGGACTTGCATTCCTGCCGTCACGGCGTATCATGGAAGCGCTGGGGGCGCACCGGTTTCGACTAGTGACTGGAGGCGTTGGCAGCATGCCGGGGATGATTCGTTGGCCCCGTTAACAATTCGGATCAAACAAAACAAACGCTAACTCTAACGAGCTCGCACTCGCCGCTTAATTGACGGTGACATCCCTTGCCGAATGTCTGTTACGGCCGGGGGTGCAACTTAACAGGCTAGCCAAAAGCCCGGGCCACCGGGGCCTAGGCGAAATTCACAGGGGGATCGGGGAGGGGCATTCCGCCGGCGGAAGGCCTCGCGCTTAAACTAAATCTCCGGCTAAGCATGTAGAAACCTTCGTTAAAAGGCGTTAGGACACGGGTTCAATTCCCGTCGCCTCCACCATATTTCTCCGCGCTGGCGGCGGCCTCCCTCTCTGGGTGGCCGCCCCGGCCGCGAGAGGATCTTCCTTCTGGGCCCCTGTGGGCATTATGGGGTTCTGCGGCCTTCGAGACTGGGTGCGGGGGCTGTGCCTTAGCACTGGGGCGCGGGCTGAAGGCTGCAGCGCAGGCATTTTCAGGGCGCGGCCGCGTTTTAGGGCGGAGCGGCGTTGTTTTGGCCCTTTGGGTGTCCAGTTTTAACGGAAATGGGCGGAGCTCTGGAGTTTTTCGGCTCGGGGGGCACTTGGAAAGCGGATGGGCTTAGTTGCCGAGGGCGCGGATTTTTTGGCGAGATGAGGGGGGGCGGCAGCTGCGTAGGCCCGCGGGGGCGGATGGCCTAGGTAAGCCAGGGCTTAGCCGAGCCACGGGAGGGGTGGCGCGCCGAGGGGCCCCGCGGCCGGGCCGGACTCGGCGCCTTTTGCGGCCAAGAGGGGGCAGGCAACTCGGAGGCCATTCCCGAGACGGGCCGCCTGAAGTGATCTGGTCAAATGACCTCGGCCGAGTCGAGGAAACGCCCGCGGCGCGTCGGCGCATAGAGGATAGGACAGAAGAATTATTTTGAGGGCCTGACAATCTTAGGTTTTTGGGAAGCGAGCGGCGGGCGCACAGTTTCCCAGGCAAGTTGCGCCTGCGGTGGGCGCGGGCGCCGCGCAGTTTGCCGGGCAATTTGTGCCCCACCTCGGCCGAGTCGAGAAAATGTCCGGGTCGAATCGGCGCGTCGGCGCATAGAGGTCAGGACAGAATAATTATTTTGAGGCCCTGACAATCTTAGGCTCTTGGGAAGTGGGCGGCGGGCGCAGCACAATTTCCCAGGCAAGTTGTGCATGCATGGGCACCGCGCATTTTGCCTCTTGAATCATATTTGCATAAGTTTTGCATAAGTTATGCGGCAGAAACGATTTGGAAGCCGATGGATTCGGTCTGCCTCAACGCCCATGACCTCGGGAATGGCGGCGCCTCTGCCCTGTAAGGTCAGACCATACCAGCCCAGGGCAACGCCCTGGGGTGACCAAGGCGCCCAAGGCTCGCGTCCTGAAGGAACGCCGCATCAGGACGACTGGCGGGCGTGGGGCTCTCCCACCTCGATGCGGCGCTTCTTCAGAGCGCAGCGATTTGCTGCCAACCCTACCCCAGGGCGTTGCCCTGGGATGGTATGCGAAGCTCCGTTGGGGCTTGGGCAATGTCGATGACCCCGCCAATGGCGGCATCATGACGCCAATGGGCTGAGTCATGGCGGTGCCATGAGCGATCCCGCCGCACCAGCGAGTGACGCCCCGTCCCCATAGGCTGCGCCGGTCCTTTGCTGTAAAGCGCAGTTTCCCAGTCAAGTTGCGACCAGGCCGGGCCGATTTTGTGGAAGCCCTGATCATCGATCGACGCTGAGGGCCGCGGGCCAAGCGCTGTTAGCCTGGCAAGTTGCGCCCGCCAGGGCAACCCCGGATGGGTTTTCCCTGACCGGCCGAGGGTTTCACTCCCAGGGCCGCCCGGCGCGATTTTTACCGGCGCGGCATGGCTGCTCGATGGGGATCCAGGGGCAGGTGCGCGTGCCGCCCACTTGGTCGAAAATTGCCCCCTTGTGGGGCGACCGCTTCGAGGTTCACCGCAGCACCGCTCCGGGGTTCATCGCAAAAACGCGAACTCCCCCAAAAGGCGCCGTTTGCCGGGCAATTTGTGGCGCCTTACCTGGTCAAATGACCGCGGGCGGGTCGGAAAAATGACCGCGGCGCCGGAGCCAGCGGGGTTTTTGCTGGGCGGGGTGCCCGCGCTGATTAGGGTTGAAGCGCTGCTGCGTCGGCGGGTGCGTCCGCAGTCGGTGGGCGCCTAGAGAAGTGGGGGAAGCCCGGGCGCAAGGCTGGGCTGCCCCGGGCGAAATTCGCCGGGCAATTGGCAGCGTCGATGGGTTCTGGCCTCGGCACCGCACTTGCGGGCGGGCATCTGGAAATCACCCTGCAGGGGCAAGGTGGGTCTTGGCGCGGAGTCTGAATGTGTTGTGGGCTGATTGCGCCATTCTTTGGCGGGCGATGGGTTTTGGTGATCGCCGCAGGTGCGGGGCTGTTGCGCCGCTTTAGGGGTTGGGAAAGCTATGGCCCAGGCGTATCCTGGGGCGATGCCCTGGGCCGATTTTGGCGCCGGGGGATGGAGGGGGCTGGGGAACACGGCGCCTTGGGGGTCGCGGTCTGGTGGTACTGACTTCGGCAGCGCGGGCTTTGGCTTGGAGGACCACGGTGGGGATGGCGGCGCCTTCGAGGTCGGGGGCTGCCCGTAAAAGCGCAGAATGCGGCGGACCGCGGTGCGGACTTTTTTGCGGCGCTGGTCCAAGTGCGACCAGTCCATTCCGGCGTTTTCCCGGACCGCTTTGACGAGCTACGAAGCGATCAGTCGCAGCTCGGCGTAGCTCATCAAGGCGCGGTGGCGTTGCCATTTTGTGCCCGGGCGTCATAGAAAGTGATTTTTTTGGGCGTCAGGCCGTCGTCGGGTTCCTCGCGCAGGTCGCGCTCGATCTCGATCAGCTTCTCGATTACTTGGACGGCGCTGATCACTCGGCTGTAGCACTGGGCCAGGGCAGCCTCGATCATGGCGGAAAACTGGCGGTTTTTGCCCAAGTCGGTGCGGGTGCGGCTCTTAGTTTAGCCCGCGAGAAGTCTGCGCAAGGCTTGCACCGCGAGGTTTTTGTGTTTCAGGTCGCCATCTCCTGGAGGAATTCTTCGCTGAGGATGGAGATGTCTGGGCGCATGATGCCCTCCACGCGGAGCAGGTCGATGACCTCCGTCTAGAACACCGTTTGATTGAAAAACCGCTCGTTGGCGGCGTCGAGGTCGAAGCTGCGGAGCGGCGCCCTGCCATGGCCCTCGAACTTGCTCGTGGCGATCTTCACCGCGCGGAAGAACGCTACTTCCATGCAGACCGCGGTGGCTTCGTCGCGGACGGAAACGAGCTTGAATGCCTTTTCCAGATCGGCGACGGCACCGTGGAAGCGCTTGCGGGCCTGCTTTTCGGCATCCTGGCCCTCGCCTTCGAGGCCGTAGACGTGCTTGAGTGCCTGGCCGAGGAGCTGGAGGCGGTCTGCGGCGCCTCCCTTTAGGGTGAGGGCGCAGTGGAGGCCGCGGCACATGGCGCGCAGCCCGTCGCGGTCCTTGTGGCGCGCCCGGACCGCTTCGCTGGTGTCGATTACGGAGTTTCCCCGGTCGCGGTCGGAGTAAAAAGTCACGGCCTGCGTCCGTGCATCGGCTTGTCGATATAGGGGTTTGCATCGACGGGCAATCGAATCCCGTGAGCCACAGGTCCCGCCCGATTGCCGATTGGAGCGCATCGCTGGGATCGCGGCAGCGCTTGGTTAGGTTACTCATGCCCTGTTTGTTGCGCACGTGGGATTGCCAGGCGGGCGGGTCGGCGGCGGCCCCCGCCATCACGAGCTTGAGTACGCCCTTGGCGTCGGTGGGGTCGTGCCACGTAGGGCACCGCTAGGCGATCCTCATTTTTTACCAACGTCCCGGCAAAAAACACCATCGGCAAGCGCCTGCCCAACCCCTGGGTGTGCCAGATGACGCCCGCCTTGCCGTCGCTCGACAGCGGCTTGACCACCTTTGTCCAGGTCCTTTTTGGCGGCGTGGCACTGGTGGTAGGCTGCGATCTTTTTGACCGCGGTGCGCCCGTCGCTTCCAAACGCCGTAAAATACCGAAGGAGGTCGATCAGCAGGTCGCGCCGCAGCAGCGCGAGGCGGGGGCATGGGAGGGGAGAGGGGCGGCGCAGAGAGGGTCCCGCCGGGACCACCCCTAGCTGGTCCGCCGGGGTTTGCCAAGCTAGGAATCCCGGAACACTAGCGCCGAGGGATTTCGCCGAGTTCCCGGGCTTGCGCGGGGCTGGGTTGCGGGCGATGTGCAAAGAATGAAATGGCAATGCATCTGGCCGACGGCGGGATTGTGGCTGCTGGCTTTGGGGCTTGCAGGAGCCGCTCCGGTAACCGCCCTGGAGCCCTTGGTGGCGGCCCTGGAGCCAATCTCCCTGAGGACCGCGCTGGCGCGCCCCTTGCCCGGGGCCCTGCGCACCGTGGTAGTCCCCGCGCGCGAGGATGCGGTGCTCGGTTTGACCCACTTGTCCCGAGAGGAATTCGCGGCCACGGGCTTGGACTGGGACCAGTTCATGGCCCGGGCGGCGGCCGCGGCGACCCGCCTGTTGGTTACCTTGAAGCCGGTGGTGGAGCGGGACGCATCTGGGCAGATCGCCTATATTAAGCTGCGGGGCGAGCGCCCCTTCTCGGCCAGCGTAGTGCTCTCGCCCCGCCTGCTGCCCCTCTTCCAGGGAGTTTTGGGCGACCGCCTTGTGGCCTTGATGCCCGATCGGCAAACCGTCTACTTGTTTTCCCGCAATTTCGGGGCCTTCCAGGCCTTTGGCCAAAAGATTATCGACGAGCATGCCGACACCGTCTACCCCTGCAGCATTGAAGCCTTTGAAATCAGCCCAGACGGCTTGAAGTGCATCGGAGGGTTTGACGACGGCGCCGCCCCCCTCGCCGAGGCCACCGCGGTTCCTCCCGCAGGCGCCCAGGCCCCGCCGCGGGCCGAATTGCCGCGGCCAAAACCGCCCGCCTCCCGCCCTGCCAAGCCCAAGCTTGACCCGCGCTGAGCGGCCCCGCCGCCGACTTGCGAATCAAAAATGAGGAAAACCCCTCTATAATTTTCAGGTTTTTTTGGAAATTCCGGGAAAATTGCGCCGCCGAGGTGGGCTTTTTGGCGAAAAAGTCACCTGAAATGGGTCCCAAGGCGGCCCCCGGGAGGGCGTTTAAGGGAAAACCTTAGGATGAGATCACGAATTCGGTCGCAGGTTTGCATAAGTGTGCTAAACTGGGAAATCTATGGCTACCACCAAACGAACCAGGTTCTCCCGACGACTTCCGGATCATGTCACTGATGAGCTCGTAGCTGCCCTTCTCAAACCGAAGGTCTACGATTTCAACAGCCTGTTCGAGGCGGTGTACGAGTGCTTGAAGCTGCGGAATGCTGTCAGCGGGGGCGAGGAGATGCTGCGCCTGCGGGCCTACGAAAAGCTCCAAAACCTCGTGTCGCGCGGCATGGTGGAAAAAAACGTTAAGCAATATCGGGGACTCGAAAAGCTCAAGGACGCCCTCACGCCTCCCGAGCCCGTCGAACCCGCTGTCGCCAGCGCCTGATTCCGCCGCCGCCCGCCCACCCCACCCCGCTCTGAATTGGCCCGGCTGAGGCCAGTTGGATCCCATGCGAGGCCAACTCCCCTGGCGGCTCACGGCACCCCTCCACCTATTCCGAGCGGTCCCGGCCAGATTTCTGGTCGGGACGCTTTGTTTGAGGGAGGCGCGAGGGGGAGCGGGGGGAAGGGGGGCGGGAGGCAGGCTGCGAGGGGAAAGCGGGAGTGGGGGAAAAGGGAGTGGGGAAAGCGGGAATGGAAGGGAGAGGGAAGGGGTGGAATGGGAAGTGGGGCCATGGGGTGAGGAGGGAATACTTCCAAGGAAGCGGACTTTCGGCAAGTTTGGCGCTGCTCAGCGCAGCCCCCGGGCATTTCCTGGCCCCGGCCTGGGGCATTGCCCGGGGTTGGCCCCGGGCGCCGGGCCGGGGGACGAGGCGAGGCCTGGGTGGGCGGCTTTTACGCTTGATGGAGGCCCGGAGCGGGGGCAAGTACAGGCGCCACCCCTTGGCTCCCTCGCATGATTCGCCTCCGCCAAGTTAGCCGCGCCTACCGCGAAAGCAGCGGGGCCCGGGCGCGTGCCCTGGAGGGGTTTTCCCTGGACCTGGCGGCGGGCACCATGACCGCGATCACTGGGCCCAGCGGCTGCGGCAAGAGCACCTTGTTGCATTTGTTGGGGGCGCTGGACCAGCCCGACGAGGGCACGGTGGAGGTGGCGGGGGTGGCCTTGCACTCCGCCAGCGAAGCCCAGCGGACGCGTTACCGGAGGGAAACGGTGGGCATCGTGTTCCAATTTTTTCACCTGCTACCGGGCTTGACGCTGCTGGAAAATGTGAGCTTGCCGCTGGTGCTCGCGGGGGTAGGTCGCGGGGCGGCGCGGGCCCGCGGAGGCGAACTGCTGTCCCTGGCGGGGTTGGAGGAAAAGGGCGGTCGGCTCCCTCACGAAGTCAGCGGAGGGGAACTGCAGCGGGCCGCGGTGGCCCGGGCGCTGGTGCACCGGCCGCGGCTGCTCCTGGCCGACGAGCCCACGGGAAATTTGGATTCGGCCAACGCGGCGCGCGTCATGGCGCTCTTTCAAGAGGTGCACCGCAGCGGTTTGGCAACCATCGTCGTGGTGACCCACAGCGCGGAAATCGCTGCGCAGATTCCAGGCCGCCTGGCCATGGCTGACGGGGGCTTGGCGCCAGGGGGGGCGGCCCACTAAAAAAATGCACATCGCGCCTTGCCAAGCGCCCGCGGTGTGTTACTGATCCTGCCCCTCCGCGCCAAACATGGCGTGGCGGCGCTGCATGGTTCAATCCTCCCCCGGGTCGATTTCCAGAAGCGCCGAGTTTTCTCACCTGCCTCTGCTGCACTCCCCGTCCCTCCGACCCCCCTTCAACGCCGCCATGAAAGTTCGTCCCTCTGTCAAGCAACTCTGCGAATCCTGCCGCATCGTGCGCCGCGAGGGCGTGGTCCGCGTCATCTGTAAAAATCCTCGGCACAAACAGCGCCAAGGCTGATCTTTCCTCCCTCAACTGACACTCATTCCCACATCTCATGGCCAGACTGCTCGGCGTCGATATCCCCAACGAGAAGCGCATCGAAGCTTCTCTCCCTTACATTTACGGCGTGGGCCCCTCCCTAGCCCGCAAAATCCTTGGTCAAGCCAACATCGACCCCAACACGCGGGCCGGTGAGCTTTCCAACGAGCAGCTCGGTGCCATCATTCAGATCATCCAGGCCAACGGCATCACCATCGAAGGCGACCTGCGCCGGGAAATCCAGATCAATTTGAAGCGCCTCCAGCAGATCAACTGCTACCGCGGCGTGCGCCACCGCAAGGGACTTCCCGTCCGCGGCCAGCGCACCAAGACCAACGGGCGCACCCGCAAGGGTCCCCGCCGTACCGTCGGGGTCCAGCGCAAGGCCACCAAGAAGTAATTTCTCCTCCCCTTTCCCACGATCCCTATGGCTGAAGAATCCCTCAAACCGGCGGAAGCTGTCGCTCCCGTCCCCGCCCCCGTCGCTCCTCCGGTGCAGACGGCGGAAGAAAAGGCTGCCGCCGCGGCCGCCGCCTCCAAAGAGGCCGTCAAGCTCCTCCTGGATCCCGCTGGCGACAATTTGCCGAAAATTGTCAAGGCCAAGGGCTCCAAGAACATCACCTCTGGCATCGTCCACGTGGTTTCCACTTTCAACAATACCTTGGTCACCGTGACCGACTTGAAGGGGAACGTGATTGGCTGGTCCAGCGCGGGCAAGATGGGCTTCAAGGGCAGCCGCAAGAGCACCGCCTACGCTGCCCAGATGGTTTCCCAAGATGCCTGCCGTCAGGCGATGGGCCACGGACTCCGCGAAGCCGAAGTCCGCGTCAAGGGTCCTGGCTCCGGCCGGGAATCGGCGGTGCGCGCCGTGCAGGCCCTGGGGGTGGATGTCCTTGCGATCAAGGATGTGACTCCTGTTCCCCACAACGGCTGCCGCCCTCCCAAGGCCCGCCGCGTCTAGTCCTTTTTCTTTCACCTTTCAGACTTACATACACACATGGCACGTTACACGGGTCCTAAAGACAAAATCAGCCGCCGCTTTGGAGTCGCCATTTTTGGCCCCTCCAAAGCCATGGAACGCCGCAACTTCGCCCCCGGCCAGCACGGGGCCCGCAGTGGCCGCAAGAAGCTCTCGGACTACGCCGTCGCTTTGGCCGAGAAGCAGAAGCTGCGCTACCAATACGGGATGTTGGAAAAGCAATTCCGCAAGTTCTTCGAAGAGGCTTCCCGCCGCCGCGGCATCACCGGAGAAATTTTGCTCCAGATGCTGGAACTGCGCCTCGACAATGTCATCTACCGACTCGGCTTGGCCAATTCCCGCAACGCCGCCCGCCAATACGTTGGCCATGGGCACGTCACGGTCAACGGTACTAAGGTGAACATCCCTTCGTACCAATGCCGCCCCGGCGACGTCATCGCCATGAAAGGCAAGGTCCGCTCCCAGCAGATGGGCGTGCGCGCCCTCGACCTCACCCAGGCGGTACCCACCCCTGACTGGGTCACTCAGGACAAGGAAAAACTTGGCGGCACTGTGAATCGTATCCCCAGCCGTGAGGAAATCGACCCCATCGTCAACGAGCAACTGGTGGTTGAACTCTATTCCCGCTAAAGCGAACGATTCGTCCCCTTTCAGAGCGGCAGCCTTCTCGGGCTGCCGCTTTTTTGTGCCTTCGCGCCGGGGAACTCGGGCGTGGGCGACCTAGGTCAATCGCTCCGCCCCCGGGACAGGACCCCGCGGAATATCCGGGCCAATCGATGTGTCACCTCAGGCCATCCTAGGAGGAAAACAACTATGGGAAGAATCGCGGTAATTCTCTGATTTTAAGTGGAGGGGACCTTGCGTCTCTCGCTTAGCCTGCCGTCATGGTGGGCGGGTTGTCGGCGCCGCACCGTCCCCTCCCGTCGGCGACCAAGCGCCGTCGCACCTCCCGTTGAGACGCAGAGGGCAGAGAAACAAGGAGCGCCCCGCCTCCAGCAGGATCCCCTCGGCGGGCGGGGGATTTGGGGGAAGGGACCCCAGGGCCATTGCTTTACGCGAACAACTGGGACACCGCGGCGGCCTTGACCAGTTCGCGGGGCTGGTTGAGGTGATTGTGGACGATGGTTTCTGGCGCGATTCCGACGGCATGGTAGATGGTAGCCAACAATTCCCCCGGGTGGACCGGATCCTCCGCCGGGGCCGAGCCAGTAGCATCCGATTTGCCATGGACGTAGCCGCGCTTGATGCCTGCCCCCGCTACCACCGCCGAATAGCAATAGGGCCAATGGTCTCGCCCATCGGGGGTGTTGCCGTTGCCTGACGTGCTGACGCCCTTTACTGGACTGCGGCCAAACTCCCCAACGGCCACCACCAAAGTGCTGTCGAGAAGGCCGCGCTCGTCCAAATCCTCCAGCAGAGAACTCAGGCCGTTGTCCAACATCGGAGCCGCTTGGTCCTTCATCCGCTTGAAGAGGCCGCTGTGAACGTCCCACGAATGGTTGTCAGAATTGGCGACTTTAGGCCAGATCACCTCTACGACCTTGGTCCCCGCTTCAACCAGGCGGCGCGCCAGTAGGCAGCTTTGGCCAAACGTGTTGCGCCCATACTTGTCGCGCAGGGCGGCGGACTCCTGCTCAATAGCGAAGGCCTCCCGGGCGCGGCCGCTCACGATCAAATTGAGAGCCCGGTCGTAGTATTCATCCAGTTGATAAGAGGCCACCGCCTTCTCCAACTCCGGCATCTGCTTTTCAAGGGTTTCGCGCAGCCGAGCGCGGCGCTGCAGGCGCACCGTGAAGACGTCTGGGCGAAGTTGCAGGTCGTCGATGCGAATCCGGCTCATCTTGTCCAAGTCCATGTCGTCGCCGTCCGGGTACAGAGTATAAGGATCAAAGGCTTTCCCCAGGAAACCGGCCGTCCCCGCCTTGCCCACCACATTGCTCTCCTGGAGGGGGCGCGGCAGCATCACAAAGGGAAGCATCGGGACGTCGGAGGGCTTGAGTCGGATGATGTTGGCCCCAAAGTTGGGAAAGTCCTTGGGGCTGGGCGGCTCTAGCTGGCCAGATGGGCTAACCTTGTCCGTGGTGTAACCCGTCATCATCTGATAAATAGCTGCGGTGTGATTGAAGAGCCCGTTAGGGGTATAACTCATCGATCGAATCAAGGTGAACTTGTCGTTCACCGTGGCCAGGCGGGGCAGCAACTCTGTGAACTGAACGCCCGGTATTTTTGTCGGGATCGACTTGAACTCGCTTTTGACGTTGGTGGGCACGTTTTCCTTGGGGTCCCAGAGATCCAGGTGGCTCGGGCCGCCTTGGAGATACAGCAGGATTACACTTTTGGCTTTGCCCCAACCGGGCCCGCCGCCAGCGCCGCTGCTCTCGGCCGCTGCCTGAGCGCGAAAAATCTGGTTGAGCGTCAAGCCAAGCATGCCGCTGCCGCCCACGCGCAGAAAATCGCGCCGGGTTGCTCCCAGGTGGGAATCACACAAATCTTTGGCGGGGGCACCGGGAAGGCGGAACATGGCGGCTGGAGTTTAGGCGGTTCAAGCGGCCTCCTCCGGGCTGGAGTTGGCGCGCGCGATATAAAATCTATTTTTAATACGTCCGCACCCCTTCACCTTTTCCGCCGGATTTAAGCTTCCCGACCTCCGCAAAAAGGCTTGCGGTTGGTCGTTTCGGGTGTATTGGAACAATTCGCGCAGCGCCGATCGGCCGCTAGCAGCGAATGGACAGGTAGCTCAGTTGGTAGAGCAGGCGGCTTTTAACCATCTGGTCCTGGGTTCGAGTCCCAGCCTGTCCACCACCCCTCGCCCGTCGGCCCATATTGCGAGCTCCGCTTGAGTTCTTTCTATTAGCATTGCACCGCCGCGGGCCCCTCGGCAATTTGCGCGCTCCCCATTTTGCTTATCTGAGGAATTTCACTCAGAGCTATCTCGCTAGCGGTTGGCGGGGTGGGCGATCGCAGTCGCCGGAAGGCATACAGCCCGCGCAGCGCTGCCAGCCCCAGGCTGCGGCTCCCCCGTTGGCGCCCCTCCCGGCTGCTGCCCTGCACCACCTCCCGGTGCCCCTCAAACCACTCGTCCACAAACGAGCGCCCGCCCAAAATCACCCCCCTCGTGAAATGCTGGACCCGCCGAATCAGCACCTCTGCCGCCAACCGCCGCTCGCTCGGTGACCGCAATCGTTCCCGCACTTTCTCCGACAGCCCCCTCCGGAATACCACCCCGTCCGGCCCCTTGCGCTCCGCTCCCTGTCCCCCCAGCAGGGCCCGATAGTAGACCAGTGCCCGCCGCTCCACCCGCCCCGGAAAAGCCTCCGCGCCCCAGGGCAATCTCTCGCATTCCCCGACCGCCCACCCGCCCCCTCCACCCATCTCCTCCGCCCTCGGCTTCCAATCTGCCAGCGACGCCTTCCCCCAGGCCGCGGCCCCAATGATCCGCACCAGCCCCCGCCGCGCCCGACTCTTCCCCGCCATGGCCTCGGCGTACCCGCCCCAGCGGTAGTCCCCCGGATCCTCCACCATTCCCGCCCGCAGCGGATTGAGGTCGATGTAGGCCGCCATCGTGCGCAGCACTCGCTCTTCCTCTTGGACCATTAGCGAAGTGAAGCGCCCCTCCCAAAAAGCCCCCCGCCGCTCCGCCCGCGCATTGTACCACCGCGAAAAGCGCTGCTGCACCGACTTCATGAACTCGCTCAGGGAAAACATCCGCTTCACCTGCTGCACCCGCCAAACTTCAATCCCCGCCTCGTCTTTTGCGTCCCGCAGCAGTTGCAGGCGGCGGTGCATCCGCTGCACGGTCAGTCGCCCCAAAGCCCGCTCCAGCCGTTCCACCACCACCTCTAGGGGCACGTCAAAGTCCTTCGGTCGGTGGGGAACCCTCAGGAGCAGGTGGAAGTGGTTGTCCATGACGCAAAAGGTCAGCACCTCCACCCCCAGGACGTCCTCGTAGGCGCGCAGCACCCGGAGGAAGAATTCCTTGCCCTCGGCGTCGAGGAGGAATTTGCGGTCGTAGACGCGGTTCACCACGTGAAAACAGCCAGCCTGAGACTGGTCAGAGAGGAAGCGGCGGGGAGCAGGCATGGCGGGTGGGGAAAAACCAGCCACAGTTTAGCCTCGGGCATCCTCGCGTCAAATCGCTCTCTATCAGCGACTTG
>CANHIJ010000015.1 GCA_947460575.1 Verrucomicrobiales bacterium | reverse complement strand
TCCGATGCGCCCGATGCGCCAAACACCCCGGGGGACTGGGGCCCGCTGGCTCCGGCTCTTTTTCTCCAGAAAATTCACTCCCCCGCGCGGGGAGCCCACAACTGCCCGGCCGCTTGCCAAGCCAGCAGCAGCTCGCGAAAGCGCTGCACCGCGGGCGCATCCCGATCCTCCTGCCAGACCATCACCAGCGGCACCGTGTGCGGTGGATGCAGCGCCACAAAGCGCAGGGGCGACCCCGGCGGCACCACCGAGTCGGTCACAATCCCCAGCCCGGCCCCGCCCTCGGCGTAGCTCAACACGGTCCCGATCAAACTCGGCGTGTGGGCCAGCCGGGGTATGAAACCAGCTCCCCGGCAGGCCGCCAAAATGGCGTCGTGCAGGCTGGCCCCCTCCCGCCGCGCCAGCACCACGAGCGGCTCCCCGGCCAGGTCCTGCCAGCCCACGCTGTCCCGCGCCGCCAGCGGATGGTCCGCCCGCAGCGCCACCCCCAATCGCTCCTCCCGCAGCAGCGCGGTGCGCAGCCCCAGCGCAATGTGGCTCGGCACCGGCCGGGTCAAGCCCACCGCCACCCGACCCTGCGCCACCATCTCCCAAACCCGCTCCGGGGTCCGCTCTTCCAAGCGCAAGCTCACTAGCGGATAGCGCGCGCGGTACTCGTGCAGCAGCCGCCCCAAAAAAGGCTGGGTCGGCGGGCCAATGTACCCCAAGCGCAGCTCCCCCTCCTCTCCCGCCGCCGTCCGCCGGACCCGCCGCAAGCCCTCCTCCCACCCGTCCAGCAACCCCCCCGCCTCCTGCAACAACACCGCCCCCGCCGGGGTCAAACGCACAAAATGGCGGCTCCTTTCTAACACCTCAACCCCCAAGTCCTCCTCCAATTCCTTCACCGCTCGACTCAGCGCCGGCTGCGCCACGCGCAGCCGCCGCGCCGCCCGGGCATAGCTCAACTCCTCGGCCACCGCCTGAAAATAGCGCAGCTGTCGCAAGTCCATCCCACAAGTGATCCAGCCCATCCCCGCGCGCAACCCCGCCCACAAAAAACCCGGGCCAGCGCTTCGCCGACCCGGGTCGCTATTCTATTCGATACCCTAGCTTACCGGCGCGACCGCCGCAGCAAGCCCAGCGCTCCCAGCCCCGCCAGCAGCGCCGAGGAGGGCTCCGGGATGTTTTGGAAATAGAGCACCGCCCCATCTCCCACCACCGCCGAGGCATAGGCTCCCGCGGTCGGACTCGCCGCCAGCGCATAGTGATTGCTGATCTGCGCCAAGCTCAGCTCGCTGGCATAGAAGGCCACCTCGTCAATCAGACTCGCCGATGGGCTGCCTCCATTAAAGTTGGCCCCCACATTCAGCGAAGGCAAGTTCGTCGAGGGGTTCGCATTGTAACCAGGTGTTTTGGAAGTGTCGTTCGTGCTGTCGGCCAACACCCCGTTCACATACAGCAGCGCCGCACTCCCGCTCCACGTCGCCACCACGTGGCTCCACGCTCCAATGGTGCTCGTTCCGCCCGTCAAATCCCAGCCCACATCGCCCCCCGTGCCATTGTACATCTTGAGATTCCATCCCGCCGCGCGCTGGAAAATCGACCAGCCCGAGCGGTTGCCGGTGGCGTACCGGTTGTTCACCGCGGTGTCGTCGTCGTCGCTCCCGCTCGGATTCGCCCAAAACTCAATGCTGAAGGGACTGGACGACGACGGATTCAGCGCCGCCTGGTAGGCCACCTGAGTTCGCTCGCCCGCTCCGTAGCGCGCCCCCGTGTCGCCGCCCGCCGCCAGCGGACTCGCCGCATTCAGCGCCACCCCATCCGTATTCACCCCGTCGCCCGCGCTGCCCAAGCTCCCGCTGTTGTAGGAAGTCGTCGCCGCGCCCGCCGCCGTCGCCATCGCTGAGGCCAACCAAAGCGGCCGGATGAGATTTTTGATTCGTTTCATGTTCAGGATTAGGAGAATATAATATTAATAAAAGCGTCCCTAGTTCACCACGGCGGGCCCGAGTTCGTCAATCAGCATTTTCCGAAGACGCCCTCAGGCGCCCCGCCCCTCAGCCCAGCGGAATTTTCTCCCCAGGCAGGGGAATCACGATCTCGCACTCCGGCAAAGCCAGGCTCAGCGTCGCCGCCATCCAGTCCAGCGCCGGGCCATCCCCGTGCACCAGCAAAATCTTCCGCGGATTGAGCTCGCGGGCATACGCCACCAAGTCGTGCCGCGGCGCGTGCCCGCTAAAGTCAAATTGGCTCACCTCGCAGTTCAATTCCACCGGCGGATGCGCATTGGAAAGCTTGATCGCATCCCCCCGGCGCGAAGCCAAAATCGTTCCCGCCGGGCTATCCGGATCCGCATAGCCCACAAAGCACAGCGCATTTTTCGGCTGGTTGATAAAGTGGTGCGCAAAATCATTGCTCACGGTGTGCTCCGACATCATCCCGCTGCTCAGCGCATAAATGCGCCCCGCCTGGCTGCGCGTCACCCGCTCCCCCTTCTTGGATTTCACCAAGCCGCTCATCGACTCTAGGAGGCGGAATCCTCCGTGGGATCGCCGCACTTCGCCCGCGTATTTGTCCACAATCTGGGTCATCTTGCTGCTCAGCCCGCCGATGTGCACGGGGATGTTCGCCTTGATCTGCCCCTGGCCCTTCAGCTCGTGCAGCATCATCAAAATCTCCTGGGTCTTGCCCAGGGCAAACACCGGCACCAGGACGCTCCCGCCCTGGTCGATGGCCCGCATGATGGCCTCCGCCAAGCGCTGCGACTCCGCGGCCCGCGTATACCCCGCGGCCCGCTCCGAGGCCCCCCGGGTGCACTCCAAGATCAACACATCGACGTGCTCCCGCGGAAAGTCCGCCCCTTTCAAAATCGTCTGGTCCTCGAACTGGACGTCTCCGGTGTAAAAAATGCGCAGCCCATCAATGTCCAAGCGCATCCCCACGCTCCCCGGCAAGTGTCCCGCATCGTAGAACTCCGCCTTCACCCCCGTCGATCCCACTTCAAACGGCGTGCCGTTGCGCCGGGTCTTAAAGCGGCGGATCAATCCGTCCAATTCCCGGTGGGTGAATAGGGGATATTCCTTGATGCCGTCCTGGTCCCGCTGCGAGGTCATCACGTTGACCGAATTGTGCAGCAAGGCGTCGGCAAATTCCGAGGTCACCGCCGACATGTACGCCGGGGCCTTGGGGTGGCGCCGCAGCATCACCGGCAATGACCCCACGTGGTCGAGGTGTGAATGGCTCACCAATACCGCGTCCAAGGACCCGTCTTCCACCAGGGAAAAATCCGGGATGGCCTCGTAGGCCTTCTCCTTGGGGTGCATTCCAGAGTCCAGCGCGATCCGCGCCATCCCCGTATCCAGCACATAACAATTGGCTCCGATCTCCGAACGTCGCGTCAGCGACTGAAATGTAATCTCTCGCATATTAAAAGGGTCTGGACCCCACCGCAGCGGGCAGCAGTCCATTGGAAATAGTGCCCCTACCCCCCTCCCTCCCCCAGCGCCAGAGCAAAGATCGCCCCCTGACCCAAAAGGATTTTTCCGCGCCCCTCCCCCGCCGACCCCCTTTTTCCGCCCAAAACATCGCCCTTCCGCCCCGCCCCATCCCCCTCCACGATCCCCCTGCACCCTCTCCCCATGTCCCTCCCCTCCCCTCTCCCCATCCAGCTCCGCCGCGCCGCCGACCGCGGCCGCGCCGACCACGGCTGGCTCCGCACCCAGCACTCCTTCTCCTTCGCCGACTACCGCGACCCGGCCCACATGGGCTTTCGCTCCCTCCGGGTCATCAACGAAGACCACGTGGCGCCCGGCCGCGGCTTCGGCACCCACCCCCACCGCGATATGGAAATCTTCAGCTATGTGCTCGGCGGAGCCATGGCCCACCAAGACAGCATGGGTCACGGCCGCACCCTCCTCCCCGGCCAAATCCAACTCATGAGCGCCGGCACCGGCGTCACCCACAGCGAATTCAACCCCAACCCCAACCAGGACCTCCACCTCCTTCAAATTTGGATCCTCCCCGAAAAACGCGGCCTCACCCCCAGCTACACCGAATGGCATCCCCAGCCAGCCAGCGACTCCCAGGCCAAGGTCCTCGTCATCTCCCCCGACGGGCGCGACCACTCCGCCACCATCCACCAGGACGCCGAAATCTACCGCCTCCGCCTCCAACCCGGCACCGCCCTCACCCACCTCCTTCGCCCCGGGCGCGGCCTCTGGCTCCAAGTCATGCGCGGCACCCTCTCCCTCAACTCCCAAACCCTCGCCCCAGGCGACGGCGCCAGCAGCGAAGCCCCCGGCGAACACCGCATCGCCGCCCTCGAGCCCGCCGAGGCCCTCCTCTTCGACCTCGCCTAGGCCCTCCCCAAAAAAGTCGCCCGCGCAGAACCGGGGAATGAGCGCGCGGCGCCTCCTCCCCCGGCGGCGCGCCAGCCCTCCGGGGCGCCCCCTGAAGGCCCGAGCGCTGGGCCGCCTTTTTCAGGCCCAACTCCGCGCGGACAACCCCGCCCGGCCTACGGGCGCTTCACAAACGTCGCCACGTCGGCACTCAATTTCTCCAGGGACGGCAAATTGGTGTACATCATGTGCCCCCCATCGTAGTGGCTCCAGGTAAAATTCGCCCGCTGTTCCGCCGTCAAATCCATGTGCCGCACCGTGTAGTCGATCGCCTCCCCCGGCGTCGCCAAATCGTGGTACCCACAGGCCACGAAAACCCGCAGCGCCGGATTGGTGTTCATGGCCTTGGCCAGGGTCGAGGCCACCTCTAAATACTCGTTGGTCGCCAAGCTGTAGTTCCAGGACGTCATCCCCGGACCCCCTAAAATCTCATAGGGGCGGTCCGTCTGGTAGTTGAGCTCGGACGGCTCCCGCAAATACTGGTTCATGGCCCCCGAAAAAGCCCCAAAAACCACGTCGTACGACGGATCCCCCGTGCGGCCCGACACCCGCCCATCAAAGCGGCCAATCACCAAATCCTCCCGCTCCAGCAGGCGGCTGCGGAATTCGCCCGGGGCAATCCGCAGGTTGTTGCGCAGAATCACCTCCACTGGCATGCTTGTCAGCGCGCTCAACTCCGCCGCCACCGCCTGCCGCTCGGCCTCCGGCAAGTGGCTTCCCAGCCCCAGCGCCATCGCGTAGCGCCCCCGCGCAAAGGCCACCGCCCGCTGCTGGGTCCCCGCAAAATCCGCCTGCAATTCCGAGCCCAATTTCCGATGGAAGTGCGCCACCGCGCTCATCCCCGGCAGCCACGTCGCATACGGCACATCGTTTTGGTCCTCCGGCGACAGCGTCTTAAAATCAAACAGCCCACTCACCACGATCAGCCCATTCAAGTACATCCCGTGGCGGCTCTGCAAGTGCTCTGCCAGCCCCGCCCCCCGGATTCCCCCATAGCTCTCCCCCATCAAATACTTAGCGCTGCCCCAGCGCTGCTGCTTGGTGATCCACAGCCGCACAAAATCCCCCAAGCTCTCCACGTCCTCCCGGTACCCGTGGAACTGATGCGCATCCTCCCCCTTCTCCGGCCGACTCAGCCCCGTGCTCACCGGGTCGATAAACACCAGGTCGCAGTCCGCCAAAAGCGTATACTGGTTGTCGGTCAGCGCGTAGGGCGGCGCCGGGGCGGTCACCCCCTCGGCCGGCAGCACCACCCGCCGCGGCCCAAACGCCCCCAAGTGCAGCCACACGCTCGACGATCCCGGGCCCCCATTGAAACAAAAGCACACCGGCCGCTTCGCCAAAACTGCCGCCTCCCCATCCGTCCGCACATAGGCCATGTGAAATACCTCGGCCCGCGGCTCCCCGTAGTCCTTGGTCAATTTCATCATCCCCGCCGTGGCCCGATAGCTCAATTTCTGGCCCCGCACGATGATCTCATGCTTAGTCTCCACCAGGGGCCCGCTCTCCTCGGCCTTTTTCTCTTCCTTTTTCTCTTCCGCCTTGGGCTTCTCCGGCTCCGCCCGCAGCACCACAGCAGAACTGGCCCACAGGGCCGCGGAACACAAAAGGACGGATCGTTTCATAAGGTAGGTAGAGGGGAGGTGGCCGGGGATTTGCGCTGGAGCAGCCGCGCACATTACCTATATCTGCCTACATGGCCAGCCCCGAATCCCTCCAGCTTCACCGCCCCCTCGACATGCACCTCCATCTGCGGGACGGCCCCATGCTCCAACTCGTCGCCCCCCACAGCGCCGCCTCCCTCGCGGGCGCCGTCATCATGCCCAACCTGGTGCCCCCCATCACCTCCCTGGAACTCCTTACCGCCTACCGCCAGCGCATCCTCGAGGCCGTCGGTCCCCACGCGGCCTCCTTCCAGCCCCTCATGACGCTGTTCTTCCAGGCCTACCCCGAATCCCTCCTCGCCGCCGCCCAACCCCACCTCTTCGCCCTCAAACTCTACCCCCACGGCGTCACCACCAACAGCGACAGCGGCATCCACCACATCCAGGCCGCCGAACCCACCCTCGCCCTCATGCAGGACCTCGGCATCCCCCTCCTCGTCCACGGCGAAACCACCGGCTTCGTCCTCGACCGCGAAGCCGAGTTCCTCGCCACCTATCAATACCTCGCCACCCGCTTCCCCCGCCTCCGCATCGTCATGGAGCACATCACCACCGCCGCCGCCCTCGCCCTCCTCGACCGCTTCGAAAACCTCTTCGCCACCGTCACCGCCCACCACCTCGTCATCACTCTCGACGACCTCGCCGGCGGCCTCCTCCAGCCCCACCTCTTCTGCAAACCCATCGCCAAGCGCCCCCAAGACCGCGACGCCCTCCTCGCCGCCGCCCTCGCCGCCCACCCCAAACTCATGCTCGGCAGCGACAGCGCCCCCCACCCCCAGCACGCCAAAGAATGCTGCGGCTGCGCCGCCGGCGTCTTCTCTGCCCCCCTCCTCCTCCCCAGGCTCGCCCAACTCTTCGACCATCACCGCGCTCTCCCCCAACTCCAAGCCTTCGTCAGCGACCACGCCATTCGCATCCACGGCCTCAATCCCCCCGATAAAACCGTCACCCTCCTCCGCCAACCCTGGACCGTCCCCCTCTCCTACGGCGGCCCCTCCGGCCTCACCGTCATCCCCTGGGAAGCGGGCCGCGAACTCTCCTGGCAAATCGCCCCGCCAACCTAAGTCTCGGGCGCCGACCCACAATTACTGAACAAAAAGCCCGGCGCGCCGCGCCCCTTAGGGGAGTTTCTTGTGCTAAGCGCGCCTTCCCCGGCGCGCCATCCGTGCTCCATCGATGCGGCGCGCCCATGACCGCGCCCAGCCGTACTTTCAGGGTTCTCCCCACTGAGCCGGCCCCCCGGCCCGCCAGCCCCCCCCTATGAAAGCTCTCCTCGCCCTCCTCCTCCTCGCGGGGTGCCTCCGCGCCCCCGCCCGGACCGTCGCCTACGACCTCCACATCGCCGAAACCACCGCCACCTACTCCGGAAAGACCGCCCCCGCCCTCACTTTTAACGGCTCCCTCCCCGGCCCCACCCTCCGCTTCACCGAAGGCGACTGGGCCCGCATTACGGTCCACAACGACCTCCCCCGCGACGCCACTTCCACCCACTGGCACGGCCTCCTCCTCCCCAACGCCCAAGACGGCGTCCCCGAAGTCACCACCCCTCCCATCCTCCCCGGCACCTCCCACACCTTCGAATTTCCCCTCCGCCAATCCGGCACCTACTGGTACCACTCCCACACCCACTTCCAGGAACAACAAGGCCTCTACGGCGCCATCGTCATCCAACCCCGGGGCCGCCTCGCTCCCCCCGCCGACCGCGAACACGTCCTCCTCCTCTCCGACTGGACCAAGCACGACCCCCACCAGATTTACCGCAACCTCCTCCGCGGCTCGGATTGGTACTCCGTAAAAAAGGGCACCCTGCCCTCGCTCTTCGGCGCCTGGAAAGCCGGGGCCACCCGAGAATTCTGCAACGGCGAGCGCGCCAACATGAAGGCCATGGACCTCTCCGATGTCGCCTACGACGCTTTCCTCATCAACGGCCAGCCCACCTCCACCCTCGCCGCCCGCCCCGGCGAGCGCCTCCGCCTCCGCCTCATTAACGGCTCTGCCTCCACCTACTTCTACCTCACTTCCTCCACCGGCCCCCTCACCCTGGTGGCCGCCGACGGCCACCCCGTCAAACCCGTCTCCCTCCCCCGCCTCCTCATCGCCATCGGGGAAACCTACGACGCCCTCATCACCGTCCCCGCCGACGGCCAATTCGAAATCCGCGCCACCTCCCAAGACGGCTCCGGCCACGCCTCCGCCTTCCTCGGCTCCGGCCCCCTCCGCCCCGCTTCTGACCCTCCCCTGCCCGACTTGTACCGCATGGACCAAATGCTCCAGGCCGCCCTCGACGACGACCCTGCCGCCCCGCCCTCCCCTCGCCCCGCCGCCCCCTATCCCCTTCTCCAAGCCCTCCAGCCCACCACCCTCCCCACCGGCGCCCCCATCCGCGAAATCCCCCTCCACCTCACCGGCGCCATGGACCGCTACCGCTGGTCCTTCAACGGCAAGACCACTTCTGAAGAAAGCCTCATCCCCGTGGCCAAAGGCGAAATCCTCCGCCTCCAGTTGGTCAACGACACCATGATGCACCACCCCATCCACCTCCACGGCTTCTTCTTCCGCCTCCTCAACCAACACGGCGCCCGCTCCCCCCTCAAGCACACCGTCGACCTCCCCCCCATGGGCCGACACACCATCGAATTCCAAGCCAACGCTTCCGGCGACTGGATGTTCCACTGCCACCTCCTCTACCACATGATGGCCGGCATGGGCCGCGTCGTCGCCGTCCGCGACGCCCCCGCCCCCACTGAAACCAGCCTCCCTTCCGCTCCTCCCTCCCATACCTCCCATACCTCCCCTCCCTCTCATCCCTCCCACACCCACGGCCTCTCCCTCGGCCCCCCCAGCCACGGCGCCCAACAAGCCGCCGCCTCCGGCGTCAACCTCGGCGAACACGGCCACGAAATGATCTCCCTCTGGGGCACGGCCTCGGTCCAATCCCACCTCTCCGAAGGCCTCCTCACCCTCCGCCGCGCCCGCCATGACCTCCTCCTCACCTGGGAAGCGGGCTGGCAAGGCACTGACGCTACCGAATACCAAGTCGACGCCACCTGGGAACCGTACCTCGGCCCCCAAGCCCGCGCCTTCGGCGGCGCCCGCCTCGAGCGCACCGACGACGACGGCCGCCAACTCCTCGCCCTCGCCGGTTTGCGCTACCGCCTCCCCTTCTTCCTCTGGTCCACCCTCTCCCTCGACAGCGCCGCCAACGTCCGCCTCGAACTCGCCAAAAGCCTCCAGCTCACCACCCGCCTCAGCGCCTTCGCTGCCCTTCAGTACGACGCCGCCACCGCCTGGACCTACGACCTCGGCCTCGAATACACCCTCAGCCCCGCCCTCTCTCTCGCCACCCAATTCAGCTCAGACTACGGCTTCGGCGGCGGCCTCCGCCTCCGCTTCTAGTCCCTCCATTTTCCCCCATTTCCTCCATTTTCCCCTAACCCCCTAAAAACTCCCAAAAATTCCCATGAAATCCCTCTTTCTTGCCTCCGCCCTCGGCCTCCTTCTCAGCGCTTGCGCCGCCACCACCGGACCCAGCGGCGCCACCAAACCCTACCCCAAAACCACCTGCGTCGTCTCTGGCAACGCCCTCGGCTCCATGGGACCCGTCATCACCAAAGTCTACCAGGGGCAAGAGGTTAAATTCTGCTGCCAACCCTGCGTCAAAAAATTCGACGCCAACCCCGCCAAATATCTCGAAAAACTCTAATCCCTCTCGCAGGCTCAAGCCCACTTCCCCTCCCCCTCCCCATCCCTCCCATGAAACCCATCCTCCTCGCCCTTCTCGCCCTCGCCGCCGCCCCCCTGGCCCGCGCCGCCGAAACCGCCCCCGCCCCCGCCACGGCCCCCAAAGTCAAACCCTACCCCCTCGATACCTGCCTCGTCTCCGGCGAAAAACTCGGCACCATGGGCAAGCCGGTGGCCTTCACCCACGAAGGCCAGGAAATCAAACTCTGCTGCAAATCCTGCAAACCCAAGTTCGCCAAGGAACCGGCCAAATACCTCGAAAAACTAAAAAAATAAGCCCTTCGCGGACCCGCGCCGAAGTCGCCGCGGCCGGTTCTCGCCCTCTCCCCCAAGCGCTCTGCGCGCCGCTTCGACCTCGGCAATAACAGCGCCACCAAAGCCCACCCCCGCGCCCCGGGCTCGGGCTCGGCGCGCCCCGAATGCGGCCCCGCGCCCCGCCGCGTTTGGCCGGAATCGCCCCGCGCGCCGCAAAATCCGTCGACAGCCCGGCCGCTTCGTGGCACCCTGGCCCCACCATGGAGCCTCCCCTTTCGCGACGCCGCTTTTTGCAACAGAGCGCCCTCGCGGCCGCCGCCCTCGTCGGCACTTCCCGCGCTGAGGAAGTGGAGTTGCCCTTTGCCAATGGGGCGCGCCGCCTCGTGGCCTTTCCCGGGAAACGCCCTCTGCTCGTCCTGACCCACCGCCCCCCCCAGCTGGAAACCCCCTTCGCCGTCTTCAACGAAGGCCTCCTGACCCCCAACGACGCCTTCTTCGTCCGCTACCACCTCTCTGGCATTCCCACTGAAATTGACCCGGCCACCTTCCGCCTCGAAGTCTCCGGCCTGGTCAAAACGCCCCTGTCCCTGTCGCTCGCGGAACTCCGCCAAATGGAGCCCGTCGAAGTCACTGCCGTCAACCAGTGCTCCGGCAACAGCCGCGGCTACTTCAATCCCCGGGTCAACGGCGGCCAACTCGGCCACGGCGCCATGGGCAACGCCCGCTGGAAGGGAGTCCGCCTCAAAGACGTCCTCGCCAAGGCCGGTCCCGCCGAAGGCGCCCGCCAAGTCGTCTGCAACGGACTCGACGCCCCCGTCGTCCCCGCCACCCCAGACTTTGTCAAAGCCCTGGAAATCGACCACGCCCTGGACGGCGAAATCCTGCTCGCCTACGAAATGAACGGCGAGGAACTCCCCTGGCTCAACGGCTACCCCTTGCGCCTGGTCGTCCCGGGCTACTTCGGCACCTACTGGATCAAGCACCTGAGCCAACTCAGCGTCGTGGGCGAAACCTACGCCGGCTTCTGGATGGCGAGCGGCTACCGCATCCCCGCCACCCCCGGCGGCTGCGCTGAACCCGGCGCCGCTCCCGGCAAAACCCTCCCCATCTCCCAGTTTAAAATTCGCTCCTTTCTCACCAGCCTCAGCGAAGGAGCCCAGGTCGCCTCCGGCCGCGACACCCTCTTGCGCGGCATCGCCTTCGACAGTGGCGCTGGCCTCACCGAAGTCCAAGTCAGCACCGACGGCGGGCGCCACTGGGAGGCCGCCGCCCTCGGCCAAGACCTCGGCAAATATTCCTTCCGCGAGTGGACCCTCCCCTGGAAACCCGGGGCCCCCGGCCCCGCCCAAATCAAGTGCCGTGCCTTCAACCGCATCGGAGAAACCCAGCCCCTCGAGCCCCTCTGGAACCCCCAGGGCTACCAGCGCAACGCCGTGGAGGCCGTCAACCTGCAAATCAGCTAGCCCCCATGAAACGCTTTCTCTTCCCCGCCGCCTCCCTGGCCCTCCTCGGGGTCGCCCTTGCCCAGCCCGCTCCCGCACCCGCCGCGTCTCCCACCCTGCGCCGCCTCGCCCTCCCCCCGGAAACCGGCACCT
The DNA here is from genome assembly GCA_947460575.1 of Verrucomicrobiales bacterium. Classification (GTDB taxonomy): domain Bacteria; phylum Verrucomicrobiota; class Verrucomicrobiia; order Verrucomicrobiales; family V1-33; genus CAIZWU01. The sequence goes on along the minus strand of CANHIJ010000015.1, from coordinate 37,660 downwards.
ACCGCCCCGGCCCCGGCGCCGCCCTCGCCAACGCCCTCTGCCTCAATTGCCACTCCGTGGAATACTGCCAGTCCCAGCCCCCCCTCCCCGAAAAATACTGGGACGCCACCGTCAAAAAAATGAAGGAAAAATTCGGCGCCACCCTCCCCCCCGAAGCCATCGCTCCCCTCACCCAATACCTCGTCGAGGCCTACGGCAAAAAGCCTTAGCCGACTCCGCCGCCCCTCAGGCGTCGTAAAAGCCAAAGTACCGCCGCGCGTTGCCATAACAAACCCGCTGCACCAAGTCCCCCAGCAGCGCAAAGTCGTCTGGCACCTCCCCGCGCGCCGCATCCCGCGCCAGCAAGTTGCAGAAAATGCGCCGGAAATACTCGTGCCGCGGAAAGGACATAAACGACCGGCTATCGGTTAGCATTCCCACCCAGTGACTCAACAAACCCAGGTTGGACAGAGCGTTGATTTGCCACTCCATCCCCTCCCGCTGGTCCAAAAACCACCAGCCCGCCCCCCACTGCACCTTGCCCGCCACGCTCCCATCCATGAAGTTGCCCGCCATCGTCCCCATGACGTAGTTGTCCGCCGGATTGACGTTGTACAAGATCGTCTTGGGCAGGCTGCCCTCGCTGTCCAAGTAGTCCAGATACCGCGAAAGCGCCTCCGCCTGCGGCCAGTCGCCGATGGAGTCAAAGCCTACATCCGGGCCCAGGGCGCGGAATTGCCGACTGCTATTGTTGCGCAGCGGACCTAAGTGGAGCTGCTTGACCCAGCCCTTCTGCGCGTCGAGGCGCCCGCTGTGCACCAATATAAAGGTGGCGAACTGCTGCTGATCCTCCCCGCTAATCGACTGCCCGAGCCGCGCCCGATCGTAGATCCGCGCCGCCTCGGCCTCGCTGCCAAAGCGGCAGGGCATCTGCGGCAGCCCGTGGTCGCTAAGCCGCCCCCCCAGCGCGTGAAAGGCATCGTGCCGCTTTTCCAAGGCCCCCAATAACCCGCGCAAGGTAGCCACATCCACATCCGCCGCCGCCCCCAGCCGCTCCACGTACCCATTAAAAAAAGCCCCCTGGTCGATCTTGAGCACCTGGTCGGGGCGAAAGCTGGGAAGGATCCGCGTGCTCAGCCCCGCCGCCGCGATGGCCTCGTGGTGCCGCAGCGAATCCGCCGGGTCGTCCGTGGTCCCTACCACCTCCACCCGGAAATCCGCCAAAATGGCCCGAGCTCCCCGGTCGGGGTCAGCGAGGCGGGCCTGGGCGCGCTCCCAGATGCCGGGCGCGGTGGCCGGGCTCAAGAGTTCGTCGATGCCAAAGTAGCGCTTCAATTCCAAGTGGCACCAGTGGTAGAGGGGATTCCGCAAACAGTTCGGAATGGTGCGCGCCAGGGCGAGGAATTTTTCATAGGGCGAAGCCGCCCCCGTGCAGTACGCCTCGGCCTCGCCGTTGCTGCGCATGGCCCGCCATTTGTAGTGGTCGCCCCCTAGCCAAATTTCAAACAAATTGCCAAAGCGGCGGTCCTCCGCCACTTCTTGCGGCGGCAGGTGGGAGTGATAGTCGATGATGGGCTGGCCCGCGGCCACTTCATGATAGAGGCGCCGCGCCAGCGGGCTCGCCAAGAGAAAGTCGTCGTGGATAAAACTCATAAGCGGCAGTCTCAACGGGGTTCAATCAGCTTGGCCATGAGCAAGCCGGTGACCACCACCGCCAGCCCAATGCGGTAGTGCCCAAACGCGGTGATGCCCCGCACCTGCAGCCAGCCCACCATCCACTTGACTGAAAGCACCGCCGCCACCCAAGCCGCTAGGATGCCCAACAACATGGTCCCCACCGAGTAGTCCGCCAGCAACTCGGGATTGCGCACAAACTTCAGCGCCTTGTATCCCGAGGCCGCCGTCAGGGTCACCATTCCCAACAAAAAACTAAACTCCACCGCCGCCACCATGTGCAGCCCGATCAGCAGTCCCCCCACGATCACCATCAAGCTGCGGCTCGTCCCCGGCCACATCGCCACGCACTGCAGCAGCCCAATCAAAAACGCGCTCCGCGGGGTAATGTCCTCCAGCCCCAGCCCGGCCCGGCGGGCCCCCGGGGCCGCATTGCGCTTGAACCACGCCACCGCCAATATGGCCACGCCGCCGACAAACCACGCCGCCGTCACCGGCCACAGCCCTAGCAGATACTGATCAATCCGCTTCTCAAATAGCAAGCCCACCGCCACCGCCGGCAAAAAAGCGATCATGATATTCCTCAGCAACAGCAGCCCCTGCGGGTTCTTTCCCAGCAGCCCCTCCAACAAGCTGCGGCTCCGCTGAAAATACAACCCTAACACCGCCAAAATGGCCCCCACCTGCACCACCACCGCAAAGGCTTTAGAGCTTTCCGTAGACGGCAAGCCCAACAATTTTTGCACCAACAAGATGTGGCCCGTAGAGCTGACCGGGAGGTATTCGGTGAGGCCTTCGACGAGGCCGATGAGAATGGATTGCCACCAGTTCATACAAAATAGCCCCCGTAGTGGCGGCGCCGCCCCTTGGCAAGAGCAAGCCCACCGCGCCTGCTTCTGCCGCCTACTCCGCCCGCTCCTCCTCGGCCCCAAACGGCGGCACTGGGCAGCCCATCGTGTCCGCCACCGCCCGCAATAATTCCGCCTCCTCGCTGGAAACCGCCCCATCGGCGAAGACGGCCGCGGCACAGCTATGGAGCAAGTGCTTCTTCACCATCGGCACCGCCCGGTCAAACCGATTCAAGGCCGCGTCCAGCCGCTCCAGCGAAACCGCTTCCCCCCGCCACGCCAACTCAAGCCCCTGCTCCCGCAACACCGCCGCCGCCGCTTCCCAAGCCTGCCGCTGCGGCTCACTCCCCGCAGCCCCCGCCAAGCCCGCAAACGCTCCCAACAATACTTCGATCTCCGGCGCGACCTCCTCCAGCCGCCGCACCTCCGCCCGCACCGGGGCACTCCGCCGGAAAAAAAGATCCAGGTGGCGCCGCACCACCTTTTGCAACATAAACTCAAATAGGTCGACTCGCCCGTCCGCCGCGATCAACTGCCGCAGCAATTCGGAAAACCGCCCATACTCCGCAGGGGTGAGCCGCCGCAGCGACGGCAGGGCCAGGTCGATCATGGCGATGAGCTGCGACGAATGCCACCCCTCTATCAACTCCGCGATCTCGATCGCCGCGGCGCCAGTGCCCGCACCCGCCAGTTCTTCTATCACTTTTTTCTCTGCGGCTCGCCCCTCTGGATGGTCCGAAAGCAGCATCGCCATCACCGCCGCCTGCGCCCCCCCGCTGTCTCGCAGCCTGGCCTGCAGCGGCCCCGCGATCCCGGCCCCCAAGCGCTGCGCCGCCGCCCGCTCCTCCCCGGTGGGCCGCCCCATCCGCGACAGCGCGGTGCGCGCTTGCCCCGCCGTCACCGTCACCGGCAGCGGCGGCGGCCCCGCCAAAGCGGCGGCCATGCCCTCCTCCGATTCCCTGGCCGCCCCCCCTCGGCCCGCCGCGATCTCGGGCAGTCCAATCTGCGGCCAGCGGCCATCCCAGTGCGGCAAGATGGCCCGTATCCGCGCCTCCAGCGGAGGATGCGTGGAAAGCGCCGCCCAAAAAGAACTTCGCAACGCATTGCCAAACATGAGGTGACTCGCCTCTTCCGCCCGCGCCGTCTTCAACTCAGATCCGTAAGCGTACCCCCCAATCTTCAGCAGCGCCCCGCCGATGCTGTCCGGATTCCGCGTAAACTGCACCGCCGCCGCATCCGCCAAAAATTCGCGCTGCCGCGAAATGGCCGCCTTGATCAACTTCCCAAAAAAGACCCCCAAATACCCCAGCCCGCACAGCGTCACCCCGAAGAGCAAAATGGCCAGCCGCGGGTCCCCCCCCTTGCGCTCGTGGCTGCTCCGCATCTCCGCCGCTCCCCGCATCACGATGCGCCCCAAAATGGCCAGTACTAACAACCCGTGAACCACCCCGATGAGCCGGAGGTTGAGCCGCATGTCCCCGTTGAGAATGTGGCTAAATTCGTGCGCCATGACCCCCTGCAATTCGTCCCGCGACAGGGAGCGCAAGCAGCCCCGGGTGACCCCCACGACCGCGTCCGCGGGGGTGTGCCCCGCGGCAAACGCATTGATGCCCTCCTCGTCGTCCATGATCCAGACCGCGGGCACGGGGAGGCCCGAGGCCAAGGCCATTTCCTCCACCACGTTGAGCAGGCGGCGCTCGTCGGGCTGAGCGCTCGCCGGATCGACCGGCCGCCCCCCTAACTCCCGAGCCAAAGCGGCGCCCCCGCTCGAAAGCTGCAACATCTTGAAGCCGCTCCCCAGCCCGATGATTCCGCCGCTCACCGCGGCCACGGTGCCGAGTAGTTGCCAGTCTAACAACCCACCCTTCCAGTCCGTGGCCACCCCCGCCGCCCCGTAGAGCAACAATATGATTGCCGCCACCGAGGCCAAAAAAAGCACCACCAACCGCCGGGTGCGGCGGCGGGCATCTTCCTGACGCTGAAAAAAATCCATGCTGTAATGGTGCCAATGGCCCCGCGCGCCGCCGCTTTCAGCCAACTCCGCCGATCCGCCAGAGTCGGCCCAAGCCGCGCCGCCCTTTGTCAGAACTGCACCTTTACCGGCGCCCGCTCGGCCTCCACCGCGACCTCAAACAGCGGGGCTTCGGCGAAATGGAAGGTACCGGCGATAAAACTGCTCGGGAAGACCTCGCGCTTGTTGTTGTAGTGCATCACCGCATCGTTGTAGGCCTGCCGGGCAAAGGCGATCTTGTTTTCCGCCGACGTCAGCTCCTCGGTCAATTGCATCATGTTTTGGTTAGCCTTCAAATCCGGGTAGGCCTCTTGGACGATGGAAAAGCGCGACATCGCCGCCGACAGGCCCGACTCCGCCTGGTTGAGGTCCTGCAGGGCCGCCCCATCCGCCGGAGCCCCCTGCAACGCCTGCCGCGCCCGAGCCGCCTGGTTGCGGGCCTGAATGACCGCTTCCAGGGTCCCCTTTTCGTGCGCCATGTACGCCTTGGCCGTCTCCACCAAATTGGGAATCAAATCGTAGCGGCGCTTCAGTTGCACGTCGATCTGGGAAAAGGCGTTCTTGAAGCGGTTCCGCAACGTGACCAGGCCATTGTACAAACCGATGACCCAAAAGACGGCGAGGGCGACCGCCCCCAACAGGGCGAGCAGGATGATGGAAAAGAGCGTGAGCATAACGAGTGGAGAAAGAAGTGTCCGGGCCCCTAAACATAGCGCAGCCCCACCCTACGTAAACCCAATCCGCCGCCCATCGAGAACAATTCCGCTCCCGGTTTGGAACGCCACTTCACCTGGCCTCGGGCGGCGCCGACCGCCGCATCCACCAGCCCGGGACATTGACCAAAAAAATCAGCGCCGCCGCCATGTGGTTCACAAAGTTGAGGCTCATCACCTGGCTGATGCTCAGGTGCAGTGCGATGATGGCCAGCCCGCCCGCCGCGGCCCAGCGCCGATTGATCAGCACCACAAACCCCGCCAATTCAATCAGCAGCCCGCTCCCAAAAAAAAGCCGCGCCCCGTTGGGGTGGTCCACCAAGGCCTGGGTCGCCACCTGCAGCCACCCCGGCGGCATCTCCAGGGTGTCGTGGTAGTGCGACCAGTTGGTCTTGAGCAACTGCACCGCCAAATACGGCGCCTCCTCCAGCCAGCGGAAATGCGAATTGACCAGCTTCATCACCCCGCTGACCACATAGGATGCGGCAATCACTACCGTGGCCGCATACACCGCGCGCCGCTGCCACGCCACACTCGGCCGCACCCACTCCCCCGCGCCCCCGGCCAAACCGGCCGCCCCATAAACCAAAAACTGCCCCAGCAGCATCAAGCTGACCAGCTGGGTGCTGTGGTTGATCGCCCCCTGGGAGTTCCCCAAAGTCCCGATCACCACGCTCAATCCCAGCGCCGCGAGCAGCCCCAGCACCGGCAGCCGACCCCACACATACGCCGCCAAGCCCGCCGCGGTCAGCGCCTTCAGGCCCCAGCCCGGTGGCGCCTTGCCGATCCACGTCACATCCACCCAGTGCGCCAGCCCATTGGGAAATTTCTGGCTCGTCCACGCCCCCGTCTCCCACTTGATCGCAACATAAACCAAAACCGCAAAGCCCAGGCGCATCGCCGCCATCTCCCGCCCACTCCAATCGAGCGGCCCCGGTTGCCACCACCGGCGCTCCCCGGCCCAAGAAGTTTTATTCATTTTTTGATAGGGTAAGTTCCGCTAACTGCTCCGGGGCCAGCTGCGCCAGCGCCCCATTTTCCAAGCGAAACGTCAGCCGGTAGAGCCGCAGGCCCAGCGCCTCCGGCGGCAATGCCTTGGCCCGCACCCGCGGCCCCAGCGTCCCCAGCACCGCCCGCCCCGCGGCCGCTCGATCCTCCGCCGTGGCCGCCTTCAACTTCCGCCCCCCCGCCCCAACCACCGCCATCAGCTCCTTCTTATACATCTTCTTCGCCGTCCCCGAGCCAGTCCGAAACACCGCGTCCATCGGCAGCGCCCGGTCGCTCTGGTCGGTCACGTAGACGATGTCCGCCTCGACGTCGACGTTGGAATACATCGGAAAATTCGAAAACGGATAGCGCTCCTTGAGCCCAAACAAGATCCCCACCACCGCCACACAGGGAAAAAAGGGAATCCGCCGCCAACCCCAAGCCCAAGCGGAAAAAAAAGCCATACGCATGGCGCAAATTGTCATGGAGTCGCCCCCAGCGCAAGCCGCCCGACCCGTTTGACACCACCCCGCCCCCGCGCGATGACGCCGATTCATGGCCCGCATCGAATCGCGCTCCCCCGACTTCAAAGTCCGCCTCCTCGACCGCTGGCCGCTCTACTACTGGCGGCGCTACCCCCACTTCCTCTGCGCCAATAACTGGGATCCCACCCGCGTCCACGCCCTGCCTCGCCCAGCAGTCCGCCAGGCTCTCGAACTCGGCTACCTCCGCTGGCCCAAAGCCCTCGCCCCCTGGTGCCGCGGCCGCGACGTCGTCGACGTCGGCTGCGGCATGGGCCTCCACGGCCTCGGCTTCCTCCTCGAAGGCGCCCGCAGCTACACCGGGCTCGACCCCCTCATTAAACCCCGCTCCACCCTCCTCAAAAGCCTCCACTCCGGCAAGCGCCTCGACTGCGGCTGGTCCCCGGAATCCCTCATGCAGCGCATCCCGCGCTTCCACATGATCCGCGGCCTCTCCACCGAACTCGAAGGCAAATCCCAATTCGACCTCGCCACCCTCCACAACGCCACCGAGCACCTCACCGACCTCCCCGCCGTCTTCCAATCCGTCGCCCGCCTCCTCCGCCCTGGCGGCCGCCTCATCTTCAGCCACCACAACTGGTTCTCCTGGAACGGCCACCACCAAGAACCGAAAACCATCGGCCGCTTCGACCCCGCCCTCCCCGACCACCAGCGCTTCGCCGATTGGAACCACCTCGCCGCGGTCCTGCCCCCCGACCACTACGCCATGACCAAGCTCAACCGCCTCCGCCTCGACCAAGTCCGTGCCATCACCGAGGAACATTTCACCATCGAATCCGCCCGCCTCTTCCCCTCGACGCCCAACCAAGGCGCGGGCCGCCTCACCGACGCCATCCGCGCCCGCCACCCCGAACTCAACGAGACCGATTTCACGACCCAAAGCCTCTTCTGCGTGGCCCGCCTGAAGCCCTCCGCGGCCCCCACTTAATCCCGTTGCGCCCCGCGCCGCCCCTGCCCATCATCGCCCATGGAAATCATCAATTCCCCTCACGCCCCCGCCGCCATCGGACCGTACTCCCAAGCCATGCGCAGCGGCCACCTCCTCTTCGCCTCCGGCCAAATCCCCATCGATCCCGCCACCGGCAAAATCGACGCCCCCGACTTCACCGGCCAGACCCTCCAGGTCCTCGCCAATATCAAGGGCCTCCTCGCCGGCACCGGCCTGACCCTCGACAACGTGGTCAAATGCACTGTCTTCCTCAAAGACATGGCCGACTTCCCTACCCTCAACCCCCTCTACGCCGCCGCCTTCGGTGAGCACAAACCCGCCCGCAGCACCTTTCAGGTCGCCCGCCTCCCCCTCGACGCCCTCGTCGAAATCGAAGTCGTCGCCGAATACCCCGCCTAACCCCGCGGCGGCGCCGCCCCCGCTTTTTCTCAGTTCTCCGCGCCCCCCCCCCGGCCAGGAAGATCCCCGCTTTTCCCCAGCGCGGCTTTTCCTGGCCTTTTTGCGTCCCTCAGCGCACCCAAATCGCCCCGCCCCGCGCGTCCAAGCACCGCTCCTTCAGCGCGGTGCGCGTGCCCTTAGACAGATATACTTTGATCCCCCCGATCTCAAAAATCTCGTGCGGCTTCATCGGCCCCACTGGCTGCCACAGCAAACTCGCATAGGCCTGCCCAGCCCGCTCCCCCGCTCCAAAGCGCACGTAGTCAAGTTGCGGAATCAGCCCAAAGTTTCCCCCCTCGGTCTCCTCGTGCCACTGCGCCAGGTGCGCCCGAAAGGCCCCCGTGACAATCACTCCGCAGCGCAGTCGCTCCAACATACCCCCATTCTCCCCCGCTCAGCCCCCCGCGCAAGGGCGCGCCGCCCCACCTCCACCTCCCTCTTGCCGCCAGCCGCTTCCTGCCCCACGTACCCAGTCATATGTCTAGCACTTGGGGTCACGCTTTTCGCATCACCACCTGGGGAGAATCCCACGGCGGCGGAGTTGGTGTCGTCATCGACGGCTGTCCCCCGCGCATCCCCCTCCACCTGGACCACATCCAGGCCGAACTCGACCGCCGCCGCCCCGGCCAGAGCGAAATCACTACCCCCCGCAAGGAAGCCGACACCGCCGAAATCCTCAGCGGTGTCTTCGAAGGCCTCACCACCGGCACCCCCATTTCCATCCTCGTCCGCAACCAAGACCAGCGCTCCGAGGCCTACCACGAAATGGCCTCCAAATACCGCCCCAGCCACGCCGACTACACCTACGACGCCAAATACGGCTTCCGCGACTGGCGCGGCGGGGGACGCTCCAGCGCCCGCGAAACCATTGGCCGCGTCGCCGCCGCCGCCGTCGCCCAACAAGTCCTCAAATCCCTCTTCCCCCAGCTCGAAGTGATCGCCTGGGTCAAAAGCGTCTATCATTTATCCGGAAACATCGACCCCGCCGCCGTCACCAAAGAACTCGTCGAAAGCAATATCGTCCGCACCGCCGACCCCGCCATGGTCGCCCCCATGACCGACCTCATCAAAGAAATGCGCCGCGACGGCAACAGCGTCGGCGGCATCATCGAATGCACCGTGCGCCATTGCCCCCCAGGCCTCGGCGAACCCGTCTTTGACAAACTCGACGCCGACCTCGCCAAGGCCATGCTCAGCCTCCCCGCCACCAAAGCCTTCGAAATCGGCAGCGGCTTCGCCGGCACCCTCCTCACCGGCCTCGAACACAACGACCCCTTCCGCATCGACCACGGCCACATCCGCACCACCAAAAATGACTCCGGCGGCGTCCAGGGCGGCCTCAGCAACGGCCAACCCATCCTCTTCCGCGTCGCCTTCAAACCCGTCGCCACCGTCATGCACGAGCAAGACACCATCACCAGCAGCCCCCACGAAAACACCACCCTCAAGGGCCGCGGCCGCCACGACCCCTGCGTCCTCCCCCGCGCCGTCCCCATGGTCGAAGCCATGACCTGGCTCGTCCTCGCCGACCACGTCCTGCGCCACCGCGGCCAATTGGGCTCCTGACCCTCCCATGCCCCTGTCTCTAACCTCAGAGCCCACCCTGCGCCTCCTCCTGGTAGGCCTGGCCGCCGCTAGCGTGCTCTGGGGCGTGGCCCGCGGCATCGGCCGCCTCGTCATGCTAGCGGTTTCCCTCGCCGTCGGCGGCGCCGCCGCCTGGGCCTGCTTCACCCTGGCCCCCAAGCCCCTCGCCGATTGGCTCCGCCTCGGCCACCCCGATGCCCTCGCCTGGGCCGCCGCCGCCTGCGGCCTCTTCGCCTGCTGGTATTTCCGCCGCTTCCTCGCCGCCCTCTTCCGCGGACCCCGCCTCACCCCCAGCGGCTTCGGCCCCCGCACCCGCGCCGGCCTCTTCAGCCTCGGCCCCTCCCTCCTCTTCCTCTGGGCCGCTGCCATGGCCGCCCGCTGGACTGGCTCCGTCGCCCGCCTCCACTGGGTCGACCAAGCCGCCCGCGCCCCCAACCCCGCGAGCCTCCCCGATCTCCCCCTCCTCGCCCAACTCCGCGAAGGCCTCTCCTCCGGCCTCACCGGCCAAATCCTCGACCGCGCCGACCCCCTCAACTCCCCCGAAACCTCCGCCCTCGGCGCCCTCCTCGCCCTCCGCAGCCACGACTCTGCCTGGCAAAACCTCCTCCGCCAACCCCGCCTCGCCCCCCTCCTCCAAACCGACGCCCTCCGCCCCCTCCTCCAAGACAACGACGTCCTCTACGCCCTCAGCTTCGCCCAATACGGCAAACTCCTCGCCCTCCCCGAACTCAGCGAAGCCGTCCGCCACCCCGCCACCCGCGACGCCCTCCGCGCCCTCCCCGTCGAGGACGCCATCCGCGCCGCCATCGCCCGCGCCCCCGCCCTCCCCTACGCCCCCCGCGCCGCCCTCGCCGAATAGCTTCCCCCCCTCTAGGCAATATTGTCCCGTTTTTAGGACCCAAATCTGCTACGTTTCGGTTTGACGCCATGCCCCGCAGCCACCGCCCCTCCCCCGTCTCCACGGCCATCGATTTCCATCAACAGCCGATGGACGACCGCATCCGCCTCTCCTACGCCACCCTCGATCGCCTCCGCCGCCCCAACGGCGGCTACATCGCCAGCCCCTACGCCGCCGACGACGGCTCCGGCGACGCCTACAACGTCTTCTGGATCCGCGACATCATGTTCGCCACCTACGCCAACGAGTACCTCGGCTGCTTCGACAAAATGGTCGAAAGCTTCCGCCTCGTCCTCGACATCTTTAAGCGTTACCACCTCCGCATCATCAAGGCTTCCATCGTCAAGCCCAACGTCCTCAACGAGCGCGGCCTCTTCATGCCCGCCCGCGTCCACCCCACCACCCTCGAAACCATCACCGACGACTGGGGCCACCACCAAATGGACGTCTTCGGCCTCTTCATGTACAAAACCGGAGACCTCATCCGCAAAGGCTACGGTTTCCGCTTCTCCTCCGAAGACTTCACCCTCATCAGCCACATCCGAAACTACATCTTCAACATGGGCTTCGAAGACGACTTCGGCATGTGGGAAGAAGGCCCCGAACCCCACTCCAGCAGCTTCGGCGCCGTCCTCGGCGGCCTAACGATGTGGTTCGACCAGGGCTTCTACGACTACAAATACAAACAAAAAACCGAAATCGGCACCCTCGTCCCCGTCAGCGAGCGCATGGTCGCCGAGGGCAACCGCGCCCTCCACCACCTCCTCCCCCGCGAGTCCCCCACGCGCCCCTACGACATGGCCCAGCTCAGCCTCATCTGGCCTTACGCCATCGTCGACTACGAGACCAAACTCATGATTCTCCGCAACGTGGAAACCCACCTCGTCGGCACCCGCGGGGTCCGCCGCTACCCCCACGACCACTACTCGGGCCACGGCACCATCCCCCACGCCGGCCAAACCGCCGAATGGCCCCTCGGCCTCGCCTGGCTCTCCATCTGCTACTCCAAACTCGCCGAATACGACCACGACTTCGACAGCGCCCACCACCCCGTCCACCTCGGCTGGCCCCTCCGCATTGCCCTCTTCGACACCGCCGTCAAATACTTCGTCCAACTCGAAGCCGCCATGACCCCCGAGGGCTGGGTCCCCGAACTCTACCTCGGCAACAAAATGGGCCACAATACCCCCCTCGCCTGGGCCCAGAGCTTCCACATCATCTCCGGCCAAATGCTCCTCAACCTCTCCTACAAATACCCCGACCACTTCAAAATTCCCGCCAGCATCCTCCGCCGCCCCCTCGCCTAAACTCCCTCCGCCGCCTCCCAGGCCCCCTCCACTTCGCCCTCCGCCAAAGCCGCAAAATCCTGCCGCCGGTACGCCTTGCCGTCCTCCAAACACCGCTGCACCCACGAAAATAATTCCTGGAATTCCACATTCCCCGTCCGCGCCTGCTCGATCAGCCGCCACTCCAGCGCCCGCGGCCGCGCCGAACTCAGCACCTGCCGCTTCATCCGCCCCAGCACCGCCTCAAATTCCCGCGGCTTCATCTGCTGGATGAGGTGCCCCGGTGGCAGTTCATCCAACTCCTCCGCATCCAAGTTGTACACCTGAATCCCCAACCCATACTCCGCTCCCAGCCGCCGCAACTCCTCCGCCAACTGCTCATCCAAAAGCGGCGTCGCAATCGCCAACTCCCCCGAGTGCCCCCACCGCGCATGGCTCAGCGCTTGAAAAAAATCCTCCCGGTAACTGTCGCTGCTCACCGATACCTTCAGCTTCACGCTCGCCATCGTAAACGGCGGCACCCCCATCGCCCGCTTCAACTCCAAAAGCCGCGGACTCAGCGCGATCCCCCCCTCCGCAACCTCCCCGCTCCCCCAGTCCAACACCGCCGCATCCGGACACTTCCACAAATTCTCGTACGGCGCCCCAGGCGCAAATGAGGACTCAAAGATAAACGGAAACCGCCCCACCAGGTCCATGTCCCGCTCGTAGATCGCCCGAAACTTCAAGGTCCGCGCCAAGGCCCGGTCCACTAGCTCCGGCGTGCTCTCAAAAAGCAGCCCCAACTTCGCCTGCGCCATCGTCGTCGCCGCCGCCCCCGCCGAAAATCCCGCCGCCACCCGCCGCAAATAGTACCCCTGCCCCTGCTCCACCTTCGCGATCGGACTCGACGGATCACAGCACATGATCGAAAAATGATAGCGCAGCGTGGCGTCGCTATACTCCTGCTTCAGGCTGCTTTCCTGCTTCAAGCTGAACTTCACCAGCCTTATCAACTCCGTCCCCTTGATCGGCTCCGCCGCATTCGGCGGCAAAATCTCCGGAAGGATCTCCTTCAATTGGTCCCTTAAACTGTTCGTAGCCATGTGCGTTGCCCGAGCCCTCGCCCGTTCCGGCGGCGCTCATCCTCCCAGCCTGGAACCTGCCTCCCCCCGCGTCAAGCCATCCACATCCCATCTTTGTCCAATTTAATGGATCATTTAATAAACTTATATTAAAGTTATTATGGCGCGGAGCCTTCATCCTTCATCCTTCATCCTTCACCCCATGGCCGATCCCACCTGGCGCGCCACCGCGCCCTCCCCCCTCGGCCCCCTGCTCCTCGTCGCCTCCGCCCGGGGCCTGCGCGGCCTCTCCCTCTTGGGCCCCGACGGCGACCCCGCCCCCCACGGACTGGAAAATCCCGCCTTCGCCGAACCCCTCCGCCAGTTGGCCCAATACTTCCGCGGCGCCCGCACCGCCTTTGACCTCCCCCTCGACCCCCTCGGCACCCCCTTCCAGCGCCAAGTCTGGGCCTCCCTCCGCGCCATCCCCTTCGGCTCCACCCAGTCCTATAGCCAGCAAGCCGCCGCCCTCGGCCGACCCTCCGCCGCCCGCGCCCTCGCTTCCGCCTGCAGCCGCAACCCCCTCGCCATTGTCCTGCCCTGCCATCGCGTCGTCGCCGCCCATGGCGCCCTCGCCGGCTACCGCTGGGGACTCGCCGCCAAATCCTGGCTCCTCGCCCACGAAGCCCGCGGCGCACCCAAAGCAAGCTCTTGACGGCGGTGGCCACCTGACGGTGTTACCGCTTCCCATGGACACCTTTATTGCCCCCACCGACCGGGCCGACCTCCTCCGCACCGCCGTCAGCCAGGCCGTCGAATTTTTGCGCGAAGGCGAAGCCGTGGCCCTGCCCACCGAAACCGTCTACGGCCTCGCCGCCGACGCCCTCAACCCCGCCGCCGTCGCCCGCATTTTCGAAGCCAAAGCGCGCCCCTCCTTCGACCCCCTGATCGTCCACCTGCCCCACCGCAAGCGCCTCGCCGACGTCGCCCTCGTCCCCCCCGAAATGGCGGAAACCGTCGCCACCCTGATCGACAAATTTTGGCCCGGACCCCTCACCCTGGTTCTGCCCAAAGCTCCCGGCCTCCCCGACGCCGTCACCGCCGGCCTCCCCACCGTGGCCGTGCGCATGAGTTCCCATCCCGTTTTTAAAGCCGTGGTGACTAGCTTCGGCGGCCCCTTGGCCGCTCCCAGCGCCAACCGCTTCGGCCGCATTTCCCCCACCTCCGCCGCCGCCGTCATGAAGGAATTAGAGGGCCGCATCCCCCTCATCCTCGACGCCGGGGCCTGCCCCGAGGGCATCGAATCCACCATCATTCGCATCATCCCCACCAGCCAAGGCAAACCCATCTTCCGCATCCTCCGCGCCGGCCCCCTCACCAAGGAGGACCTCCAGCCCTACGGAAAAATCGAGTGGGCCAACGGCCAGCCCGACAAAAAGGGCCAAATCCCTCCCCCCGAAGTCCCCGGCCAACTCCCCCACCACTACGCCCCCTCCACCCCCCTCCGCCTCCTGGAAAATCCCCAAAATTTCCTCCCCGAACCCGGCAAACGCTACGCCCTCCTCAGCTACCGGGGCGACGCCGAAGACGGCTTCCTCGACCTCACCGAGTGGGACCACGTGCTCGTCCTCAGCCCCGGCAGCGGCAAACTCCCCGAGGCCGCCCTCCGCTTCTTCCACTGCCTCCGCACCCTCGACGAACTCGGCGTCGATGAAATCATCTCCGAGCCCGTCCCCCTGCGCGGCGTAGGCGTCGCCCTCATGGAGCGCCTCCGCCGCGCCTCCCGCCAGTAGGTTTTCTCCCCCGCAGCCCCGCCCCCGGGCAGCAGCGTGCTCAATCCCAACCCCAGGCCGCCGCCAGATCAGCCGCCCCGCCCGCGCCGCCTCCCCAAACAACCAACCCCGCGCCAGGCCCACCCTACCTCCTGAATAAACCAAAAACCGGGAGTTGATACGCGGCCACGGGGCCTTTTTTCGATAAGGACGGAGGATGTGTCGTTTTTTCTCCTCAAGAGACGCATCCTTTAGCCTAAAAGCGGGAGTTGACTAGCGTATTCGGTGGACGCAGAGCGCTGGCGCGTGGGCTTTTTGGGGTCGGCCGCTCTGGCACCCCTGCCGGGGTGCCAGCGCTCCGTCCCCCCAAAATGCCCAACGCGCAAGAAGCAAGCCTAACACTAATTCACCTGAACCTCGCGCTCGCGAATGAAGCTAGGCAACTCCCGTTTTTAGGTTTAGGTGAGTCCCTTGCGCGGTCAAACCCCCCCGGCGCAGCGTGGGCGGTGGACCCACCCGGAGGGCGGGGGCATCCCACAACGCGCCCATGTCATGAAAAAGTGCGCGATGTAGCCCGCCGATTAGGCCGCCCCTTCAGGGCTCGGGGCTCTTTTTGGCCCCAGTCCCAGGGCGTTGCCCTGGGCTGGCGTAGACCGCGCCATGGGCGCTCAGAATCAGCGCCCTATGGGGCACCGCGCCGCCCAGACGTCACCGCAAAAAGTCCCCCAAGGACCATTTCAGCATTCGGAACTCACTGATCATCAATACGCATAATTAGCAAAATGGACTTCATGCGGTCACGTCAGCCCAAGCACCGGATCACGCCCGGGTTTTCTGCGCCCCCACCGGGCACACTAAGTTAGCCCAGGGCAAGGCCCGGGATCAGCAACGTGGACCCATCATTGGCCCAACGGGCCATCATCCCTCAACCCAGGGCCACGCCCTGGGTTGAGAACGCCAATGATGGGGCGGCCTGAAGGGCCGCGATCTGGGGCGGCGTGGTTCGGCGTGCCAGCGGATCGCGCAACGTTGGCGCGCGGTATTCCGGCCGACAAAAACCCGGTTCTAGGATTAAGCCAGCTCCCCCAGCCAACAAAAATCCCCGCCTCCAGCCGGGGCCGGAAGCGGGGAATTGCGCATTCAGGTCGCTGCGGAGGCCTGGCTCCGCAGCCGCGGGTCAAGCCTTGAGTTCCTCGCCGAGGGCGAAGCGCACAAAGCGGGTCACCGCAATGGTGTCGCCCAAAGCCTTGCTGGTCTCCTCGACCAACTGGCCGACCGTTTTGTCGGGATCCTTGACAAAGGCTTGTTCGAGCAGGCAAACCTGGCTGAAAAACTTGCTCAGCATCCCCGTTAGGATGCTTTCGATGACCCCCGCAGGCTTGCCCTTGAGGCGGTCGGAGTCGGCATAGATGGCGCGCTCTTTGGCCACCAAATCCGCGTCCACCGCCTCCCGGCCAACACAGATCGGGCTGCTTGCGGCGATGTGGAGGTTGATGTCCTTGAGCAGGGTCTTGAAAGCTTCGGAGGCCAGAGTTTCGGCCTTGCCCGCGGTGGCTTCGACCAGCACCCCGACCTTGCCGCCGAGGTGAATGTAGCTTGCCAGCGCGCCGCCCGCGGGAGCCGCGAAGCGCACAAAGCGGCGCAGCACGATGTTTTCCCCCACTTCGCCGCCCTTGGCCTTGATCACTTCGTCGAGGCTGAGGGTGCCCCCAGCCACCGGCTGGGCCAGGGCCGCGGCGAGGTCGCCATCGGTGGTGCCTTCGCTGATGATTTGGCGGGCCACGGTGTCCACAAAGCTGCGGAACCCTTCGTTCTTGCCCACAAAGTCAGTCTCGCAGTTCACTTCCACCAGGGCCCCCACCGTGGCGTCGGCGTTGAGCAGCGCCTGCACCGTCCCCTCCTTAGCTTCGCGGTCGGCCCGCTTGCTGCTGGAGGCGATGCCCTTCTTGCGCAGGATATCGATCGCAGCTTCCATGTCCCCACCGGCTTCGGTAAGGGCTTTTTTGCAATCCATCATGCCAGCGTTAGTCTTGCGGCGGAGTTCATTGACAGTCGATGCGGTAATTTCGGCCATAATATGTTAGTTTAGAGTTAGAAAGGGAGCGGTTCAAAAAGCAGTGGCGGCGGAGAGGATGGACCTCGCCGCCGCCACCAGGGTTGGGAATGGGATCGGCGGGAAGCCCGCCGCTGCGGATCAGGCGGCAACTTCGGCTTCGGCCTTTTCAGCCTTCTTGCGAGGGGCCCGTCCGGCCATCTCCAAGGTCGCCAAGAGCGGGGTCACCAGGTGCTGCAAAATGATGCGAATGGAGCGCACCGCATCGTCGTTAGAAGCAATCGGATAGTCAACCTTGTCAGGATCTGCATTACTGTCAGTCATGGCCACAATGGGGATGCCCAAGCGCTGACCTTCAGCCACCGCAATGGCTTCGCGGTGGGAGTCGACGATCACCATGATGTCGGGAGCTCCGCCCATTTCGCGGATGCCGCTGAGGTTGCGCTGCAACTTGGCTTTTTCGCGGCCGAGGGCGGCGAGTTCTTTCTTGGACATCATTTTGAATTCCGCCTGCTGCTCGATGGTCTCGAGGTACTTCATGCGGGAGATGCTCTTCTTGATGGTCTCAAAATTGGTGAGGGTGCCCCCCAGCCAGCGGTGGTTGACGTAGTATTGGCCGGTGGTTTCGGCGGCTTCGCGGACCGCGTCTTGGGCCTGGCGCTTGCAGCCCACGAAGAGGATCTTCTTGCCCTTTTTGGCTTCGTCGCAGAGGAAGTCGGCGGCGGCGGAGAGCTGCTTGGTGGTTTCTTCGAGATTGATGATGTGGACCTTATTCCGCGTGCTGAGCAGGAACGGCTTCATGCCTGGATTCCACTTTTTGGTTTGGTGTCCGAAGTGGACGCCGGCTTCGATGAGGTCTTTGAGCAATTCAGTATTCATAGCGAGGTTCCCTTGGCCAACACCGTCCCGTAAAGGACAGCTCGGAATCCGATCCGGCAGCAGGGTCGTTGAGGATGTATGTGGATAGTGGTCGTCCCGGCCCACCAGGGCAGGGGCGGCGAATTTAGGGGCAAAGCAGAGGCGCGCAAGTGGATTTCTCGGCGCGGGATTTGACGGACTTGCCGCCCCGCCCCACACTCGGGCCGTGAACGGATACTTCGACTACAACGCCACCACCCCCCTGCACCCCGCGGCCCGGGAGGCCTGGCTGGAGGCCGCCGACCACCATTGGCACAATCCCTCCAGCCTCTACCGCGCCGCCGGAGCCGCCCGCCAGCGCCTCCAGGACTGCCGGGAAGTCGTGGCCGACCGCCTCGGCTGCGCCGCCGAGGACATCGTTTTCCTCTCCGGCGCCACCGAGGCCAACAACGCCGCCCTGGCCCACGCCGCCGCCGCCGGGCTCCACCCCATCGCCCTCAGCGCCGCCGAGCACCCCTGCGTCAGCGAGCCCGCCCACCACCACTTTGCCGACCGCCTTTCCCGCATTCCCCTCTCCCCCAGCGGGGTCGCCGACCTCGCCGCCCTGGAGGAAATCCTCGCCACCCAGCGCCCCGGCCTAGTGGCCCTGATGGCCGCCAACAACGAAACCGGCGCCCTCCAACCGTGGCCCGAGGCCCTGGCGCTCTGCCGCCGCCACGGGGCCCTCTTCCTCTGCGATGCCGCCCAGTGGATCGGAAAAATGCCCTCTGCAGGCTTGGGGGCCTGCGATTTCGTCACGGGCAGCGCCCACAAGTTCGGCGGCCCCAAGGGCATCGGCTTCCTCAAAGTCCCCAGCTCCGGCCGCCCCCTCCGCTGGCTGCGCGGCGGACCCCAGGAGGAGCGCCGCCGCGCTGGCACCGAAAACGTCCCCGCCATCGCCGCCATGATGGCGGCCTGGGAAGCTGTAGAATCCTCCGCCGCCGCCCTCCAGCCCGCCCGCCTCCAGGCCCGGCAGGCCTTTGAGGACCGCCTGCAAGCTCTCCTTCCCGAGGCCACCCTCCTCGCCGGCGCCGCCCCCCGCCTCTGGAACACCGTCCTCCTGGCCCTGCCGCCCCCGCTCAACGTCAAGTGGTTGGCCCGCCTCAGCGCCCGCGGCTTCGCCACTTCCACGGGCTCCGCCTGCAGCCGCGGCGGCGGCGCCTCCGACGTCCTCCTCGCCATGGGCCTGCCCGGCCCCGCCGCCGGACAAGCCCTGCGCCTGAGCAGCGGCTGGGACACCACCCCCGACGACTGGTTGGCCCTCGCCGAAGCCCTCGCCGCGGTCCACGTCGGCATCGCCCAGCGCCCCCCCTCCGGCCCCGCCTTGGCCCTCTAACTTTCTGCGCCGCGCCGCCCAGGCGGCGTTTGCAATTGCCCCCGGGCGGCGCTATGGCCCGGCTCACTTTTCCGACTCACCTCATCCCCACTGACTTATGGCCAAGCAAAGCATCCGCGACATCAACCCCTCCGGCAAACGCTGCCTCGTGCGCGTCGATTTCAACGTCCCCCTCGAAGCCAAAGACGGCGCCATGGTCATCACCGACGCCACCCGCATCGAGGAAACTCTCCCCACCCTGCAATACCTCATCGCCCAGGGTGCCAAAATCATCCTCTGCAGCCACCTCGGCCGCCCCAAGGGCCAAATCGACCCCCAACAGAGCCTCCGCCCCGTCGCCGCCGCCCTCAGCACCCTCCTCGGGGTTCCCGTGGCCTTCTGCCCCACGAGCGTCGGCGCCGAAGCTGAATCCATGGCCCGCGCCCTCCCCGACGGCGGCGTCCTCCTCCTCGAAAACGTCCGCTTCCACCCCGGCGAAGAACAAAACGACCCCGACCTCTCCCGCCAATTCGCCGCCCTCGCGGAAATCTACGTCAACGACGCCTTTGGCAGCGCCCACCGCGCCCACAGCTCCACCGCCGGCGTCGCCGCCTTCCTCCCCGCCGTCAGCGGCCTCCTCATGGAGAAGGAGCTGGCCTACATGCACGACGAATTGCAAGACCCCCAGCGCCCCTTTGTGGTCATCCTCGGCGGCGCCAAAGTCAGCGACAAAATCAACGTCATCAACGCCCTCCTCGAAAAAGCCGACACCATCATCATCGGCGGCGGCATGGCCTACACCTTCCGCAAACTCGTCCAAGGCATCACCCTCGGCAAAAGCCTCTACAAACCAGAGTGGGAACCCATCGCCGCCGCCGCCCTCGCCAAAGCCCAGGCCCGCGGCGTCAAGTTCCTCATCCCCGTCGACGCCCTCATCACCGATCGCTTCGACTTCCCCAGCCAGCAGGTCGGTGAAACCCGCTACACCCAGCCCGGCGAAAGCATCCCCGACGACTGGGAAGGCGTCGACATCGGCCCGGAATCCGTCACACTCTTCAGCGCCGAAATCGCCCGCGCCCGCACCGTCCTCTGGAACGGCCCCATGGGCGTCTTCGAAATCCCCGCCTGCGCCAAGGGCACTTTCGACATCGCCCACGCCATCGCCGCCAACCGCGAGGCCAAAACCATCATCGGCGGCGGCGACAGCGTCAAAGCCGTCAAAAAAGCCGGCGTCGCCGACCAAGTCACTTTCATCTCCACCGGCGGCGGTGCCAGCCTCGAACTCCTCGAAGGCAAGGTCCTCCCCGGCGTCGCCGCCCTCGCCGACAAGTAGCCGCTCCCTACGCAAAAAACCCATTCCCGCCAAGGCGCAGCCCTCCTCCCAGGCTGCGCCTTTGTCGCGCTCGCCGCGCCCCCGCCCGGCCCCCTCGTCTTTGCCGGAAAATCAAAGCCTCGCCAGGCGTATTTACTTTGACGACCTCTCTCCCTCCGCCATGCCACGCCCCCTGCTTTCCCTCGGCCTCCTCCCCCTCCTGGCCTCCTCCGCCCTGGCCGCTCCCAGCGCTCCCCTCAGCTACAACCGCGACATCCGCCCCATCCTCTCGGAAAATTGCTTCTCCTGCCACGGGCCCGACTCCGCCTCCCGCAAAGCCGGCCTGCGCCTCGACTCCTTCGAAGCCGCCACCGCCCCCAACAAGGAAGGCCGCACCCCCCTCACCCCCGGACAGGCCGCCCAGAGCGAACTCATCAAGCGCGCCCTCTCCCAGGACCCCGATGAAATC
Organism: Verrucomicrobiales bacterium; assembly: GCA_947460575.1. Classification (GTDB taxonomy): domain Bacteria; phylum Verrucomicrobiota; class Verrucomicrobiia; order Verrucomicrobiales; family V1-33; genus CAIZWU01. The sequence continues at coordinate 16,890 of CANHIJ010000015.1, read as the reverse complement.
ATGCCCCCCCCGGAGTCCCACAAATCCCTCCAACCCGCGCAAATCGCCACCCTCCAGCGCTGGATTGATCAAGGCGCCGCCTACGAACCCCACTGGTCTTTCCTCCCTCCCTCCCGGCCTTCCCTCCCCACCGTCTCCCAGCCCGCTTGGATCAAAAACCCCATCGACCAATTCATTCTCGCCACCCTCGACCAAGCCAACCTCACCCCCGCCCCCGAAGCCGATCGCCGCACCCTCGCCCGCCGCGCCAGCCTCGACCTCACCGGCCTCCCCCCAGAGCCCGCCCTCGTCGAAGCCTTCGCCGCCGACCCCGATCCCCTCGCCTACGAAAAGTTAGTCGACCGCCTCCTCGCGTCCCCTTCCTGGGGCGAACACCGCACCCGCTATTGGCTCGACTACGCCCGCTACGCCGATACCCACGGCATCCACTTCGACAACTACCGCGAAATGTGGCCCTACCGCCAAAACGTCACCGAGGCCTTCAACCGCAACCAACCCTTCGACCAGTTCACCCTCGAGCAAATCGCCGGCGACCTCCTCCCCAACCGCACCCTCGAACAACAAATCGCCTCCGGCTTCAACCGCTGCAATATCACCACCAACGAAGGCGGCGCCATCGGCGAGGAATACCTCGTCCTCTACGCCCGCGACCGCGTTGAGGCCACCAGCCAAGTCTGGCTCGGCCTCACCACCGGCTGCGCCGTCTGCCACGACCACAAGTTCGACCCCATCTCCCAAAAAGAATTCTACCAACTGGCTGCCTTCTTTAACAACACCACCCAAAACGCCATGGACGGCAATATCGCCGAAACCCCACCCATGGTCGTGGTGCCCACCCCCGCCGATCGCCCCGCCTGGGAAGCCCTCCCCGCCACCCGCGCCGCCCTCGAAACCAAAATCGCCGACCGCCGCCGCGACGCCCTCCCCGACCTCACTCGCCACCTCGCCAACCTCGACCCCGCCTCCTTCCTCGCCAACCCCAGTACCCAGGACTTCATCCTCCAAATCCCCCTCGACGAAGCCTCCGGCCAAACCGTCGCCGCCCACCTCCCCTCCGGGCCCCTCCAGGCTGCCGCCCCCGTCGGCATCGCCGCCCTCCCCGGCCCCGCCGCCAGCAGCGCCTACCGCATCTCCCCCGGCGCCACCGTAGAGTTCCCCCTCGCCGACGGCTTCGAATACAATACCCCCTTCTCCTTCGGCGCCTGGATCCGCCTCCCCAAAAATAGCCCCTCCGGCTCCGTCTTCGCCCGCATGGACGACACCAAGGACTTCCGCGGCTGGGACCTCTTCCTCGACAACGGCCGCCTCGGCACCCACTTCATCCACCGCTGGCCCGACGCCGCCCTCAAGGTCGCCGCCACTAAACCGCTGCCCCCCGAAACTTGGCACCGCGTCTTCGTCACCTACAACGGCTCCGGCCAAGCCGACGGCGTCACCCTCTGGCTCAACGGCGTCCCCCAGCCCTCCCAAATCCAATCCAATACCCTCAAGGAGACCATCCGCAGCCAGACCCCCCTCAAGCTCGGCCAGCGCCTCACCGGCTCCCGCGTCGACGGCGTCGCCCTCCAAGACGTCCGCCTCTACTCCCGCCAGCTCTCCCCCGAAGAAGTCGTCTCCCTCTCCCGCCCCCCCGAACTCGCCGCCCTCCTCGCCAAAACCGCCGACCAGCGCAGCCCCGAGGAACAAGGCCGCCTCCTCGATTGGTACCTCGCCACCCTCGACCAGCCCAGCCTCGCGGCGCGCCGCGACCTCGCCGCCCTCGAGGATTCCCAGGCCGCCATCCGCGCCCGCAGCGCCGTCACCCACGTCATGCAGGAAAAAGAAAGCCCCGCCGAAGCCTTCCTCCTCATCCGCGGCGCTTACGACAAGCGCGGCGACCGCGTCGCCCCCGCCACTCCCGCCGCCCTCCCCCCCATGCCCGAGGAACTGCCGCGCAACCGCCTCGGCCTCGCCCAGTGGCTCCTTCGCCCCGAAAACCCCCTCACCGCCCGCGTCACGGTTAACCGCTTCTGGCAAGAAGTCTTCGGCACCGGCCTCGTCTCCAGCACCGGCGACTTCGGCATCAGCGGCCAACTCCCCACCCACCCCGCCCTCCTCGACTGGCTCGCCGTCGAATTCCGCGAAACCGGCTGGAACGTCAAACAGCTCTTCCGCCTCATCGCCACCTCCGCCACCTACCGCCAACAAGCCACCCTCACCCCAGAAAAACTCGCCCAAGACCCCGCCAATAAGCTGCTCGCCCGCGGCCCCCGCTTCCGCATGGACGCCGAAATGGTCCGCGACTACGCCCTCCAAACCTCCGGCCTGCTCGTCAATCGCATCGGCGGCCCCAGCGTGCGCCCCTACCAACCCGACGGCATCTGGGACGCCGTGGCCATGCCCGAAAGCAACACCCGCAACTACCAGGTCGACCTCCAGGACGGCCTCTACCGCCGCAGCATGTACACCTTCTGGAAACGCGCCGCACCCCCCGCCAGCATGGACAATTTCAACGCTCCAGCCCGCGAAAACTGCACCGTCAAACGCGAGCGCACCAACACCCCCCTCCAAGCCCTCAATACCCTCAACGATATCCAATTCGTCGAGGCCGCCCGCGTCCTCGCCCAAAAAGTCCTCCTCACCGCGGAACCCAATACCCTCAGCCGCCTCCAATCCCTCGCCTCCCGCGTCCTCAGCCGCCCCTTCACCCCCGACGAACAAGTCATCCTCATCGCCTCCCTCATCAACCTCACCAGGGACTACCAGGCCGCCCCCCAAGAAGCCGAAAAACTCCTCGCCGCCGGACAATCCAAAGCCGACCCCGCCCTTCCCCCCGCCGAACTCGCCGCTTGGACCCTCCTCGCCAACCAAGTCCTCAACCTCGACGAAACCCTCAATAAATAGGGCGCCCGCCCCAGGCGCCCCGCTCCCGCTCCTCGCCCCCTCCTAACACCCTTTACTAACACTCCCTCCTAAAAGAGGCGCCCCGGCCCATCCGCGCCCCACCGCCAGCGCCCCACTTCGGCAACCTCCCCGCCCGCCGTGCCCACCGCCCCCGCCCCGCCACGGCCCCGCCACTCTCCCCGCGCCGCTCCCCCGCGCCTCCAACTTTTTCCCTTCCGGCGCGTCCTCCGCCAGTACCCCGCGGCCCTCTTCCCCGCCGACCTCAAGGCCGCTCTCAACGTCGCCCTCCTCGCCATCCCCCAGGGCATGGCTTGCGCCAAAATCGCGGGCCTCCCCGTGGCCGCCACCGGCATCGCCTGCGCCGCCATCGGCTCGCTGCTCGGCCCCCTCTTTGCCCACTCCCGGCACACCAATCTCGGCCCCACCAACGCCTCCGCCCTCATGGCCTTCAGCGCCCTGGCCAGCTTTGCCGCCCCCGACCGCCCCTTCCTCCTCGTCCTCCTCACCCTCATGGCCTCCGCCATGCTCTTGCTCGGCGCCGTCTTCCGCCTGGCCGACCTCATCCAGTACATCAGCCGCAGCGTCATCGTCGGCTACGTCACCGGCGCCGCCCTCCTCATCATGGCCTCCCAGCTCCCCGACGCCCTCGGCATCGGCCACCACTCCGGACCAGCCCATACCTTCTTCTCCCTGCTCGCCCAGCCCCTCGCCAACCTCGCCCAATTCTCCGGCCCCGACCTCCTCCTCAGCACCTCCAGCCTCCTCCTCTTCACCCTCCTCTCCCGCCATCCCTCCCTCCAAAAACTCCCCTGCTTCGCCCTCACCTTAGTCGCCATGGCCGCCCTCGCCCAGCTCCTCCAAGCCCGCGGCTTTCCCGTCCACTACCTCCAACCCTTCGCCCTCCGCGACCTCGCCCCCTCCCTCCCCAATCTCACCGCCCCAGGCACCGCCGACCACATCTCCCGCCTCCTCGGCCCCGCCTTCGCCGTCGCCGTCCTCGCCGCCCTCGAAACCTCGGTCATGACCAAATCCCTCGCCAGCCGCAGCGGCGACCGCCCCGACCTCAATCAAGACCTCTTTGGCTGCGGCCTCGCCAATCTCGGCAGCGCCTGCTGCGGCGGCCTGCCCGTCAGCGGCAGCCTCACCCGCAGCATGCTCAACTTCTCCAGCGGCGCCCGCACCCCCGTCAGCAGCTTCCTCTGCGGCCTCTTCTGCCTCGTCGGCGCCCTCCTCCTCGGCCAGGCCGTCGCCTTCATCCCCCAAGCCGCCCTCGCCGCCCTCATCATGGGACTCTCCCTCTCCCTCATCAACCGCCACCACCTCCGCATCTGCCTCCGCGCCACCCGCGCCGATGCCATCACCCTCTCCGCCACCTTCCTCGGTACCCTCCTCATGCCCCTCCACGTCGCCATCTTCGCCGGCGTCGCCACCAGCATCGTCCTCTACCTCCGCCAAGCCGCCCGCCCCAACCTCGTCGAATACGACTTCACCCCCGACGGCTCCCTCACCGAACGCCCCGACGCCCTCCGCCGCTCCCACCCCGCCATCTCCATCGTCCACGTCGAAGGCGAACTCTTCTTCGGCGCCTCCGAACTCTTCCGCAGCCAAATCCAACAAACCGCCGCCGACCCCAACCTCCGCCTCATTATCCTCCGCCTCAAAAACGCCCGCCACCTCGACGCCACCAGCGTCATGGCCCTCCAAGAACTCACCGCCTTCCTCCGCCAAAGCGGCCGCGGCCTCCTCATCTCCGGCCTCAGCAAAGAAGTCTACCGCGTCCTCAAAAATGCCGATATGATCGACTTCATCGGCCGCGAAAACCTCTTCATGGGCTCCGCCCAAAATCCCAACCTCTCCACCCGCAACGCCCTCAAACGCGCCCAGGCCTTCCTCGGCAGCACTCAAGCCGACATCCGCATCTTCTTCGACCCCTCCCAGCCCGCCGCCTCCTAACCCACCCCCACCATGTCGCCCTCCCTCTCCTCCCCTCGCGGCCCCGTCGACATGCACGTCCACATCGTCGGCAACGGCCTCTCCGGCTCCGGCTGCCGCCTCCACCTCCCCGGCGCACACCGCTTCCTCGCCGATTTCATGCAGCGCCAACTCGGCCTCCCCCTCTCCTGGCGCGACCCCGCCTTCGACGAAACCTACGTCGACCTCCTCCACCGCTGGCTCCAAAATTCCTCCCTCTCCCACGCCGTCATTCTCGCCCACGAAGAAGTCTACCGCCAGGACGGCCAAAAACTCCCCTTCGGTTCCATGTTCGTCCCCAATCACTACGTCCTCCGCCTCGCCCAACAATTCCCCCAGTTCCTCCCCGGCGTCTCCATCCACCCCGCCCGCCCCGACGCCCTCGACGAACTCGACCGCTGCCTCGATCAAGGCGCCGTCCTCCTCAAACTCCTCCCCAATTGCCAAAACGTCGACTGCTCCCTCCCCGCCTACCGCCCCTTCTGGAACCGCCTCGCCGCCGCCAAACTCCCCCTCCTCGCCCACACCGGCGGCGAACACACCGTCCCTCAATTCCAGCCCGCCTACGCCAACCCCGCCTCCCTCCAACTCCCCCTCGACTGCGGCGTCACCGTCATCGCCGCTCACTGCGCCACCAAAAGCGGCCTCCGCGATCCCAATTACCTCCCCTCTCTCCTCCGCCTCATGGACCGCTATCCAAACCTCTACGGCGACCTCAGCGCCCTCAACCTCCCCCTCCGCAGCGCCGCCTTCCCCACCCTCCTCCGCCACCCCCACCACCACCGCCTCGTCCACGGCAGCGACTTCCCCGTCCCCATCCAGTCCCGCTGGGCCCGCTGGCGCGGCCTCCTCAGCCCCAATCACTGCCGCTTCCTCCAAGGCGAACCCAACCCCCTCCAGCGCGACTTCCTCATCAAATCCACCCTCGGCTTCCCCCCCGAGGTCTTTACCCGCATCTGGAGCCTCCTCCGCCTCCCCTCCCCATCACCCGCGCATTGAACTATTGGACAAGCGCCCAGTCCCGGTTATGCTCGCCTCCGGCACCGCCAGCGGCGCAGTCCGGGGCAGCCAGGGATCAAACAGGAACTAACAGTTAGGAAAGAAGCATATGGATTATTATCAGGACTCATATCGCCCGGAATCCGGGGATGGCTACAGCGCCCCCACCCAGGGCGGTTACGGCGGCGGCGAGCCGCGCCAAAACCAGCCCCCCCTCCTCACCGAAAAACTCTTCCACGACCGCAAGGAATTTTTCCTCGACCTCAAGGAAAACAACCGCGGCCGGGTGCTCAAGATCACCGAAAAAGTCGGCGGCCGCCGCGACACTATCATGGTCCCCATGGAAGTCATGCAGGACCTGTACGAAGCGCTCGGCCGCATCATGGACTACGAGCGCGGCCTCGAATAGCCCCCGCCGCCCCAGGCCCTCCTCCTCCCCCCGGGTGGGGCCCCTTCTCGGCCAGCCCAGGGCTTTTTCGCCACGCCGCATTTGACCAACCAGTGGGCTGCGCTTATTTTTAACCCCGCAGGAGCTAACCCCCTCCTCTCCCCCCTGCTGTGAACACCCCTTCCGGTATCTCCACTGGCACCCTCTACGGCCTCGCCTGGCTCACCGTTGAAGGCCGCGGCAGTTTCCAAAATAGCCCCGAACTCAAAGACCTCGTCCGCGAGGGGCTCTCCCAAGGCCGCTCCCGCATGGTCCTCGACCTCCAGCGCTGCAGCGGCATGGACAGCACCTTCATGGGCATGCTCTCCTGCCTCGCCGGAAAATTGGAGACCGCGGGCGGTTCCCTCCACGTCGTCAACGCCGCCGGCAAAAACGCCGACCTCCTCCGCGGCCTCGGCCTCGACGAGGTCTTCATCGTCGAAGAAGGCATGGCCCTCATCGAGTTGGGTGCCGCGGCCCTCCCCGGCCCCGTCGAAGTCGGCCAGGCTCTGGCCATGGTCCCCAAGTCCCCCTGCACCCCTCAAAACCAGGCCGAGATCTGCCTCGAAGCTCACGAAGCACTCTCCCAACTGCTGCCCCTCAACGCCGACAAATTCCGCGACGTGGTCGCCCTCATGCGGCAAAAAACCCTCGCTCCCGAGGTCACCTCCAAGGCCTCCCACTAGGCCCCCGCTCGGCCCCGCCGGCCCCCACGCCCTCCCCCCCTCGCGGCGCCCTCCTCCTGAGCATGTGGTTTTCCCTGGTCTCCTTCCTCAGCGGCTTCTGCGCCGCGGCCGCCGTAGCCGGCATCTTCCGCCTCCGCGGCCTCCGCCTGATCCGCCGCCTCCAAACCGAGCGCGAAGCCCTCCTCGGCGAAGAATCCCGCATCTTCACCTTCCTCCACGAAATCGGAGAAAGCCTGAGCCACGACCACAGCCTCCGCGCCCTCCACGATGAAATCGTCCGCGGCGTCAGCCGCGTCGTCGACGCCGACGGCGGCGCCCTCTACCTCATCGATCCCCGCCAGAGCCTGCTGTTGGTGCCCGCCAGCCTCACCGAACTCGCCGCCCCCCTGATCGACCTGCCGCCCCAACTCGCCGCATCGGGCTCCGCCAAGTCCCTCCTCAGCTTCCTCCAAATGAAGTCTGCTCCCCGCAGCGGCGGACTCCTCGGCCAATGCTTCGAAGCCCAGGGCCCCATCCACTTCGGTCAACTCAGCCGCTGGCCCAACCTCTTTCAACACCTCCCCCCCTCCCAAGCCGGCCACTTCGTGATGGCCGCTCCCCTCTTCATCGGCTCCCGCCGCATGGGCGTCCTCGCGGTCTCCCGCGGCCCCGAACGCGGCCCCTTCACCGACCACGCCTTTGATGTCTTCCGCGCCGCCTCCGAACAAGGCGCCTTCGCCCTCGCCAATGCCACCATCCAGCAAGAGGCCATGGACAAGCGCCGCATGGAGGACGAACTCCGCTCCGCCAGCGAAGTCCAGCGCATCCTCCTCCCCCAGTCGGCCCCAGAAATGGGCGACTACCTCATCGCCGCCTCTAACCTCCCCGCCAAGGTCCTCAGCGGCGACTACTACGACTTCATCCCCCTCGACCAAGACCACATGGGCCTGGTCATCGCCGACGTCTCCGGCAAAGGCTTTCCCGCCTCCCTCGTCATGGCCACCTGCCGGGCCCTCCTGCGCGGCCAGGCCCCCGGCGAACTTTCGCCCACCGCCGCCCTCTGCAAGGTCAACCGCATGCTCTTCGGCGACATCCGCGAGGACATGTTCATCAGCCTCGCCTACTGCGTCCTCGACCGCCACGCCCCCCGCATCACCCTCTCCCGCGCTGGCCACGACGCCCCCCTCCACTTCTCCCGCCGCACCAGCCTCGTCACCACCCTCAAACCCCCAGGCCTCGCCCTCGGCATCGACGGCGGCCGCGTCTTCGACCGCGTCACCAAGGACTTCTCCTTCGACATGGAACCCGGCGACTGCCTCCTCCTCTACACCGACGGCGTTAACGAAGCCGTCGACGCCGACGGCGAAGAGTTCGGCCTCCACCGCCTCCACGAAGTCTTCCGCGCCGCCGCCCCCTCCGGGGCCGACGCCGTCCTCGCTGCTTTCCAAAGTGCCCTCGCCGATTTCGTCGGCGGCTCCCCCCAAAGCGACGACATCACCATCATCGCCGTGGAGCGCCGCTGACCGCCCCCGCAGCTTCCGCTTTCCCCGCCAAAAGCCGCCGCACCGCCGCGCTCACCTGCTCGGGCTGGATGGCCTTCATGCAGCGAAAGTCCAGCGGACAGTTCCGCAGAAAACACGGCGAACACTCCACGTGCTCCCGGATCACCACGTGGCCCGACCCCAGCGGCCCGGTCCAAGCGGGCTCGGTGGAACCAAATAGGGCCACCACCGGCACCCCCAGCAGCGCCGCCAAATGCATCGTGCCGGTGTCGTTGCTCAACAACCCATCGCAGCCCCGCAACTCCGCCATCAGCTGCTCCAAACTCGTCTGCCCCACCCGATTTTCGCACTTCCCCCCCAGCAGCCCCGCCAATTCCTCCCCCAGGGCCACCTCGCCAGGCGCCCCAAAAAGTATGAATTCCACGTCCATCCCCTCCCGCACCCGCTCCAGCGCCCGCGCAAAATCCGCCACCGGCCAGCGCTTCGCCGGTCCGTACTCCGCCCCCGCACACACTCCCAAGCGCTTTTTCTTCCGACCCGACCCCACCGCCCCAGGCAGCGGCGCCCGCAAACTCGCGTCCTCTACCTCCGCCCCCAAGCGCCAGGCAATCCGCAAATAGTGTCGCACGTGGTGCTCCGTCGGCCCCACCTGCTTCTTCGGCGGAATAATCTGGTCCAGCAACCAGCGCCGATAGTGCCCCCGATAACCCACCACCCGCGGAATCCCCGCCAGCCACACCTCCAGCGCACTCCGCAGCGAATTCGGAAACAACACCGCCACATCGTACCGCCGACCACTCCCCCGAATCACCCGCGACGCCCCCACCACCCCGGCCTCCCCTGGAATCCCCAAAACCTCGTCCACCTCGTCCACCCCGCGCCAAAAGCCCGCTAATTTTTCCGGACACAGCACCGTCACCCGCCCATCCGGCCGACCCCGCCGCAGCGCCCGCACCGCCGGCACCGCCATGCACGCATCCCCCAGCCAGTTGGACGACCGCACCAAAATCTCAAAGCGCGGCAGCTTCTCCACCCCCTGCCCGCGCGGCATGGTCACCCCGCGCTTGTACCGCGAAAGCAAAAAATCAGGATTCGGCGTCTTCCAGCGATTGTGGACCCAAAACCAATCTTTCGGCGAGCGCCGGATCCCCTCCTCCAACACTTGGTTCATCCGCGCCGTGGCTTCATCAACCCCCAGCTCCCCGCGCCCCCCCGCCAGCGCCTCCCCGCACACCAGGCGCCACCGCGCCGCCCCCACCGTCTCCACCCACAGCGGCACCACCGGAGCCCCCGTGCGCCGACTCAACAGCGCCGCCAAGTTCGTCGTCGACGCCAAGCGCCCAAAAAAGGGACACCACACCCCCCCGTCCCCCGCGTGCTGGTCCACCAATATCCCCAGCGCCTGCCCCGACCGCAGCCACCCCGCCGGCGCTGAAAATCCATCCCGCCGGTCAAACAGCCGACACCCCGATCGACTCCGCCGCCGCAGCACGTGCGCATCCAAAAACGGATTCGCCAGCGACTGATACAAACTCGCCGGCTTTGCCCCCGGCCCCAAAATCCCCGTCTGCGACAAAACCTCCCAGTTCCCCATGTGGCACAGCGCATAGATAATCCCCTTCCCCTCCGCCAACAATCCGGGAAGCTGCTCCATCCCCCGCGTCTCCAAGCGGGCCAAAATAGCCGCCTCCTCCATGTAGCTGATCTTCAGGCTACTCAAAAGGTTGGCCCCCAGCGAGGCAAAGTGCTCCCGCGTCAAGCCGTCCAGCTCCGCCGCCGTCCGCTCCCCCCCAAAGGCGATCTCCACATTGCGCCGCGCCAGCCGCCGGTAGCCCGGAAATGCCGCCCAACTCAACACCCCCACCGCTCGCCCCAGCCGCCACCCCAACTCTAGCGGCAACAAGCGCACCAGGGCCTCCACTCCCCGGTAGACGAAATACGTGAACCGATGGGAAATATAAGTGAGCATCAGGGGAAAAAAGTGCGCGGTCGACGGCCCCCCAGCGGGCCTCTCGACAAGCCCCCCAGCGGATTCCAAAATGACCGCCCCGGAGCAAAGCCGTCAAGGGCGGGAAACCACTCCCCCGCCTCCCCCGCAACCGGCTATTGCCCTCCCCTCAGAACCGTGGCAAGCTCCCCCTCTGGCGCCCCCAGCTCCCCACCCAGCTCCCGCCGCCCCTCCCTTCCCAGCACGCATGATCGGCGATCTCATCAAAATCAAACTTGAAGAACTCCCCAGCCAGCGGCCCCGGAAAAAGCCCTTCCTCCGCCGCACCTGGGTGCAACTCGCCCTCCTCGGCGCCCTCATCCTAGCGCTCTGCGGCTACATCGGCCTCCAATTCTACCTCGCCCCCTTCCGCACCAAAGCCGCGTCCTTCGACCTCACCCAACTCGGCAAACTCGAAGAAAGCAGCATCGTCTACGATCGCTTCAACAAAGAAGTCGGCCGCCTCGCCAGCGAAAACCGCCAGCTCATCACCTACTCCCAGGTCCCCCTCCACTTCATCGAGGCCCTCGTCGCCACCGAAGACAGCCGTTTCTGGGAACACAAAGGCATCGACTGGAAAGGCGTCACCCGCGCCACCATTTGGAACGCCCTCCGCGGCGAACAGCGCCAAGGCGCCAGCACCATCACCCAACAACTGGCCCGCCAAACCTTCCGCCTCTTCGAGCGCAGCCTCGACCGCAAAATTACCGAAGCCTTCCTCGCCGAGCGCATCGAACTGGTGCACAGCAAAACCCAGATCCTCGAGATGTACCTCAACCGCATCTACTTCGGCAGCGGTTTCCACGGCATCGGCGCCGCCGCCCAAGGCTACTTTAGCAAGTCCGTCGCCGACCTCACCCTCGAGGACTCCGCCCTCATCGTCGGCCTCATCAAAAACCCCCGCCTCTACTCCCCCATCAGCGGCCAGCGCGAACTCACCCTCCGCGAACGCAATGAGGTCTACGACCGCATGGTCATCACCCACAAACTCACCCCCCAGCGCGCCGCCGAACTCAAAGCCAAACCCCTCAACGTCTCCATCTCTGAAACCGCCCGCTCCTCCGGATACCTCCAACAAGAGGTCGAAAATGAAGTCGACCACATCCTCGAACAGCAGGGCTACGAAGGCATCGGCGGCAAAGGCTTCAAAGTCTTCACCTCCATCGACGCTGCCATCCAGCGCGCCGCAGAATCCAGCATCGCTTCCCGCCTCACCCAAATCGAAGCCCTCCCCGATTACCCCAAGCCCCCCGCCCGCGAAACCCCCACCCAATTCGCCAAACTCCTCGCCGACCTCCGCGCCTCCGGCTCCCCCTCCCCCAAACCCCCCCAGCCCAACTACCTCCAGGGCGCCACCCTCGTCCTCGAAAATCAGACCGGCGCCATCCTCGCCATGGTCGGCGGCCGCGATTTCAAAGAATCCCAATTCAACCGCGTCAAACTCTCCAAGCGCCCCGCCGGCACCGCCTTCACCCCCCTCGTCTACGCCACCGCTTTCGAAGGCGCCCACTTCCCTGGCAGCCGCCTCCCCGACGCCCCCATGGACAATACCCGCATCATGGTCGGCGCTACCACCGGCACCCTCGGCGAATGGGGCACCGAAAACCTTCAAGCCGTTCACGAAGGCGAAATCTCCCTCCGCCAAGCCCTCGCCGAAGGAAAAAATAACTGCGCCGCTCGCCTCGGCCTCGACGTCGGCCCAGACAAAGTCGTCGACTTCGCCAAGCGCGCCGGCCTCGGCCTCCTCCCCGCCGAACCCTCCTCCCTCCTCGGCCGCGGCGAAGTCTCCGTCCACGACCTCGCCCTCGCCTACTCCACCTTCCCCAATGGCGGCATCCGTCCAGAAGCCACTTCCCTCGTCACCCGCATCGAAAATGCCCAAGGCCAAGTCCTCTACTCCCGCCCCCCCAATTCCTACTCCCAAGTCCGCGTCACCGACCCCGCCGCCGCCTACATGACCCACTCCTGCCTCGAAGACGCCCTCGCCCTCGGCACTGGTGCCCCCGCTAAAGACTTCGGCCTGCAAAACTTCCCCGCCGCCGGCAAAACCGGCACCCACAGCAAATCCACCGACCTCTGGTTCGCCGGCTACTCCAGCGCCGTCACCTGCGTCGTCTGGACCGGCCTCGACCGCAAGGACACCGTCTACCCAGACGCCTTCAGCAACCGCGTCGCCCTCCCCATCTGGACCGATATCATGAACGCCTCCCAGGAACACTTCCCCGGCGCCCCCTTCCCCACCCCTCCCGACGTCCAACAAGTCGAACTCTGCACCCTCTCCGGCCAACCCGCCACCGACGCCTGCCTCGAACTCCGCCCCGACCCCGCAGACCCCTCCCGCAACAAACTCTTCAAAAGTTCCTACCTCGAATTCGTCCGCCCAGGCTTTCGCCTCACCCAGCCCTGCACCCTCCACAGCAAGTCCTCCGACCCCGCCGCCTCCACCACCTTCTCCGAACCCCCTCCCATCATCGGCGGCCCCGGCATCGGCATCGCTGTGGAAAGCGAAGAAGCCGTCCCCGTCCACCTCCAGGACCCCACCATCCTCGGCACCGACCCCTACGAATCCATCCGCGGCGCCGAAGTCGCCGCCTCCGCTTCCGCCAACCGCCCACCCGACCCCTCCGTCAAGCCCGCGGCCCCCCCCACCCAAACGCCGCCGCCCCTGCCCACCTACCTCCCCGGCGCCGACCCCCTCACGCCCCTCCCCGGTCGCATCGGAATCGACTAAACCCCCGCCCCACCGGCGTTCCTTAAAGGCGGGCGCCCCTCGCGCCCCTACTTTCTCCTCCCTCCTCGCCTCCCCAAAGTCCCCTCCATGCCGCTGTCCCGGGAATTCCTCGCCCTCCTCTGCGCCGCCCTCTGCTACCTCGGCGGCTTCGCCTACGCGGTGCACTCGCTGCGCGGCGGCACCTACCGCCCCGGGCCCTGGATGCTCCTCTTCCTCGGCGCGGGCGGCCTCCTCCAAACCCTCTTCCTTCGCTGGCGCGGTCAAGCCATCGGCGGCTGCCCCATGACCACCCCCTTCGAACTCCTCACCTTCATCAGCTGGTCCATCGTCGCCCTCTACTTCGTCATCGGCTCCGCCTACCGCCTCTCCCTCCTCGGCGTCTTCACCGCCCCCCTCGCCCTCCTCTTCCAAGCCAGCGCCCTCCTCCGCCCCGAAGCCCTCGCCCCGGCCCTCCCCAAATCCACCCACTCCTTCTGGGGCGAACTCCACGCCGCCCTGGCCCTCGTCTCCTACGGCGCCTTCGCCCTGGCCTGCGCGGCCGGCATCATGTTCCTCCTCCAAGACCGCCAGCTCAAACAACACCGCATCTCCCCAGGCCTGCGCCAACTCCCCCCCATCCACTACCTCACCCGCGCCATCCGCGGACTCCTCCTTGCCGGCACCTCCCTTCTCACCGTGGCCATCCTCAGCGCCTACCGCATGGAAAAACGGCCCCCCGCCGATAAATTGACCATCGTCTGGATCGTTTGGGCCCTCTACGTCGGCCTCATCCTTTACGAAACCCGCCGCGGCATGTCCGCCCGCCGCGCCGCCGCCACTGCCGCCTTCGGCTTCCTCGTCCCCGTCGCCAGCCTTTGGTTCATCGGCCGCCACTAATCCCCCCCTCCTCCCACCCATGCTCCTTTGCCTCGGCCTCAGCTACGCCCACACCCCTGTGGAAGTGCGCGAGCGCGTCGCCGTCCCCGCCAGCCACCTAGCCCACGCCCTCCAGGCCCTGGTGCAACTCCCCGACGTCGACGAAGCGGTCATCGTCTCCACCTGCAACCGCATGGAGATCTACGCCTCCTCTCCCGCCCCCTCCGCCGCCATCGCCCAAATCGATTCCTGGCTCCGCCACCGCTTCGACCTCTCCCCAGATATCGACTTCTTCCACCACCACCGCGAAGACGCCGCCCGCCACCTCTTCTCCCTCGCCTCCGGCCTCGACTCCATGGTCCTCGGCGAAACCGAAATCTTCGGCCAGATCAAAGACGCCTACGCCGCCGCCCACGCCGCCGGCACCACCGCCCGCCTCCTCAATAAACTCTTCCAAGAATCCTTCCGCATCGGCAAGTCCGTCCGCCACAATACCCAAATCCAGCGCGGCTCGACCTCCGTCGGCTCCGTCGCCGTCGAACTCGCCGAAAAAATCTTCGGCGACCTCCGCGACAGCCACGTCATGCTCCTCGGCGCCGGCGACATGAGCCGCCGCTGCGCCCAAAGCCTCCAAAGCCGCGGCGCCAAAGGCATCATCGTCTCCAACCGCAGCCACCAGCGCGCCGTCGAACTCGCCCAAGAAATGAACGGCCGCGCCATCTCCTTCGATGAGTGGCCCGCCCACACCGCCCAGGTCGATATCATCATCAGCTCCACCGCCGCCCCCCACACCGTCATCCACCCCGAACAGGTCCTCCCCTCCCTCCGCCGCCGCCGCGGCCGCCCCCTCTTCATCATCGATATCGCCGTCCCCCGCGACGTCGACCCCCTCATTCACAACATCGAAGGCGTCTACCTCTACGACATCGACGCCCTCGAAGCCCTCGCCAGCGAAACCCGCCAGCGCCGCCAAAACGAAATCGCCCGCTGCCTTGCCATCATCGAAGAACAACTCCAGGCCTCCCCCCTCTTTCAGCCCCACCCCCTCCACCACCCGACACGCCCCTCCCTTCCCGATCCCATCTAATTTGGCGTCCTAACCCCCCTCCGTCCCCTTCCCGTCCTCTCATGCTCTCCCTGACCCTCGGAACCCGCGGCAGCGAACTCGCCCTCGCCCAAACCGTCCTCACCACTGCCGCCCTCCACGCCGCCTGGCCCGACCTCCTCGTCCACCGCGACATCATCAAAACCGCCGGCGACCTCCGACCCGACCTCCGCCTCGCCGACTTCTCCCAAGGCGACCACCCCATCCTCGACAAGGGCATCTTTACCAAGGAACTCGAAATCGCCCTCCGGAGCGGCACCATCCACGCCGCCGTCCACAGCCTCAAAGACGTCCCCACCCTGCTCGACCCCGGCTTCAAAATCAGCGCCGTCCTCCCCCGCGCCCCCATCGCAGACGTCCTCATCTCCAAATCCCCCGGCGGCCTCGACGCCCTCCCCCCAGGCAGCGTCGTCGCCACCAGCAGCGTCCGCCGCATCCGCCTCCTCCAGCACCTCCGCCCCGACCTCGCCACCGTCGAAATCCGCGGCAACGTCCCCACCCGCCTCCGCAAACTCGCCGACAATCCCGCCATCGACGCCCTCATCCTCGCCCACGCCGGCCTCCTCCGCCTCAACCTCTTCCGCGAAACCCTCTCCTACTTCGCCACCCCCCTCCACCTCGCCATCCTCGACCCCGCAAGCTTCCTCCCCGCCGCCAGCCAAGGTGCCGTCGCCCTTGAAACCTGGCAGGAAACCCCCGAGCTCGCCGCCGCCCTCGCCCCCCTCAACCACCCCGAGACCTTCGCCCGCATCACCGCCGAGCGCCGCTTCCTCGAACTCCTCCAAGCCGGCTGCCAAACCCCCGTCGGCATCCTCTCCTCCCTCTCCGATTCCCAACTCCACCTCCAAGCCCTCGTCTTCCCGGACCACCCAGGCCCCCCCCGCGCCGCCGCCATCAGCGCCCCCGCCAGCGACCCCCGCGCCGCCGCCCTCCTCCTCTTCCAAAGTCTCCACCCAACCCCCTAGCCTCCCCCCGCGCCGACAAACCTAAAACCGGACATCAAAACGCGACCCTGGGGCCCTTCGTCACCCTAGGCACAGGCCCTAATCGGCTTTTTCTGGCTTCCAGAGGCTCCCCCATTGGGTAAGTCCTTTGCATTGTCAACAAGCGCCACCGCATCCCGATCGATAGACCCGCCCGTCGGACGAGGGCACCCCCCAGGGGGCCATGAGGTGCCCCCCATTGGGGAGGGTTGGCTCCGCTTTTTTCTCCTTTCTGGCGACCGGGTGACGCCGTCTGAGTCGGAGTTAGAGCGCCCCTACAGGGCGCGGCATTTTTTCGCACACCGGACCCAGGGTGTGGCCCTGGGCTGGATTGCCAAGCCCCGTTGGGGCTTGGATCGCATGGACTCCTCAATAATGACACCGGAGCGGATTTCTGGAAAGTCTCCATTCGGGGTGGTTGACTCAAAAAGCATGACACCCGGGGCATGCCCCATTCCATGAGCCAACAAGCCACCCGTGAATTCCTTCAAATCCAGCAGAAACGCTTCGGAAGCCGACCGCTTCGGGCTGCCCCAGCGCCCGTGACCTCGCCACGGCCCGCGCGGAGGGCCCTGCCACGCCTCCGACACCGCCCCTGTGACCCACATGGCCGCTAGGTGACAGTTTATTGTCGCCAAGGGAATGTATCATTCTCGCTGGACACCCCAACGCGCCCCAACGCGCCCCAACGCGCCCCAACGCGCCCCAACGCGCCCCAACGCGACCCAACGCGACCTAACCGCGCCTCACCGCGCCTCACCGCGCCTCACCGCGCCTCACCG
>CANHIJ010000014.1 GCA_947460575.1 Verrucomicrobiales bacterium | reverse complement strand
GGAGGGAGGAGGGGGAGGAGGGTTTGGGCGAGGAGGTCGATTTGGGCTGGGGTGTGGCTGGCGCTGAGGGTGAGGCGGAGGCGGGCGCGGCCTTTGGGGACGGTGGGAAAGCGGATGGCGGGGATGAGGAAGCCGGCATCGAGGAGGGTGGCGCTGAGTTGGAGGGCGGCGGAGGCGCTGCCGACGTGGAGGGGGATGATGGCGCTGGAGGGTTCGGGGATGCGGCCTTGGAGGGCGTTGCTGAGGTGGGCGAGGTTGCGCCAGAGGCGGGCGCGGCGTTCCTCACCGTAGGGGGAGGGGAGCCAGAGGCGGAGGACTTCGGCGGTGGCGTGGGCGAGGGCTGGGGAAGGGGCGGTGGAGTAGATGAAGGGGCGGGCGCGGTTGACGAGGAGGTCGATGAGGGATTGGGAGCCGCAGAGGTAGCCGCCGGAGAGGCCGACGGCTTTACTGAAGGTGCCGAGGTGGATATCGATGCGGTTGGAGAGGCCGAGTTTGGCGGCGAGGCCGCGGCCTTGGGGGCCGTGGATGCCGAAGGCGTGGGCTTCGTCGAGGAGGAGGAGGGCGCCGACGGCGTCTTTGAGGCGGACGATTTCCCAGAGGTCGGCCCAGTCGCCGTCCATACTGAAGATGCTTTCGGTGACGACGAGGATGCGGCTGGAGGGGGAGGCGCGGTCGCGGGCCCAGAGGAGGAGGCGCTGGAGTTTGTCGAGGTGGTTGTGGGGGAAGACGCGGAGAGTGGCGCCGCTGAGTTTGGCGCCGTCGATGAGGCAG
Source organism: Verrucomicrobiales bacterium (assembly GCA_947460575.1). Taxonomy (GTDB): domain Bacteria; phylum Verrucomicrobiota; class Verrucomicrobiia; order Verrucomicrobiales; family V1-33; genus CAIZWU01. The sequence continues at coordinate 50,011 of CANHIJ010000014.1, read as the reverse complement.
GCGTGGCAGAGTTTGTCGAGGAGGATAAAGTCGCCGGGGCCGCAGAGGGCGGGGAGGGCGCCGAGGGCGGCGGCGAAGCCGGAGGAGAAGGTGAGGGCGGCCTCGGTTTTTTTGAAGGCGGCGAGGGTCTGTTCGAGGGCGGCGTGAGGGGGGAGGGAGCCGCAGACGAGGCGGGAGGCGCCGGAGCCGGCGCCGTAGAGATCGAGGCCCTGTTTGAAGGCGGCGCGGACGGGATCCGCGTGGGCGAGGCCGAGGTAGTCGTTGGAGGAGAAATTGAGGAGTTCGCGGCCGTTGGCGGAGGCGAGTGGGGAGCAGGCGGGGGAGTCGAGGGGGCGAAGGGCGCGGTGGAGGGAGGCGGCGTGGAGGGGAGCGAGGTCGTCCTGGAAGGAGCGCATGAGTGGGGAGCTAGGCGAGGCCGAGGCCCCACTGGAGGAGGGAGCCGGCTTCTTTCCAGATGTATTTGGAGGAGCTGCCGAGGAGGACGCAGATGACGGTGCGGCCGCGGTAGTTAGCGCTGGAGATGAGGCATTTGCCGGCGAGGTTGGTGAATCCGGTTTTCATGCCGGTGCATTGGGGGAGGAAGAAGGGGGAGTTGGGGCGGAGGAGGTGGTTGGTGGTGGTGAGTTTTTTGGAGCGGCCGTCGGGGCGGGCGATGGTGAGTTCGTGGCGGCAGACGATGGAGCTGATGGTTTTATTGTAGAGGGCGGCGCGGGCGATGAGGGACATATCGCGGGCGGTGGAGAATTGGCCTTCGGCGGGGAGGCCGCTGGCGTTTTTGAACTGGGAATTTTTCATGCCGAGTTGTTGGGCGCGGCGGGTCATCCAGACGGCGAAGGCAGCTTCGCTGCCGGCGCAGTTGCGGGCGACGCAGCGGGCGGCGTCGTTGCAGCTTTCGATGAGCATGGCCTGAAGGAGGGACTGGAGGGGGTATTCCTCGCCGACTTTGAGGTACATTTTGTGGGGTTCGGCGGCGGCGTCGTAGGGGGAGACGTCGGCGATGCGGTCGAGGGGGGTGCTTTCGACGCAGGCGATCGCGGAGACGAGTTTTTGGGTGCTGGCGACGGGGCGGCGTTCGTCGGCGTTTTTTTCGAGGAGGATTTGGCCACCGATGGCGTCGACGAGGATGCAGGCCTTCGCGGTGGGGGTGGGAGGGGGGCCGAGGGCGGCCTGGGCGGAGGACCAGGGAAGGAAGGAGGAGGCCGGGAGTGCGAGGGCGGCGTGGCGGAGGAGCGTGCGTCGCTTCATGAGGGGGAGGATTTCCGGGGAGCTGGTTTGGGTGTGAGTGGGCGTTTGGCGGGGGCTGGCGGCGAGGGCGGGGTAGGGGAAGCGCCGTTGGGGGGCCGGGGCGTTTGGGATTCGGGGCTTGGCGGGGGGGCGTCTTCGGATTCTTGGAGGGCGGATTCGCCGCGGATTTGTTTTTCGACGACTTCGTCGGGGGCGGCGCCGAGGGAGCGGGCCTTGAGGTAATGGCGTTGGGCCATTTCGAGGGAGGGGGGTTTTCGCTCGAGGCAGAGGACGGCGAGGTTGAAGTGGGCTTCGGCGCAGGTGGGGTCGAGGTCGAGGGATTTTTGGAGTTCGGCTTCGGCGCCGCTGGTCCAGCCGATGCGTTTGAGGACGATGGCGAGGGAGTTGTGGGCGCGGGGGTCGGCGGGGTTTTCGGCGACGCCGCGGGTCATGGCGGAGACGGCCATCATGGGGGCCTGGAGTTCGAGGTAGACGAGGCCGAGGGCGAGCCAGGAGTCGCTGAGTTCTGGTTTGAGGGCGGTGGCTTTTTCGAGGGAGGTGCGGGCGGCCTGGTGGTCGGCGAGTTGGAATTGGACTTTGCCGAGGTTGGAGAGGGTGGCGGGGTTATCGGGGTCCTGTTGGAGGAGGGCTTCCCAGGCGGAGCGGGCGGCGGGCCATCGTTGGGCACGGGTGGCGGCGAGGGCTTGGTTGAGCAGGTTGGGGCTGAGTTCGGCGGCGGGGGCGACCTGGAGACCGGCGATCCAGAGGGCGGCGGTGGAGAGGAGGCAGCGGGGGAAGTTCACGTGGGGAGGGGAGAAAGGGAGCGGTAGCGCGGCCCGGGGCGGGGTTCAAATGGGGAATGGGGGGCGGGACATGCGGGCGCGGCGAAACCTGCCGACCCCATGGGTGGGGGCGGCAGGTCTGGAGGGTGAGCGGGGCCGGGAGCGGGGCTCAGGGGGGGCCGACCTTGAGGCGGAAGAAGAAGTGGGGGGAATCGCCGAGGTATTGGACGCGGTAGCTGGTGTTGTCGTTGGCGAGGACTTCGATGTCGGGGAGGCTGTGGCTCCAGTGGTGGAGGTCGGAAGAGCCCTCGATGAGGTAGGCGACAGAGGGGTCGGCGGCGGCGGCGGGGCCTTTGGTGAGGGCGAAGCCGGGGCGGCCTGCGATGGGGACCACGGCTGGGGTTTGGAGGGAAGCGGGGTCGCTGGGGAGGGTGCCGAGGGCGTACTCGAGAAAATTGGACTGGCCGTCGCCGTCGCTGTCGTCGGAGGGGGCGCCGATGGCGGGAAAGGCGCTGGCCCAGAGTTGATAGGAGCTGACGGGGGAACTGGCGACGTCGTCGGGGTCGCGGGGCATGAGGAGGTAGCCGGAGAAGGGGGCGTTGGCGGGGGCGGCCTGAGAGAAGATGCCGGTGATGGAGGCGGGGTAGGCGGCGGGGGGGGTCGTGGCGGCGGTGTTTTGAGCGAGGCGGGCGCTGAGGTGGTTGCCGAGGGGGTCGCGGAGGGTGAGGTCGATGGTGGTGGTGGTGGGAGGGTCGGTCCAGGTGCCGTCGATGAGGGTGAGGTTGTCGACGCGGATGAGGCGGCCTTCGATGTTTTCGAGGAAGGAGGGGTCGGAGGGGGCGGCGAGTTGGGCGGCGGTGAGGGCGAGGGGCAGGGGGGGAATGCCGGGGCCGAGGTCGATGAGGTCGGCGCCGGAGGCGGGGCTGATTTCGGTGAGGCCGGCGAATTGGAGGATGGGGCCGGTGACGGCATAGCGCTGGCCGCGGGTGAGGGCGGGGAAGCTGGCGAGGTTGTAGGAGAAGACGTTGATGGCGAAGTCGCCGTCTTGGAGGAAGGCGCTGAGTTGGGCATTATGGAAATTTTCTTCGGTGACGACGCCTTCGACGGCGACGATTTTATGGAGGTCGACGGGGACGCCGGTGAGGGGGTCGACGTCGCGGAGGGATTGGATGGGGACGATGACGACGGCGGCGGGGGCGGCGGCGAGGGGGGCCGGGGAGTCGGAGGGGCCGGCGGTGCTGATGAGGAAGGGGTAGCGGCCGTCGGCTTCGGGGCCGGAGGGGCTTGGGGTGGAGAGGCCGGAGAGGGTGATGATGGCGGGGTCGGTGGCGGTGATGGCGGTGCCGGAGATGGCGATGGTTTGGCCGGAGACGGAGATGAGGGGGGCTCCGGCGCCGGGGCCGGAGATGGCGACTTGGGAGGGGAGGGGTGCGCCGAGGGCGGAGGGGACGATCACGGAGCAGCGGGTGAGGGTGCCTGGGGAGACGTCGCTGAGGAGGGTGAGGGCGACTTGTTGGGCAGACTGGTTGCGGGGGAAGATATTGCGGTCGAGGAAGGGGGAGTTGGGGGTATGGTTAACGAGAGAGGCTTGGCCGACGCCGCTGAGGGAGGTGATGCCGCGGAGGGAGCGGAGGAAGGCGTGGTTGGTGGGGGTGTTGGCGGCGCCAAATTGGGCGGCGGAGAGGGTGGGGCTGGGGGCGGCGTCGGCGCCGTTGAAGTCGTCGAGGGCGGCGGCGCTATTTTGGGCGAGGGCGGAATTGGCGCCGGTGGCGAAGAGTTTGGCGGAGGTGGTGTTAGCGAAGAGGGGGTAGGTGGAGGGGTCGGAGGAGCCAACGGCGAGGGCGTGAATGGCGCCGTCGGTGCCCGCTGCGGGGGAGCCGGGGGCCTTGAGCATGACCATTTCTTGGGCGCTGAGGTCGAAGGTTCCGCTGCCGGGGATGAAGAAGGCGGGGTCGGCGAGGCCGAGGCGGAGAACGAAGTCGGCGGGATCGAGGTCGGAGGAGACTGGCTGGTTGGTGAGGACGAGGAGGGTGCCGGCGGGGAGGGCTTGGAAGAGGGGGGCATCGGCGAAGCTTTTTTTGCCGCCGCCGTCTTTCGACATGCTGCTGCTGAAGTCTTTGAGGATCATGCCGCGGAGGTCGACGGTGGAGTGAGGAGAGCCGTCGCCGACGACGAGGAGTTCGACGATTTCAGGGGAGCTATTGAGCCATTTGTTGATGACTACGGTGGGCGGGGCGGCGGGGGGCGGGGCGTCGACGTTGGTGACGCTGACGAGGACGGTGGCGCTGAGGTAGCCGGAGGCGGAGGCAGTTAGGGTGACATTGAAGGCGGAGCTGAAGGCGCCGTCGGGGACGCCAGTGATGGCGAAGGATTCGGAGACGAGTTGGCCGACGGGGATGGTGACGGTGGCTGGGACGGTGGCCTTGAGAGGGTTGGAGCTGAGGAGGTCGACGGTGAGGGGGAGGTCGAGGGGGGCGTCGGCGGGGCGAGCGACGGCGTTGAAGAGAAGGGCGGCGTTTTCGGGGACGGCGGCGGCTTCGGTGGTGAGGCTGAGGGCGGGCTGCGGGGGGTAGGTGTAGGAGGAGTCGCTGGAGACGGAGCCGAGAGCGGTGAGGACGGTGAGGGGGCCGGAGGAGCCGCCGAGGGGGGCGGTGGCGGTGATGGAGGTGCCGTCAGGGTTGGCGGTGGCGAAGGTGGCGAGGGTGCCGTTGAAGCTGACGGTGGGAGCCGTTCCGAAGTGGGTACCGAGGATGGTGACGGAGGTGCCGACGGGGCCGCTGGGAGGGAAGAAGGAGGTGAGGGTGGGGATGGGGCTGCTGGAGGGGGTGAGATCTGCGGCGAGGGATAAATCGTCGAGGCGCCAGTTGGAGGTGCCGTTGGGGCTGCCGACGCCGTCGTAGCCGTAGAGGCGGAGGGTGAGTGGGGAGAGGGAGCGGAGGGAGAGGCCGAGGTTGGGGTAGAGGGCCCAGTTGGTGGCATTGGCGAGGAGATTGCCGCCGGCGATTTCGGTGGCGAAGCCGTCGGCGCTGCTGCGCAGAGAGTATTTTTGGGGGCCGGTGCTGGTGCGGCGGGAGCCGAAGGTGAAGTTGGTGAGGGTGAGTTGGTAGCCGCTGGCTGGGGAGAGGGTGAGTTCGAAGTAGGGGCTGGTGCCGGGGTTGAGATTGAGGGGGCCGGTGCGGGCGGCGAGGCCGGCGTTGTTGCCGCCGCTGGCGCCGGGGTAGGTGCTGGAGGCGGAAGTGGTGGAGAGGAGCGGGGGGGCGCCGGTGGTGTTGCCCTGGGAGATGGGGCCTGCGGCGAGATGGAGGGGGATGCCGGAGGTGGGGTTCTCGGTGGAGAAGTCCCAAGTGAGCTGGGCGGGGGCGGGGAGGAGGGAGCTGAGGAGCAGGGAGGCGAGGAGGGAGAGGGGGTGGGGCAGGGACGGTTTACACATGGCGAGTTGGAGTCAGGTGTGGGGTTAGAGGGGCCGGTTCCCGGGGCGCCGCAGCTAGGCTAAAGCGCTCCCACAATATAGTGCTAGTCCGCTAGGGCCGCAAGTTGTTCAGCCGGGGAAAGCGCTCCGGAAATGGGGCCGGCGGCGGGAAATCTAGAATTTCCAGGTTTTGCGGAAAGCTCCGCAAAGGGGGCAGGCTAGGGCGGGGCTCCGCGGGGCGAGCAGAGTGGTGGTCCCGCTAGGAATCGAACCTAGATCGCTGGTTCCGGAAACCAGAGCCTTATCCATTAGACGACGGAACCAAGTCGCGTGAAGGTCTCAATCTGACTTTACATGGGGCGATTCGCAACCCATTTTCCGCCTTCCCTTAAAATGAGTACTTCTCCGAGACGCGTGGTGATAAAATTTGGATCTGGCATTTTGACGCGGCCGGGGAGTGCGGCCTTGGACGAGGGTCAGTTTGCGCAATTGTGCCAGGCGATCGCGATATTGCGGCAGCAGGGGCACGAGGTGATCGTGGTGAGCAGCGGGGCGGTGGCGGCGGGGCTGCAGCCGCTGGGATTTGCGCGGCGGCCGGAGAGCACCAGCGTCTTGCAGGCGTGTGCGGCGGTGGGGCAGTCGCGGCTGATGAACAAATACGCGACTTTGCTGGGGGCCTGCGGGCTGCACGTGGGGCAGCTGTTAGTGACGCACCAGGATTTTGAGGATGGGCAGCGGCGGGAGAATTTCCGCAATACGCTGCTGAGCTTGTTGGAGCGGGGGAATATTATCCCGGTGATCAACGAAAACGACAGCGTGGCCACGGAGGAGCTGCGCTTTGGAGACAACGACGCCTTGTCGGCGCGGCTGGCGGGCATTGTGGGGGCGGATTTGTTGATCCTCTTCACGAGCGTGGACGGCTTGCTGCCGCCTGGGGAGACCGAGCGGATCGTGGAGCGGGTGGAGGATATCCGGGAGGTGTTAGATTTTGCGCGGGACGAGAAGGGGGAGTTTTCGGTGGGGGGAATGGCGAGCAAATTGCGGGCGGTCGAGTGGGCGGTGGGGGAGGGGGTGGAGACGGTGATCGCCAATGGGCGGCGGCCGCTGCAGATTCCCGATTTGGTGGCGGGGGGCGGGATCGGGACGCGCTTTGCCGCGCGCGAGCTGGCGGGCTAGGGCGGGCTAGGGCGGGCTGGGGAGGACTGGAGGGAGGCGAAAGGCGGGGCCGCCGAGGAACCCCTGGAGGGCGAGTCCGGCGTCGTCGAGGCGCAGCTGGACGGCGCCGCAGCGGGCTTGGTCGAAGGGGGTGATGCCGAGGGCGGCGACGGCCTGTTGCCACGGAAGGGGGGCGCGCTCGGACTCGGGGAAGCGGTGATTGGAAAAGACGAGGGCGCCGGGTTGGACGGCGCGGAGGAATTCGGGCAGGCCACAGAAATCGGCGCCGTGGCGGCCCATCACGAGGACATCGGCGCGGAGGTCGGTGCCGGAGGCGAGGAGGGATTTTTCGGCGGCAAAGCCGATGTCGCTGGTGAAGAGGATGCGGAAGCCGCGGTGGTGAAGGCGGAGGACGAGGGCGCGGTCGTCGGCGACTCCGGGGGCTGGGGCGGGGAGAGGCCAGAGGACTTCGAGGTGTAGGGAGGGCTCGAGGGGGAGGGATTGTCCGGCGCGGAGGGGGGAGCCGAGGGGGCGTTTTTCGCCGACGGGGGCGTAGAGGTTTTTGGGGGGGAAGAGGGCGGAGAGGGGGGCGAGGGCGCCGCGGTGGTAGGTGTCCTGGTGGGTGAGGATGAGGCCGTCGAGGTGGTTGACGGGGGTGCGCTCGAGGTGGGGGCGGAGGGAGCGGTTCCAGTGTTTGAGGCCGCCGCAGTCGATGAGCCAGTGTTGGCCGGAGGGGGTGTCGAGGTGGGAGGCGGCGCCGCCGCGGTCGAGGTCGAGGACGGTGATGTCACAGGGTTGGCCGCGCCAGAGTCTGGCGGGGTCGACGCGGAGGTGGCCGAGGGGGAGGGCGGCGAAGTACTTGGCAGCGGCGATGGAGGCCCAGGCGAGGGCCCAGTTGGCGTTGTTCCAGAGGAGGGCGAGGCTGGGAAGGCCGAGGGCGGTGGAGGCGAGGCTGAGGCAGGCGACGACGAGGATCCAGAGGGAGAGGGTGACGAGGAGGAGATTGGCGAGGATGCCGACGGGGGTGATGAGGTTGAAGTAGCCGATCATGAGGGGCATGGAGCCGAGGGTGCTGGCGGTGGAGACGGCGAGGGAGAGGCAGAGTTTTTCCCGAAGGGCGTACCAGGCGGATTGGGGGAGGCTGCGGAGTTCTTCGGGGAGAAAGGGGTCGGGGGCGCTCCAGGAACCGAGGGCGGCGCTGGCGAGGCGGTGGAGGGGTTTTTGGAAGAGGGCGATGGCGAGGAGGACGCCGAAGGAGAGGGTGAAGCCTGGTTGGAAGAGTTGTTGGGTTTGGGCACCGAGGAGGACGAGGGCGGCGGCGCCGAGGCTATTGAAGAGGTTGGCCTCGCGGTTCCAGAGGGGGGCGGCCATGAGGAGTCCGACCATGAGGGCGGCGCGCCAGGCGCTGGGGCGCAGCCCGGTGATAAAGACATAGAAGAAGACGACCGCGAGGCTGAGGGCGATGATGGCGCCGCGCGGCAGGGGGGTGCGGCTGAGGATGAACCAAAGGATGGCGGCGAAGAGGGCCACGTGGAGACCGCTGACGGAAAAGACGTGCATGGTGCCGCTGGCGCGGAAGGCGTCGGCGATGGCGTCAGGGGTTTTTTCGCGGGTGCCGAGGACCATGGTGCGGACGGTGGCGGCGATATCGGGAGCGTCTTCGAGGTCGCGGGTGACGGCGGCGGCGATCCAGTCGCGGGCGCGGAGGGCGGCGGCGACGGCGGGGTGGCCTTGGTCGGTGGCGAGGGTTTGGGCGGGGGCGAGGGGGCCGTCGGCGAGGAATTCGGCGGCGATTCCCTGGCGGAGGAGGAAGTGGTCGAAGTCGAATTCGCCGGGGTTGCGCGGGGGGGCGGGGCGCTGGAGGAGGCCTTGGAGGGCGAGGCGGTCGCCGTAGCGGGGGGCAATTTTGGCGCGGGAGAGGCGGACGAAGAGGAGGGCCTGAGCGGCGGGCCAAGGGTGGCGGTTGGCGTCGAGGTATTCGACGCGCAGGGGGAATTGCCAAGTGTCGCCGGAGAGGCTGGGGGTGGGGGCGTCGACGACGAGGCCGCAGACGTGGGCGGGCAGGGCCTCGCCTGGGGGGAGCGCTTGGGCGGTGGCGGCGCGGAGGGGGTCGTGGAGTTGGAGGACGTGGGCGAGCCCGAAGCCGCAGGCGGCGGCGAGGTGGATCCAGCGCGGGTGGGGGAATTTGGCCGCGGCCCCCGCGCTGAGGAGGGCGGCGGCGGCCCAGGGGGCGAGGGCGGGCCAGCGGTCGGCGAGGAGGATGCCGAGGGCGGCGGCGAGGGCGAGGAGGAAGAGGGGTTCGCGGACTTGGCGGGCCCAGCGCTGGGCGGCGGCCAGGGTGGTCCGCGGCAGGGCCGATCTCATGAGGAACCCTGACATAAAAGAGCGGTCCGCGCAACGGGGAAACCGGCGGGCCAGAGCGGGCTTGACATATCGGGATTGGCCGATATGTTTATGCCCGATGAAGACAGCTCCGCAAATACTCCAGGCCTTGGGGGAGCCGCGGCGCTGGGAGATTGTGGGGTATTTGGGGGGTGGGGCGTGCTGCGTTTGCGAGTTGGGCGAGGGGTTGGGTTTGTTGCAGAGCAGTTTGTCGACGCATTTGCAGGTGTTGCGGGCGGCGGGGATCGTGGTGGGGGAGCGGCGGGGGCGGTGGATGTATTATGGGATTGCAGAGGAGGTGCGGCCGCTGTTGCGGGCGCTGTGGCGGCACCTGCCGAGGCCCGCGGGGCCGCGGGCGGCGGCGCGGGATTGCGGCGCGGCGCTTGCAGAACCCACTTTGGCGGCCTTGGTGAAATTCTAACACTTAAATCCTATGACTCTAACTGAACTTAAACGGGCGCTCTCGGCGGATCCAGCGCAGCAGTTGCGGCTGCGGCTACCTGGGGGGGATGCGGTGCCGGTGTCCTTTCACATTACGGAGGTGGGGCAGGTGACGAAGGATTTTATCGACTGCGGGGGGACGCGGCGCCAGGTGGTGACGTGCCAATTGCAGGCGTGGGTGGGGCCGGACGCGGAGCACCGCATCAGCGCGGACAAATTGTTGGGGATCTTGGAAAAGGGGGCGGGGCTGTTCGCTTCGGGCGAGGTGCCGGTGGAAATTGAGTACGAGCAGGCTTTGATTTCGCAATATCCGGTGGCGGGGGTGGAAGTGGCGGAGGGGGCTCTGGTATTGCGTTTGGAGAGCAAACACACGGATTGCCTGGCCAAAGAGTTGTGCCTGCCGCGGAGTCCGGTGGCGGGGATGTTTCGCTCGGCGTTTGCGGCGGCGGCGCCCTGTTGTGGGCCGGGGGGCTGCGACTGAGCGCGCGGGCCACATCCGGCGGCTTGGCTGGATTCCTAACTTTTTAAAAACTTTCTATTTATTTGATGAAACCTGCTCCTCTTATTTTAGTTCTCTGCACGGGAAACAGCTGTCGATCGCATTTGGCGGAGGGACTGCTGCGGCGGGCGCTGGGGCCGGGATACCGGGTGGCGAGTGCGGGGTCGCGGCCGGCGGGCTTTGTGCATCCGCTGGCGATTCGGGTGATGGCGGAGATTGGGATCGACCTGAGCGGGCACCATTCGAAGCCGTTGGAGGAGTTTTTGCCGCAGGGGGTGGAGACGGTGATAACGGTGTGCGGGAATGCGGACCAGGCGTGCCCGCGCTTTCCCGGGCAGGTGAGCCGCCACCATTTTCCCTTTGTGGACCCGGCGCACGCCAGCGGATCGGAGGAGGAGCAGTTGGCGGTATTCCGGGAGGTGCGGGACGGCATCGCCCAAGTTTTTGGGGCCTATGCGGCGGGGCGCCTGGACGAGGCCAAGGGTGGTTAGGGCCTGGGGGATCAGTCGGGCTTTTTGAGTTCGAAGGTGGTTTCGCCAGTGACCTTTTTGGTGGCGGGGTCGTAGCGGATGACGTCCATGGATTTGAGGACGGTGGCGCCGTCGACCTTCATGCCGGAGGTGACGGAGCAGACCTTAAGGAGTTGGCCCTGCCAGTCGAAGCCCTGCATGCGCATGAGGCCGCCACTTTCTTTATCGACGTGGATGCGGACTACGCCGTATTCGCCGATGGGCTGGGGGGCGTAGAGGTCGACGACGTAGCACTTGCGGGTTTTGACGGTTTCCTCCAGGGGCTGTTTGACTTTTTTGGGCCAGTAGAGGTAGCGGAAGGAGATGTCGTCGTAGGTGAGGTCGGTGCCGCGGATGCCTTCGCGGTAGCGCTTGGGGGCGACGGGCTTGTTGGCGCCGCCGATGGCTTCGGTCAACTCGGCGCCCTTTTGTTTGATGTCGAGATTGATGATTTGTTTCGGCTGATCGAAGGAAAAGCGGATGAGGTCGGCCTCCATGCGGACGGAAAAGGGGACTTCGAGGTCGTCCTTGGTGAGGGTGCCGCGGAGTTGGTGTTTTTTGAGGGCGCGGCTGAGGTGGACGAGTTGGACGATTTGCTCGGCGGTGGGCTCGGAGGGGGCCTCGGCGGGAGGGGCGGGTTCGGCGGCGCAGGCGAAAAGGGGAGCCAGGAGGGCGGCGCAGGCGAGGAGGGTGGGGGCGAGCTTCATGGCGGGAGGGGAGCAGGGGAGACGCTGGGGGCGGGGGCTAGGCTTGTCAAGCTGGAGGGCCCGAGGAGGGGGGGCGACTTGCCTAGGTGGTCCTGAATTTGACTGTGGGGGGGAAGATAGCCGAGAGTGGCCTCGTTCCCTGGATAAACTGGGGGGCGGGTTTTGGCTATGAAAGTGCACACTCTGAGTCGGGCGGAGGCGTTTGCTTGGGCGGGGTCTGGAGCGGAGGGTTTGACGGAGGGTTTGACGGAGGGTTTGGCGGAGGGTTTGACGGAGGAGGAGGCGGCGCGGCGGCGGGTGCGGGTGGGAAAGGGGGGGGGGCTTTTGGGGGTGGAAGGGGGTGCGGTGGGGCTGTTGGGGCTGTTGGGGCGGCAGTTTCGCAGTCCGTTGGTGTTGCTGTTGTTGGGGGCGATGCTGCTGTCGCTGGCGCTGGGGGATCGGGGGGATGCACTGGTGGTGTTGGCGGTGATTTTGCTGAGCACCTTGCTGGGATTTGGGCAGGAGTACCGGGCGGCGCGGGCGGTGGCGACCTTGCTGGCCTTGGTGCAGACGCGGGCGGCGGTGCGGCGCGGGGGGAAGGTGCGGGAGGTGGCGGCGGAGGAAGTGGTGCGCGGGGATGTAGTCGAGCTGGCTGCGGGGGACGCCATTCCGGGGGACGGCCTGTTGTTGGAATCCAAGGACCTGTATGTGGACGAGTCGGCGCTGACGGGGGAAAGCTATCCGGCGGAGAAGGAGGTGGGGCCGGTGGGGGAGGTGGGGCCGGGCGGGCGGAGCGGTGCGGTGTACCAGGGCACCCATGTGGTGAGCGGCAGCGCGGCGTTTTTGGTTTTGGCCACGGGGGAGGACACCGAGTTTGGGGCGATTTCAGAGCGGCTGCGGCTGCGGCCGCCGGAGACGGAATTTGAGCGGGGTCTGCGGCGGTTTGGGGAGATGTTGGTGCGGGTTACGCTGTGGTTGGTATTGGTGCTTTTTGCGGGGAATGTGTTGCTGGAGCGGCCGGTGTTGGATTCATTTTTGTTTGCGCTGGCAGTGGCGGTGGGGATGACGCCGGAGATGTTGCCGGCGATTGTGAGCATCACCTTGGCGCGGGGAGCGCAGGAGATGGGGCGGCAGCAGGTGATCGTGCGGCGCCTGGCGGCGATCGAGAATTTTGGGAGCATGGAGGTGTTGTGTTCGGACAAGACGGGGACGCTGACGGAGGGTCGGATGGCGTTTTGCGGGGCCTTGGATGCGCGGGGGGAGCCGAGCGAGGTGGTGCGCTTGCAGGGGGTCTTGAATGCGACTTTTGAGAGCGGGTTTCGCAATCCGATTGATGCCGCGCTGCGGGCGGAGGAGGTGCCAGGGGTGGAGGAGTACGCCAAGTGCGATGAAGTGCCGTACGATTTTGTGCGCAAGCGCCTGAGCGTGGTGGTGCAGCAGGGCGGGGGGGAGGGGCGGCACCTGATGATCACTAAGGGGGCCTTTGCGAACGTGCTGGCGGTGTGCACGCGGGTGGTGCGGGCTGGGGGGGAGGTGCCGATAGAGGGGGAGCGGGGGGCTTTGCAGGCCGTTTTTGAGCGCTGCAGCGGGGAGGGGCACCGGGTGTTGGGGCTGGCGCTGCGGGATGTGACGGGGGATCCGCTGATCAGCAAGGATGACGAGGAGGGGATGAGTTTTGCGGGTTTTTTGCTGTTTGACGATCCGGCGAAGGCTGGGGCGGCGGAGGCGGTGGAGGAACTGCGGCAGCTGGGGGTGGGATTTAAGGTGATCAGCGGGGACAACCGCTTAATCGCGGGGCGGCTGGGGGCGCAGATGGGGTTGGCGGCGCCGCGGGTGTTGACGGGAGGGGAGCTGGGGCGGCTGAGCGAAATGGCCTTGGTGCAGGTGGTAGAGGAGGTGGATGTCTTTGCGGAGATTGAGCCCAACCAGAAGGAGCGGATACTGGTGGCGCTGCAGCGCGGGGGGCGGGTGGTGGGGTATTTGGGGGATGGGATCAACGACGCGGCGGCGCTGCGGGCGGCGGACGTGGGGATATCGGTGGAGGGGGCGGTGGACGTGGCCAAGGAGGCGGCCGACATCGTGCTGCTGCGGCGCGATTTGGGAGTGTTGGCGCAGGGGGTGCGGATCGGGCGGCGGACCTTTGCGAACACCCTGAAGTATGTCTACATCACCACGAGCGCCAACTTTGGAAACATGTTCAGCATGGCGGGAGTTTCGTGTTTTCTGCCGTTTTTGCCGCTCTTGCCGAAGCAGATCTTGGTAAACAATTTTCTCTCGGATTTGCCGGCGCTGGGGATCGCCGCGGACGCGGTGGATCCGGAGCAGTTGGAGCGGCCGCGGCGCTGGGACCACCGATCGATCCAGCGGTTTATGATTATTTTCGGGCTGGTGAGTTCGCTTTTTGACTACCTGACCTTTGGGGTTTTGGTTTGGGCGATGAAGGCGGGCGAGCGCGAGTTTCAGACCGGGTGGTTTGTGGAGTCGCTGCTGACGGAGGTCTTTATCGTGCTGGTGGTGCGGACGCGGCGGCGTTGTTGGCGGAGTCGGCCGGGGGCGGTGTTGGGGGCCGCGGCGAGTGGGGTGGCGTTGGCGGCGTTGGCCTTGCCGTACACTGGATGGGGGGCGCAGTTGGGGCTGGTGCCGCTGCCGGGGATTTACCTGGGGGCGTTGGCGGGCATTGCGCTGCTGTATTTGCTGGCGAGCGAGCTGGCCAAGCACTGGCTGCTGGCCTGGGTGGAGCGGGGCCAGGTCCGGGAGGAGGCCCGGAGGGGGCGGCTGGGGAAGGCCTCAAGATAGGAGGGCCTGAGCGGCGAGGGCGAGGGCACCGGCGATGCCGGAGTGGGTTCCCAAGTGGGGGGCGACGAGCCAGGAGGTGAGGTCGGGGCCGAGAGTGGGGTGGACGAGGTAGCCGTTGAGGAGGGCGGCGAGGTGCTGGCGGACTTTGGGGAGGAGGTGCTCGTTTTGGAGGACGCCGCCGCCGAGGACGAGGCGGTGGGGGGAGAGGGTGAGGAGGATATTGAGGGCGGCGGCGGCGAGGTGGGCGGCTTCGGCATCCCAGGCGGGGTGATCGGGGGGGAGGGACTCGGGGGCTTGGCCCCAGCGGGCGGCGAGGGCGGGGCCGCTGGCGAGGCCTTCGAGGCAATTGCCATGCCAGGGGCAGATGCCGGGAAAGCCGTCGGAGGGGACGGGGATGCGGAGGTGGCCGATTTCGGGGTGGAGGAGACCGTGGAGGGGGCGGCCGTGGAGGATGGCGCCGCCGCCGATGCCGGTGCCGACGGTGACATAGGCGAGGGAGTCGAGGCCGCGGCCAGCGCCCCACGTCCACTCGCCGAGGGCGGCGGCGTTGACGTCGGTGTCGAAGCCGAGGGGGATGGGGAAAGCGGCGCGGAGGGGGCCGAGGAGATCGCAGTGGGCCCAGCCTGGTTTGGGGGTCGTGGTGATGAAGCCGAAGTCGGGCTGGCCGGGGTGGAGTCCGGCGGGGCCGAAGGTGCCGACGCCGAGGGCGGCGAGGGGGCCGTGGCGGAGTTGGGCGGCGCGAAACCAGGCGATGGTGGCGGCGAGGGTTTCCTCTGGGGAGGTGGTGGGGAGGCGGGTAGAGTCTTTGAGGTCGAGGGGGCTGGTGCCGAGGGCGAGGATGAACTTGGTGCCGCCGGCTTCGATGGCGCCGAGGAGGGGAGGGGCGGAAGCGCTCATGGGGCGGCGGGCCTAGCTTTTGGGAGCTTTGGCGGGGAGGTGGAGGACCTCTACGCGGGTGGTGCCGAGTTTTTTAGTGAGGCCGAGGCTGGCGGCGGCGGCGGGGCTGAGGTCGATGATACGGCCTTTGACGAAGGGGCCGCGGTCGTTGATGCGGACAATGGTGCTGCGGCCAGTGCGGGGGGCGGTGACGCGGACGTAAGAACCGAAAGGGAGAGTGCGGTGGGCCCCAGTGTAGCGGTGGGGGAGGAAGGGTTCCCCGCTGGCGGTGCGGCGGTCGTGGTAGACCGAGGCGAGGCCGAACTCGGTTTTCCCAGCGGGAGCGGGGCGGGCGGCGCTGGAGAGGGCCTGGGAGGCGAGGAAGAGGAGGAGGCAGGCTGAAAGGGGCGAACCCTTAATTGGAATCATCATTGTGGAAGATACGATTCATCAGAGGGATTTCACCTGGTTTGCTGATGTGGACGGTGACGGTTTGGCCGGGCACGAGGAGGCCGGGTTGGCCAGGGGTGGGGGGGAGGGCCGCTTTGGGGAACCGGCAGAGGACGTCGCGGCCGTAGAGGCGGCGGTTGGGGAGGGGGCTGGTGGCGTCGGCGAGGTTGTTGATGCGGGGGGAGATGGCGGTGACGGTGGACTCGAAGACGTGGGCGCGGTCGAGGGCGGGGGTGATCCAGACGGTGTCGCCGACGTGGAGTTGGGAGGTTTGGTCTTGGGGGAGGAAGGCGACGATTTGGTCGGGTTCGGCGACGACGCGCATGACGGCTTCGCCTTTGGCGACGAATTCGCCTTCTTCTTTTTCGAGGCGGTCGACGGTGCCGCCGCGGGTGGAGCGGAGGGAGCAGAGTTCGATTTGGCTGAGGAGTTCGTTGACTTCCTTTTGTTCGTCGGGCTGAAGGCCGGCGAGGATTTCTTCGCTGAGGGTGGAGGCTTTGGCGCTGGCGGTGGCGAGGGCCTGGGTGCGGGTGCGGGAGATTTGGGCGGTGAGTTTGGCGAGGGAATTTTTGACTTCGCCGATGCTTTGGGCGGCGGCGGCCTGGCTGCCTTGGAGTTCGGCGATATCGGCGTTGAGGTTGTCGATTTTGTCGGTGGCGAGAGCGGCGAGGGGGCCGAGGCCGAGGATTTTGGAAGCGGCGGGGTTGCCGACGCCGCTGGATTTGAGGAGGCGTTCGCGGGCGGCGATGAGTTCGGTGAGGCGGGCCTTGTCGCCGGCGTCGGTGATCTCGAGTTTGCGGAGTTCGGCTTCGAGGTCGAGTTGTTGGCGTTCCAGGCGGGAGATTTCCTCGTAGCGGTTGGCGGCGACGCCGCGGAGCATGCCGAGGAGTTCGCGCTCGTAGAGGCTGGCGTCCATGCTGGCGATGACTTGGTTGGGGGAGACGAAGTCGCCGCGTTTGACGAGGATTTTGGTGACGCGGCCTTCTTCGATGGGGGAAATATTTTCTTGGTAGACGTCGACGGCTCCGTTCATGCGGGAGAAGACGCGGCCGCGGGTGTAGCCCCAGGAGGCGAGGAGGGCGATGCCGACCCAAACGAGGAGGGGCCAGGATTCGAGGAGGCGTCGGCGGGTGAGGCCGAGCTTAGTTTTGACGGCACCCTGACGGTTGGGATGGAATTCGCTCATGGCAAAAGAGGCTAGCTAGGAGGCGGGGTGGATTAGATTTCCACAGTGGTGCGCTGCATGACCAGGGAGACCTCGCTGGCGTCGGGGAGTTTGGCGATGGCGTCGACGAGGTCGACTTTGTAGGAGGGGTCGATGAGGCGGACTTGGTAGGCGTACTCCAGGACTTCGCCTTGGATGGCCTCGCGGGTGGCGATCATTTCTGCGGTGGTGCAGTATTGGCCGAAGATGGCGGGGAGGGCGGCCTGGGCGCGGGATTCGGCGGGGAGCATGAAGCGGAGGAGGCCTTCGAATTCGCGGCGACTGGCGAAGGGAGACCAGGCGAGGAAGATGGCGGTGGCGGCAAAGAAGAGGGTGCCGAGGATGGCGACCATAAAGACTTGGGCGCCGCAGGAGACGCCGACGGCGAGGGAGCAGAAGATAAAGATGATGTCGCGGGGGTCGCGGATGGGGGTGCGGAAGCGGACGAAGGCCATGGCGCCGAGGATGCCGAGGCCGCGGGCCATATTGTTGCCGATGGCCATGATCATGATGGCGATGACGATGCAGACCAGGACGAGGGTGTGGATGAAGGAGCGCTGGTAGCTGAAGCCCTGATGGGTCCAGCGGTAGACGTTGGCGATGATCATCGACAGGACGAAGGAGATGCAGAGGGCATTAAAAATCTCCATGGCCTCCAGGGTGCGGCTGGCACCGAGGGCATCAAAAAGGGGAGCGGTCTGCTGACTTAGGTTTTGGTTCATGGGGCGCGGTCGCGGGGGCAGGAGGGGGGCGGGGGGCCTGGAAAAGAGGAATTCAGTGTGGCTGAATCGCCCCCCGATGCAATGGAAATAGGAGGGGAGGGGGCGGGGAAAGGCTTAGCGGGAGCTGGGGGTTAGATCCAGTTGGGGGTCAGGGTGGTATTTTCGCTGCCATCAGCGTAGGTGAAGCCGCGGAAGAGGGTTTCGAGGCGCCAGGCGACGGCGTATTTGCAGAAGCCGGTGTTGTTGAGGTTGAAGCGGCGGACGAGTTCCATCATCCAGGTGGGAGTGTCGCGCATGGCTTTGAGTTCGAAGATGTAGCCGGCGTAGGGCCTGCGGAGGCCGGTTTGGGTGTCCATGGGGCGCCAGTATTTGAAGTCGGCGACTTCTTCGCCGGGCAATTCCCATTGGCGGGTGGGGCGGTAGCTGACGCGGCGGTCGAAGGTGATGCGGGCGTAGTCGTCGTTGGCGCCGAAGTAGCTTTCGCGGATGTAGCGGATGAGCATTTTAGGGCTGGCGCCGATGGTGTTGGCGATGCGGCAGAACTCGAGGAGGTTGTTATTTTCCTTGGGAGACTTGAGCATGGGAGCGGTCTCGGGGTGGGGGACGATGGTGGGGCCGTACTTGGCGCGGGACATGCGGGCGCGGCTTTTGATGATGACGAGGCCGACTTTGCGTTTGAGTTCGAAGAAGACGGGATTTTTGGGATTGCTGTCGGTGCCGTAAGTGCGGATGCGGAGTTTGAAGCGAGCGAAGGACTTGCGTTCCTTGGCGAGGGCGAGGTCCATGGTGGGGCGGTCCAGCTGGAGGGTGGTGGTGATGTATTCGGGGATATCGCCTTTGCCATTGGGGTCGGGGACCACGAAGGGCTCGAGGTAGTGGCGGATTTGGGGGACGAGGCGCGGGTGGATGATAAATTTTTGTTCGAAGCGCTCGATGACCATGTCCTTGGCGCCCTTGCGGCTGGGGCCGAGGGGTTGTCGGCCGGAGGGGGCGGGGGCCTCGGGGAGACTGTGGGGAGGGTCGGGCGAAGCGGCGGGCAGGGGCATGGAGCGCGGGGAGGGGCGGGAGGAGGGTGACGAAAAAGCCACGCAAAAGGGAACGGGAAGAGAGAGCGGAGGGGCATCTTTGGCCTCGCCCCCCTGAAAGCAAGGTTAAAATGGGAAGCTTAGCGGGGAATTAATGGAAAAAAGCTTTGGGGGCGGGCTGGGGGCGCGGGCAGAGGGGAAAAAGGCAGACAAAGGGGCCGGGCGGCTCGCTTACTTTGGGCGGGGCGGGGCGGAAGCCCGGGGTAGGGGCTCGGGCGATAGATCTATTTTCAGGCTGGAAATTGCCTGGTTCCGCGCTTTTATTGCCGATCTGAAATTCCGTGCCATACGTTACCATCACCGCAGCAACGGCTAAATACCTCTAGAAAATGACCCAGTCCTCTCCGACGCACCCTGGCCTCGACGCAAAGATTCCCACTGTGGCGGAGTGGAAAGCCATGGTGGCGAAGTTTCAGCGTCCCTCGATTAGCCGGGCGGCGTGGCAGATGTTGAACTCGATCATTCCGTACTGGGGGGTGTGGGCGCTAATGGCGTACAGTTTGCGGGGGCCGTATTGGGTGACCCTGTTACTGGCACTATTGGGGGGGCTGTTTGTGGTGCGGATCTTTATTATTTTCCACGACTGCGGGCACGGATCCTTTTTTAAGAGCAAGAAGTTGAACGATTTGGCGGGATTTGTGACTGGGGTGCTGACATTCACGCCGTATTTTCACTGGCGCTGGGAGCACTCGCTGCACCACGCGTCGTGCGGGGATTTGGAGCGGCGCGGGGTGGGGGACATTTGGACTATGACGGTCAAGGAGTACGTGGCGGCGCCGCGGTGGAAGAAGTTTACCTATCGGGTGGCGCGCAACCCGGTGGTGTTGTTTTTGATCGCGCCGGTCTTTATTTTTATGCTGTACCAGCGGATTCCGAACCGCACGGCGAGCAAGCGGGAGCGGAATTCGGTGCACTGGATGAACCTGTCGGTGGTGGCCTTGGCGGCCTTTTTGATTTGGCTGGTGGGATTCAAGGCGTGGCTGATGGTGCAGGTGCCGATCACGATGTCGGCGGGGGCGTTTGGAGTGTGGATGTTTTACATTCAGCACCAATATGAGGACGTGTACTGGGAGCACCACGCGGAGTGGGACTACACGAGTGCGGCGCTGCTGGGGAGTTCGTTTTACAAGCTGCCGCGCGTGCTGCAGTGGTTTACGGGGAACATTGGGTTCCACCACATCCACCACTTGAGCCCGCGGATTCCGAACTACAACTTGGAGGCCTGCCACAATTCGCACGAGGTCTTTCAGTCGGTGAAGCCGATCACGATTTTGTCGAGTCTGCGGACCTTGCGGCTGCGGCTTTGGGATGAGGACAACCGGCGCCTGGTGGGGTTCAGCTACTTGCGCCAGCGCAAGGGTCTCTCCTCGGCGGCCCCGGCTTGACGCCGGGTAGGACGGGCGAGGGAATTGTCGATTGCGCAGGCGGTCGGGTTGTGGGAAACGGCGAGATGTTCGACCTCACTGGAAAATCTGCCGTCATCACTGGAGCCGGCCGGGGCATTGGCCAAGCTATCGCTTTGAATTTTGCGGCGGCGGGGGCCCAGGTGGCGGTGGTGAGCCGGACGGAGAGCAATGCGTCCAAAGCGGCGGCGGAGATCAACGCGCAGTTTCCCGGGGCGGCGCGGCCCTATGCGGTGGATGTGGCCGACGGGGCGGCGGTGGCGGAGCTGGGAAAAGCGGTGTTGGGGGATTTGGGGAAAGTGGACATTTTAGTGAACAATGCGGGGCTGACGCGGGATGGCTTGGTGCTGCGCATGAGTGAGGACGACTGGGATGCGGTATTGGACACCAATTTAAAGGGGGCCTTCCACATGTTGAAGGCCTTCCAGCGCTCGATTTTGAAGCAGAAGGACGCCCGGATTATCAATATCGCCAGCATCATTGGGCTGATGGGCAATGCGGGGCAGGCGAACTATGCGGCCAGCAAGGCCGGTTTGATTGGGCTGACGAAAAGTTTGGCGCGGGAATTTGCGGGGCGCGGGGTGACGGTGAATGCGATTGCGCCTGGGTTTATCGCCACGGACATGACGGAGGTGCTGAGCGACGACATCAAAGTGGGGATTTTGTCCAAGATTCCGCTGGGGAGCATGGGGACGGTGGAAGACATTGCGGCGGCGGCCCGGTTTTTGGCGAGCGCGGAGGCGCGCTACATCACTGGGCAGGTGCTGGTGGTGGACGGGGGAATGGTGATGTGAGGGCGCGGCGGCGCTCAGACCGTCTCAGACCGCCTCAGACCGCCTTGACGAGGTCCTCGGAGATGCCGCGGAGGGCGAAGAGGCGGAGCACGGTTTCCTCGATGAGGTTATTGGGGCAGGAGGCCCCAGCGGTGATGCCGACGGTGACGGGGCCGTCGCCGAGCAATTTGGCGGGGTAGCCGGGTTGTTCCTGCTTGGCGTGGAGGTCGAAGTGGATAATTTCCTCGAGGGATTTGAGACAGGAGGAGTCTTGAATGAAGAAAGTGGGGAGGTGTTTTTCCGCGATTTCGACGAGGTGGGTGGTATTGGACGAGTTGTAGCCGCCGACGACGAGGAGGAGGTCCATGGGTTCCTGGAGGAGGGCGTAGAGGGCATCTTGGCGCTCTTGGGTGGCGCCGCAGATGGTGTCGAAGACGGAGAAATTCTCCAGGGCGAGGGCGTTGCCGTCGCGGTCGACGATGGCTTGGCGGAGGCGGCCCTGGAGGTCCTCGGTTTCGCTTTTGAGCATGGTCGTCTGGTTGGCGACTCCGATGCGCTGGAGGTGGAGGTCGGGATCAAAGTCGTCGCTGTGGGCGCCGGTGAATTGCTGGAGGAATTCGTATTTATTGCCGCCGTGGCGGATGTAGTGGCAGACGCGCTCGGCGTCGGCGAGAGTGAGGACGATGAGGTAATTGCCTAAGCCGTCGTCGCCGAGGGCGCGGGAGGCGGTGGCGCGGGTTTCTTCGTGGGCGGACTTGCCGTGGATGATGGAGGTGAGGCCGCGGCGGGCGTATTCGCGGACGCGGCGCCAGACGCTCATGACGTCGCCGCAGGTGGTGTCGACGGTGCCGCAGCCGCGGGCCGTGAGGCGCTGCATGACGGCGGTGGTGGCGCCGAAGGCTGGGATGATGACGATGTCGTCGGGTTGGAGGTCGGCGAATTGGGCTTCGGTGGGGGGGTTGTGCAGCATGCGGATATCCATGGCGCTGAGTTGGCGGTTGACCTCAGGGTTGTGGATGATCTCGCCGAGGAGGAAGAGGCGGCGGTCGCCGAAGACCTTGCGGGCGGCGTAGGCGAGGTCGATGGCGCGCTCCACGCCATAGCAGAAGCCGAATTGGCGGGCGAGGCGGATGGTGGTGTGGCCGACGGCGATGACGCCGCCGTTTTGGCGGAGGCGCTCGACGATGGTGGAGCGGTAGTGGTTTTCGACCTGGGCCTGGACGCGGGCCATGACCTCTGGGGTGCGGACGTTGACTTTGCGGGGGCGGTCAGAAGGGGGGGAGGCGGACATGGCGGAGGGAAACGGGCCTGGGGTGGAGCCAGGAGGGGCGCTAGGGCAGCGTTTTGCGCCGACCGCGGAGCTGGGGGAAGTGGGGAGCGCGGCGGGGGGCCGGGGAGGCTCAATCGAGGAACATTTTGCCTTTGTATTGGGCGTCTTGGAAGAACTTAGGACTGAGGAGGTAGGATTTGGGGGGATTGGGGAGGGGGCCGTCGTCGAGGACGGGGAGGCCTTTCCCGGCGGTGGCGTCTTCGGGGTGGGAGGCCTGGATGGAGAGGGGGGTGCCGACCTGGGTCATGGCGAAGATTTTAGCGGCGGACTTCATGGGGAGGCGGATGCAGCCGTGGGTGCAAGGGTAGGGTTTTACGAAGCCCCAGTGCATGCCGTAGGCGGGCTTCCACTCCATCCAGTAGGGCATGGGGTAGCCGGCGTCGGGCTGGCTGATGCGGCGCTTGGTGGCATTTTTGACATTGATGCGGTAATTGCCTTGGCCGCTGAGGCCGCCGGTGCCGACCGAGCAGGGGGTGGCGAGGAGGACGCGGCCATTTTCGACGACGTAGACGCGCTGGGCACCGGTGGAGACTTTGACGACCACAGCGGCGGGATTTTTGGGGCGGAGGGCTGGGGGGTCGAAGGAATCGGCGGTGCCCTTGGGGGTAGCGGAGCGGGTGGTGCCGCAGCTGGTGAAGGAGAGACAGGCCAGGCCGAGGAGGGCGGCGGAGGCGAGGCGAGAAAGCGAGAAGCCAAATATCATGGGTGCCGGTAACACAGGTCGGGGGCCCCCTCCACTGGTTTTTCGGGGTGGGGCGGAGGGGGTTTAGAACTGGAAGTAGATGAAATCGCTGCTGGCGGGGCTGTGGAAGAGGATCAGGCCGAGGTAAAGGAGGATGGCGAGGGCGGCGAGGGCGCCGGTCCAGCGCCAGCCGGGGAAGTGTTCGGCGACGGCCTGGGGGTGGTGCTGCAGCCAGCGGTCGAGGAGGGGGTGAAGGTAGAGGGGGAAGGCGTAGAGGAGGGTTTGGGCGGCGAAGAAGGCGGCCATGCGCCACTGGGAGGAGTCGGCGGCGAAGGGATTGAGGGCAAAGTGCTGGAGGAGGTGGGGGAGGCTTTGTTCGCGGAACATCAGCCAGCCGATGTGAACTAAGATGAAGGTGAGAGCGACGCGGAGGAAGGAGGGGAGGCGGTCGGGGTGGAGGGCTGGGGGGGCGTGGCTCCAGAGGGTCCAGAGGACGAGGATGAGGCCGTGCCAGGCGCCCCAGAGGACGAAATTCCAGGCGGCGCCGTGCCAGAGGCCACTGAGGAGGAAGGTGAGGAAGAGATTGCGGCAGAGTTTGGGGAGGGAGCAGCGGCTGCCGCCGAGGGGGATGTAGACGTAGTCGCGGAACCAGGTGCTCAGGCTGATGTGCCAGCGGCGCCAGAAATCGGCGGGGGAGTTCGCGCTGTAGGGGTGGTGGAAATTGCGTCCGAGTTCGAAGCCCATGAGGCGGGCGCAGGCGCGGGCGATGTCGGTGTAAGCGGAGAAATCGGCGTAGACTTGGACCCCGAAGGCGAGGACGCCGGCCCAGAGCACGGGGAAGGAGGGGGCGTCGAGGGAAAAGACCTTGCTGGTGACCATGGCGGCGTTGTCGGCCACCACGAGCTTTTTGAAGTAGCCCCAGGCCATGAGGAGGAGGGCGCTGCGGGCGATGCGGGCGTCGAAGATGCGGGGGCGCTCGACTTGTTCGAGGAGGTCTCCGGCGCGCTCGATGGGGCCGGCGACTAACTGGGGGAAGAAGGAGACGAAGAGGAGGTATTCGGGGAGGTTGCGGCGGGCGGCGAGTTTGCCGCGGTAGACGTCGACGACGTAGCTGGCGCTTTGGAAGGTGTAGAAGGAGATGCCGGCGGGGAGGGCGACTTGGAGCAGTAGGGGGTGGGCTTCGAGGCCGAAGCGGGCGAGCAGGGCGGCCACGGAGGTGCTGAAGAAATTGAAGTACTTGAAGACTCCGAGGATGGAGAAATTCGTGAGGAGAGAGAGGGCGAGCCAGCGTTTGCGGTTTTCGGGTTGGTCGGCGATGCGGCGAGCGCAGCAGAAATCGGTCGCGGAGGTGAGGGCGATGAGGCCGAGCCAGGCGGGGTGGACGCAGCCGTAGAAATAGTAGCTGGCGACGAGGAGGAAGGCATTTTGGCCTCGGCGGGGCAGGGACCAGTAGACCCCGAGCACGGCGGCCAGGAAGACGAGGAAGGAGAGGCTGTGAAAGACCACGGGGCAGGAGGAACGTCAGGGAGTGGGCGCCGCAGGCTGGGGGGGGAGGGGCAGGCAGCCCTGGACGCGCTGGAGGAATAGGTGGGTGTAGTCCGCCATGGCGGCTTTGCCGAAGTGGTCGCCGTCGTGATACATGGAGAGGGTGAGGCGAGGATCTTCGGTTTCGTCGAGGAGGAGGTGGCCCTGGCTTTCGGCCCAGCTGCGGAAGGCGGCGGTGTAGGCGCGCAGTTCGCCGTCTTGGACGACTTCATTGTGCTCGTTAGGGCGGCGTTTGACGCGGTAGAAGACGAGGCGAATGCCGTGGTCTTTGGCGAGGGTGTTGAATTTTTCGAGGAGGTTTTTGGCGGGGTCGGCGGTGAAGCGCTTGCTGTCGGTGGGGAGGATATCGTTGGCGATAGCGCCGGCGTCGAAGGTGTCGGCGCGGAGGTTTTGGAAATCGAAGAGGGAATTGAGTTGGGCTTGGAGTTTCTTGTCTCCGGTGGAGCCGCGGCCGAAGGCGGCGGTGTCGATGGCGAGGTCGGTGAGGCGGCTGCGCAGTGTGAGGGCGGTTTGGTTGTGGAGGTAAGGCTCGAGGGGGGAATGGGGGGCGACGCCGCCGAGTTTGCGGGAGAATTCGAGGAGGGATTCGTCCTCGGGTCTCATGAAGGAGCGGGCGGTGTCGAGGCGCTCGCCTTCGAGGTGGAGCCAGGGGGCCGTAAAGTCGTAATCGCGGTAGAAGAGGAAGACGAGCTTGGGGGCGAGGGGGACGGCGAAGTTTTTGAGTTTGAAAAACCAGACGGTGCTGCGGGTGCCGCCTTCGGCGACGTAGGCGAGGGAGTTGGGTTTGGCGAGTTGGTTGAGGAGGGGCTTATCGATGCGGGTATTGAGCATGGAATTGCCGATCAGGACGACGCTGGGATGGTTGCGGGCAGCTCTGTCGAAGCGCGGTTGGTCGAAGGCGATGGGCTTGAGGCTTTCCCTTGGGGGGTCTGAGGGGAGGAGGAGAGGGGCGGCGAGGGCGGCGGCAGCCAGGAGGAGGAGTTGGCAGAATTCGACGCGGGAGCGGGGGAGGAAGCGCATGGGCGAGGGGGCAGCCGCAGGGGGTTAGGCGAGGATGGCCTTAACGGGGTCGACGGATTCGACGCCGGTGAGGCGTTGGTCGAGGCCTTGGAACTTGTGGGTGAAGCGCTCGTGGTCGATGCCGAGGCAGTGCATCACGGTGGCGTTGAGGGAGTTGAGGTGGACGGGGTCTTGGGCGATGTTGTAGGAGAAGTCGTCGGTGGCGCCGTGGACGATGCCGCCTTTGACGCCGCCTCCGGCCATCCACATGCAGAAATTTCTCGGGTGGTGGTCGCGGCCGTAGGTATCGGCGTTGAGGGTGCCCTGGGAGTAGACGGTGCGGCCGAATTCGCCGCCCCAGACCACGAGGGTATCGTCGAGAAGGCCGCGGCGTTTGAGGTCGATGACGAGGGCGGCGGTGGCTTGGTCGGTATCGCGGCACTGTCCGGCGAGGGCGGTGGGGAGGTTGTCGTGTTGGTCCCAGCCGCGGTGGAGGATTTGGACGGCGCGGACGCCGCGTTCGAGCATGCGGCGGGCGAGGAGGGCGCTGTGGGTGAAGGAGCCGGGGCGTTTGACGTCAGGGCCGTAGAGGTCGAGGACGTGTTGGGGTTCAGAAGAGAGGTCGACGAGGTCGGGGACGCTGCGCTGCATGCGGAACGCCATTTCGTATTGGGAGATGCGGGTTTGGATTTCGGGGTCGCGCTGGCGGGCGAAGGTGAGTTCGTTGAGTTGGGCGAGGGCGTCGAGCATGGTGCGGCGGGTGGAGGGGGAGACGCCGTCGGGGTTTTGGAGGTAGAGGACGGGGTCGCCGGCGCCGCGGAGGGCGACGCCGCTGCAGCGGCCGGGGAGGAAACCGGAGGACCACATGCGGGAGAAGAGGGCCTGGCCGTTGCCGGTTTTGGGGAAGGAGGGGGTGAGGACGACAAAGGCGGGGAGGTCGGCGCTTTCGCTGCCGAGGCCGTAGGCGAGCCAGGAACCGATGCTGGGTTTGCCGGGGACCTCGCTGCCGGTCATGACGAAGGTGCAGGCGGGGTCGTGGTTGATGGCGTTGGTGTGGACGGAGCGGATCAGGGCGATTTCGTCGACAATTTGGGCGGTGTGGGGGAGGAGTTCGCGGTTGACCCAGGTGCCGCAGCGGCCGGCTTGGGAGAAGGTGAATTTGGAGGGGGCGACGGGGAACCGGGTTTGCCCGGAGGTCATGGTGGAGAGTCGCTGGCCGTTTTGGACGGAGGGGGGGAGGTCTTTATTAAAGAAGGCCTGGAGGCCTGGCTTGTGGTCCCAGAGGTCGATTTGGGAGGGGGCGCCATTCATGTGGAGGTAGAGGAGGCGCTTGGCTTTGGGGGGGAAGTGGGGCAGGCCGGGGAGTGCGGGGTGTGGGGAGGGGGCGGAGGCGCGGGCTTGCTCTTGGCCGAGGAGCCAGGTGAGGGCGAGGCCGCCGAGGCGGAGGCCGCTGTGGCCGAAGAATTGGCGGCGGGTGGCGAGCAACTGGTGCTGGAGGAGGGGGTGCATGTCAGTTGCGGGTGAGGGCGTCGTCGAGGTTGAAGAGCAGGTTGGCGAGGAGGGTCCAGGCGGCGACTTCGGCGGGGGGGAGGCCGGGGTGGGGCGGGGCTTGGCCCGCGGCGAGGACCTGGGCCGCTTCGGCGGGGGCGCTGTCGAAGGCGCGGCGTTGGCGGGCGAGGTTTTGTTCGAGGAGGGCGGCTTCTTGGGGGAGGGGCCAGCGGCCGGTGACGGTGCGGAAGCAGAAGGTGAGGCGTTCGGGCAGGGTGGGGCCGCCGGCGGTGAGGGTGCGCTCGGCGAGGACGCGGGCGGCCTCGAAGTGCTGCACGTCGTTCATAAGCTGGAGGGCCTGGAGGGGGGTGTTGCTGCGCTCGCGGCCGGCGCAGATTTGCTCGCGGCTGGGGGCGTCGAAGTTCGTCATGAAGGGTGGTGGGGCGGTGCGCTTAAGGAAGGTGTAGAGGCTGCGGCGGTAGAGGGCGGGGCCTTGATCTGGGGTGTAATTGGCGGTGTTGCTGCCGGTGAAACCGACGGGTTCCCAAATATTGGGGGGTTGGTAGGGGCGGACGCCGCGGCCGCCCATCGTCAGGTTGAGGAGGCCGGAGGCGGCGAGGGCTTGGTCGCGGATTTCCTCGGCTTCGAGGCGGAGGCGGGGAGCGCGGGCGAGGAGGCGGTTGAGGGGGTCGGAGGAAAGGTCGGCGGAAGGGTCGGCGAGGGCGGAGGACTGGCGCCAGGTGGCGCTGGTGACGAGGAGTCGGGCGAGGGATTTGACGTTCCAGCCGCTTTGGCGGAAGGTGGCGGCGAGCCAGTCGAGCAGTTCGGGGTGGCTGGGGGCGTCGCCTTGGGAGCCGAAATCGCCGCTGGTTTTGACGAGGCCGACGCCGAAGAACTGTTGCCAGAAGCGGTTGACGGTGACGCGGGCGGTGAGGGGGTGTTCCGGGGCGACGAGCCAGCGGGCCAAGTCGAGGCGCGTGGGGGTGGTGCCGGGGGCGACTTTGAGGGGGGGGAGCATGGCGGGGACGCCGCGAGAGACGGGGTCGCCGGGTTGGTCGTAGGCGCCGCGCTTCATGACGTGGGCTTGCCGGGGGGGATCGAGGTCTTTCATGATGAAGGACCCGGGAAAGGAGGCCTGGAGGTCGTCGCGCTGTTTGCGGAGGGCGGCGGCGGAAGTGGCGAGGGCTTGGCCGACGGTTTGGGCGTTTTGGTTAATGTGGAGGAGGTAGTGGGAGCGGAGGAGTTGGAGGTCCTCGGCGGTGCGCGAGGCGGCGGGTTTTTTGAGGAGGGCGCGCTCGGCTTCGGGGAGGGCGGCGGGGGGATCGCCTTGGCTGGCCTGGGCGATCCAGGCGCTGAGAGAAGTGGCGGGGTCGCGGGCGGGGTCGATGGTGGCGAGGACGCCGCAGTGGTCCCAAATGACGGTGCCGCCGAATTGGGTGAAGGCGAGGCCGTCGAGGGAGTCGCCCGATTTGAGGCCGACTTGATCGGCGGGGAATTCGAGGCGGACCCACTGACCGGCGGGGGGGAGGGGGCCCATGGCGGCGCGCTCGGTGGACTGAGCGGCGCCCCAGGCGATCGCTTCGGGGTCGCCCCAGACGGCGCGGTGTTCCCAGCCGCCGCGGCTGTACTGGAGCATGATGGAGCGAGGGAGGTCGGCGGGGTCGAGGTAGACGTGGGCGAAGAGGCGGGCGCCGGGGGGGATCGCGAGGGGAGGAGTGGGGTGGCCTTCGTAGACGTCTTGGGTGAGGCCGACGCCTTGGCGGCGGAGGGCGCGCTGGCCGCGGTGGACGGGGCCGACGTCGGAGGTGATCCAGTGGGTGGGGTGGCCGGGGGAGGCTTTGAAATCGGCGCCGCTGGGGCCGCTGTCGTCGACCCAGACGGTTTCGAGGTGCTGGGCGGCGGGCAGCGGGTCTTGCGTGGCGGGGTCTTGGTAGGGGAGGGCGAGGATAAGTTCGCGGCGCTCCTTTTCCTGGGTTTCCGCCTGGGCGGCGAGGGCGGCGAGCTGGGCTTCGTCCTGGGGGGACTTGAGTTGAACGGAGGGGGCAGTGATGAGGGTATTGCCGTCGTTGGCGGGGTCGGCGGCGCTGTAGAAGAAGGCGTAGAGCGAGTAGAATTCCTTTTGGGAGAGGGGGTCGAATTTGTGGTCGTGGCAGACGGCGCAGCCGCCGGTGAGGCCCATCCAGGTTTGCATGGCGGTGGCGGTGCGGTCGACGGCGTAGCGGAAAGTCTGCTCGGCGTCGATGGATCCGCCTTCGCCGGTGGTCACGTTGCAGCGGCTGAAGCCGGTGGCGACGAGTTGATCTTGGGTGGGGTTGGGAAGGAGGTCGCCGGCGAGTTGTTCGATGGTGAACTGGTCGAAAGGGAGGTTGCGGTTGAAGGCCTGCACGACCCAGTCGCGGTAGGGCCACATGGAGCGCTCGTTGTCGAGGTGGAGGCCGTGGGTATCGCCGTAGCGGGCGACGTCGAGCCAGTTTCTCGCCATTTGTTCGCCAAAGCGGGGGGAGGCGAGGAGGCGGTCGACGAGGCGCTCGTAGGCGTCGGGGTGGGGGTCTTGGAGGAAGGCGTCGATTTCGGCCAAGCTGGGGGGGAGGCCGGTGAGGGCGAGGGTGACGCGGCGGACGAGGGTGGTGGGATCGGCCGGGGGGGAGGGGGCGAGGCCTTCCTGGTGGAGTCTGGCGAGGACAAAGGCGTCGAGGGGCTGGTCTCCGGGAGTGGCGGTGGGGGGGTGGGGGGAAGCGGGCAGGGGTTCGAAGGCCCAGTGGCGTTGGTAGGGGGCGCCTTGTTCGATCCAGCGGCGCAAGGTTTCGCGGTGGGCTGGGGAGAGGGTTTTGTGGGACTTGGGGGGGGGCATGAGCTCCTCGGGGTCGGAGGAGGTGATGCGCAGCCAGAGTTCGCTGGCGGAGGGGTCGCCGGGCTTGATGGGGAAGCGGCCCTCCTTGGTCGGGACGAGAGCGCCGCCGGGGCCGTCGGGCTGGTCGAGGCGGAGATCGGCCTGGCGCTTTTTGGCGTCAAAGCCGTGGCAGGCGAAGCAGTGGTCGGAGAGGATGGGGCGGACGTCGCGGTTGAATTGGACGGGCTCGGCGGCGGCCAAGGCCTGGCCTGCGGAAAGGGCCGCGGCGAGGAGGAGGGAGAGCAATGGGGAGGGCATGGGCAAGATGGGGGCCAGCTTAAGGGGGGGCTGGGTGGGGAGGCAATCCTGGGAAGCGGGGGCGATGGACTCGGGAGGGCGCTTTAGGGTTCGACGATGAAGAGGCCCATGGTGACGGCCCAGGCCTCTTGGAGGCTCATTTGTTTCTTTTCGTGGCCGGGGCCCCAGGAGTCGGTGTAAAAGATGAGCTTTTCTTTGGGATCGTATCCAATGATGAGGCGCATGTGGCCGCCGGACATGAATTCGGGGGGGCGCTTGGGGCGTTCCGAGGGGGAGGCGGGCGGCTTGGGGGATGAAGCGGGGGTGCCGCGGGAGGCTTCGAAGCTGTCTTCGAGGTGGTCTTCCCAGAACATGCCGAGTTGGAGGGCCCACATGAGGGGGATGCCGGCATTGATGCTGCGGGCGACTTCCGAGCCGAATTTGGCGAGGCCGGGGTCCTTGGCGCGCATGGCCAGAAGGAGGTCGGGGTCCATGTCGCGGTAGAGGCTTGCGATGCCGCTGGGGTCGGAGACTTCGCCTTGTTTTTGTTTTTTGGCCTCGCGGTTGTAGGCGTTTTTGAGGGAGGCGAAGTCTTTGGATTCCATGAAGATGGGTTCCCGGGAGTGGAGGCCGCTGCGGACGGCCATCTTGTGGACGGCGTCCTTGATGCCGTCTGGGGAGGTGCCGAAAGAATTGGTATTGGCGAGGTCGGCGAGGTCGTGCATATCGACTTGGCTGCCGTAGTAGCGCATGACGCGCTCGAAGGAGGCGACGGCGCAGTAGCCCTTGCTGCCTTGATCGACCATGGGGAGGCCTTCGATCCAGACGGCGGTGCCTTCTTTTTTGACGCGTTTGGCGAGGCTGGGGCGGCTGATGTTAGTTTTGAGGGTATTTTGTTGGACGCCGAGGAGGATTTGGGGGGGGAGGATGCGGATGCGGACGAATTCTCCGTGGGCGTACCAGATGTAGCCGTCGCGGCGTTCCTCGGGGACCCAGAGGTATTCGAGCATGTAGAGGGCCTGTTTGGTGCTCCAGACGAGGCCGTCGGCTTTGGAGATGGTTTCGTTTTTTTTGCGGGGGGCTTCGGTGACTTTGGCGATTTCCTGGAGGGTGGCGCGGGCGCTGCTGATGGCTTTTTTGAAGGGGGCTTCCTTGATGAGTCCGTCGTCGCCCTTATTCATGACGGAGATCATGACACCGGCGATTTTGCCGACCTTGAAGCTGACGATGGTTTCGCCGCCTTCTTGGCCGCGGAGTTTGAGGGCGGTGCGGTCGGGGTTGAAGCGGGCGCGGGTTTTTTCTTTGTCGAGCCAGGTGGCGGTGCCTGGGGGGAAGGCTTTTTCGAATTCCTCAAGGGAAGCGGAGAAGAGGCTGGGGTGGTCGAGGAACCAGTCGAGGGACACCTCGTTGGAGGACGGGGTGGAAGCGGGGGAATTTTGCGCGATGGGGGCGGCTGGGGCGCGCGGGGCGGCCGCGGGGAGGGCGAGCAAGGCGAGGGCCGCGAGGAAAAATAATGGGGCGTCCATGAAGGGAAATTAGCTTTACCTGGCGGGGCTGCCAAACACTATCTGGACGGTAGGGGCCTTTTTAACGGGGCGGCGGCGGGTGGGGCGAGTGGAAGAGGGCGGAGAAAACTTCGGGATTCGCCGCAGAAGGGCATTTGACAAATCGGGGGAGGCTTCTATCTTCTGCCCCTTCGCGCCCGCCGGGCCCCCATTTTTATCTTCAACCTCTATCCTGCTCAAGGACCCACTCATGCCAGAAATCGCCGTCAAAAAAGGAGAGCCGATTGATCGCGCTCTTAAGCGCTTGAAATCCAAGATTGAAACCGAGGGGACACTCGAGGAATTCCGCCGCCGCCGCCAGCACGAGACGCTGACGCAGCGCAAGAAGCGCAAGGCGAAGTCTGCCGCCAAGAAGAAGAACCAAAAATACCGGTTCGTCCCGTAGTTTTTTGACCTGGCCGACCGGTCGAACGGCTCATTGAGCCCGGCTGACTCGGCTGCCCGGTCGTCGGCGCGACATTTTTTGTTAAAGAGCTCCGGTGCGCCGGAGCTTTTTTATTGGGTCGAGGGCGGGTCGCTTGGTGGCGGCTTGGGCGCGCATGTCGAGGGAGATCGACGGAGGGATTTTGATACTAATTGCACTGCCATGCCGACGGTTGCCAGCTATTGCACGACGTTTCTGAAGCCGGAGATGCGGCACATTTACCGCCAGGTGACTGGGCTGGAGCGGTATGAGACGGTGGTGGTGTGCAAGCAGCGGCAGAGCGCGGGGGCCTTTCCCTTTGCGGACATTGAGGTGTTGCCGCCGGCGCGGAGCAATTTTTTGCGCCGTTTTCATTTAAAGTACGTGCGGCGGCAACCGCCATTGGTTTACCGGGGAGAATACCGCGCCCTGATGCAGGTCCTGGAGCGCCGTCGGCCCGATCTGTTGCACGTCTACTTTGGGCACACGGGGGTGCATTTGCTGCCGTTTTTGCAGGAGACGGCGCTGCCGACTTTGGTTTCTTTTCACGGGGCGGATGTCATGCCGCGGGCGGACCAACCGGGCTACCCGGAGCGCCTGCGGGCCCTGCTGCAGACGGTGCCGCTGGTGCTGGCGCGGTCGCGGTCGCTGCGGGACCGCCTGTTGGAGCTGGGGTGCCCGGAGGGGAAGATCCGGCTGAATCGGACGGGGATTCCGATGGAGGCGTTTCCCGTGGCGGGGGAGCGGGTTTTTCCGGAGGATGGGGCCTGGCACCTGGTACAGGCTTGCCGCTTGATTGACAAAAAGGGGCTGGAGTTGTCGCTGCGGGCGTTTGCGGCCTTTTGCCGGGACTACCCGGCGAGCACTTTTACGATAGCGGGAGAGGGGCCGCTGTTGGCGCCCTTGCAGCAGCTGGCGGAGGAGCTTGGGGTAGCCGCGCGGGTGCGTTTTGCGGGGTTTTTGGACACGGCGGCGCTGTGTCGCCTGTACCACGGGGCGCACGCCTTTCTCCACCCGAGCCAGACGCCTCCGGACCAAAATCAGGAGGGGATTCCGAATTCCATGCTGGAGGCCATGGCCACGGGCTTGCCGGTGCTGGCGACGTACCACGGGGGGATTCCGGAAGCGGTGGTGGACAATTCCAGCGGATTGCTGGTGGAGGAACGGGATGGGGACCGCTTTTTGGACAATCTGCTCCGCCTC
Organism: Verrucomicrobiales bacterium; assembly: GCA_947460575.1. Lineage (GTDB taxonomy): Bacteria > Verrucomicrobiota > Verrucomicrobiia > Verrucomicrobiales > V1-33 > CAIZWU01. Next base: position 17,273 of record CANHIJ010000014.1, on the reverse strand, counting down.
GCGCGGGAGCCGGGGCTTTGGGAAACCTTGAGTCGCCATGCCGCCCGCGAGGTGCGGGAGCACTTTGAGCAGCGCGCCCAGATCCGCCATCTCGAGGGGATTTACGACGAATTGCTTTCCCTGCGAGGGGCTGGCTAAAGGGAGTGCGGGGTGGCTCGGCGCGGGAATTGGGATTGATTCCCCCGCGCGGGGGGCGAAGGGGTAGGGCTTATGGGAAAGCCCTGGATCTGGCCCTGGTGGCAAGCGCTGGCGGCCCTGGCGGGGCTGGGGCTGATGGCTTCGTGTCGCAATGGGGAGGAGCGGGCGAGGGCGGGAGTGCTGGAGGCGGGATATCGCTTTACGATTGGGGACTACCACCGGGCGGCGGCGGCGGGGCAGGGCGGAGTGGTGGAGCAGTTTTTGGGGGCGGGAATGCAGGTGGACGCGGTGGGGCCGGGAGGGGAAACCGCTTTGCAAGTGGCGGCGGGGCGGGGGCAATCGCACGTGGTGTCGCGCTTGCTGGCGGCGGGAGCGCAAGTGGGTTGGGCGGACGGGCAAGGCGTGGCGGCGCTGCTGGCGGCGGCCGAAGTGGGCGATGAGGTGTCGGTGGCGGCGCTGCGGGCAGCGGGGGCTGATCCGGCGCAGCGGGATGAGAAAGGTCGGACGGCGCTGACGGCCGCGGCGGCAGCTGGGCACGCCGGAGTGGTCGACTTACTTTTGCCGGAGGGGGCGGGCGGAGTGGAGGAAGCCCTGCAGTTGGCCTGCCAAGGGGGTCACACCGGGGTGATCGACAGCTTGCTGCGGGCGGAGCCGCGCCCCGCCGGGGAGGCGCGGGATTGGGGAAAACTCCTGGCAGCGGCGGGGCGCGGTGGGCACTTGGCGGCGGTGCGGCTGTTGGCCAATCGGATGCCTGAGGCCCCCCAGGCGGAGGCCTGGTGGCGGGCTGGCGCCGCCGCCGCCCAAGCCGCGGGAAAGGGGGAAGTGGCGGCATTTTTCGCCTCTGGTGGGCGGGGAGCCGGGACCGAGACCGCTGAGGAGGAGGCTGTGGCGGCCGCCGTTATTGGAGCGGGAGGAGCCGAGGTGTCGGGCGCGGGGGAGCCGCTGCGGAAGACCGCGGCGCGGCCCGGGCCGCTGGGGGGAAGCCGTTTTCCCAAAGTGCGCTGCGATGCGATGGCAGAGCTGCCGAAAGTGTTGCGGATGAAGGCTTGGGAGCCGCGGGCCTGGCCGGTGGTGCTGGTGGATGTGGCGGTGGGGAATGAATCGGCGGAGGTGCGCCTCTTGGAGGAGCCGACCCGCAGCGTGACCTTGCGGGTGGGCGAGGAAATTCCCGGCACCGGCTGCGTGGTGGAGAAATTGCGGCGGCGCCGCCTATATGCCGACGCCGCGGAGACCGTTTTGAAGAATGCGTCGGAATTGCATTTCCGGCGCCGGGACACGGGAGAGGTCTTTGTGGCGGTGCCGGGGGAACCGGTATTGTCGAAGGAAAGCACCGCGCGGCTGCGGATTGAGGGGGTGGAGCGGGAGTGGGCCGCCGGGCCCGGGGATGAATTTCGGCTCGGTTCCCTGTTGCTGCGGGTGTCGGCGATCGAGCAGGCCGGGCTGGTCCTGGAAAACCGCCTGACCCGGGAAACCGTGCAGGTGCCGCTGGAGGTGCCGCCTTGAGGCACCAAACCGAGGGGCTTGGGCCATGATTCCGGCCCTGCTGACCGCGGTGTTGTTCGCCTGCAGCGCCCTCTTCGGGCAGCGGGCCGCCCAACTGTGGGGGCCGCTGCGGGCCAACGCGCTGCGCCTGAGCTTGGCCAGCGCCGTGCTGGGGGCGCTGACCTTGGCGCTGGATGCGCTTGGGCAGCAGAGCAGCCTGGCGGCAGGGGTATTTCCCTGGTTTTTCCTCAGCGGATTGCTGGGTTTTGGCCTCGGGGACATCGGGCTGTTTTTGGCTTATCCGAGGCTGGGGGCGCGACAGACCATTTTGGTCAATTTCAGCTTGGGTACGCTCTGCGCGGCCTGGGGCGACCACTGGCTGCTCGGAGAACCTCTGGCGCGCCCCCAATGGCTGGGGGTGGCTATCGTCCTGAGCGGGCTGGGGGTGGCCCTGTGGCCGAGCCGAACCGAGGGGGGAGCGGCGGCTTTGTCGCCCTGGAGCGGGTGGGCCTTTGCCTGCCTCGCGGGGGGCGGGCAAGGTTTGGGCACCACGTTGAGTGGGTGGGCCAACCGCGTCGCGGACGCCCAGCAGGTCAGCGTGCACGGAATTAGCCAGGCGTTTCAGCGGAGCACCGCGGGCGTCTTGGTGGGGATTTTGGCGTGGGGGGCGTGGCAGGGGGCGCAGAAAACGCGGGGCCGCGCCGGGGAGGAGCGGTCCGGAGGCCGCTTGGCGGTTGGTGCCAGCATTTCCCCGCGGCGGGCGGCGGGCGCGATTGTGGGGGCGGCCTTTTTCGGCCCCGTGGCAGGGGTTTCCTGCTATCAATGGGCCAGGCTGCACCTTCCCTCGGCGGTGGTGGTGGCTCTGGCGGCCACAAGTGCGCTTTGGGTCATTCCCCTGGCGAAGTGGCTGGACGGGGACCACCCCACGCGGCGCCAGATTTTGGGCACGGGGGTGGCGGTGGCCGGGATTGCGGTGCTCTGCCTGGCCGGGAAGGCGGGCTAGGCTTTAGGGCGCACTGGGGTTGCGGAAAGCAGGGGGCGGGCGCGCTGGAAACTAGGCGGTGGCGGATTCTTCGACGACGCCGAAGCGGCGGAATTTGGCGTAGCGGTCACGAAGGAGGTTAGCGGGCGGGGAGGAATCCAGGGCGGCGAGGTGGCGGAGGATGGCGTCCTTGAGGGTGGCGGCGGTGGCGGCGGGGTCGTAGTGGGCGCCGCCGGTGGGTTCGGGGAGGACTTCGTCGACGACGCCGAGGCGGGAGAGGTCGCTGGCGGTGAGGTTGAGGGCTTCGGCGGCTTCGGGGGCGTGTTGGCGGTGTTTCCAGAGGATGGCGGCGCAGCCCTCGGGGCTGATGACCGAGTAGTAGGCGTTTTCCAGCATGAGGACGCGGTCGGCGACGCCGATGCCGAGGGCGCCGCCGGAGCCGCCCTCGCCGATGACGATGGCGACGATGGGGGTTTTGAGGGTCATCATTTCGCGCAGGTTGAAGGCGATGGCTTCGGCGATGTTGCGCTCTTCGGCTTGGACGCCTGGGTAGGCTCCGGGGGTATCGATGAGGCTGACGATGGGGAGGTGGAATTTTTCGGCGAGGCGCATCAGGCGGAGGGCCTTGCGGTAGCCTTCGGGGTGGGCGCAGCCGAAGTTGCGCTTGAGGTTTTCCTTGGTGTCGCGGCCCTTTTGTTGTCCGATGACGAGGACCTTGCGGCCGCCGATGGTGGCGAAACCGGCGGGCATGGCGTGGTCGTCGCCGGTGTGGCGGTCGCCGTGGACTTCGAGGAAATCGGTGAAGCACTGGGCCACGTAGTCGAGCATGTAGGGGCGGGCGGGGTGGCGAGCGATTTGGACGCGCTGCCAGGCGGAGAGATTGCGGTAGGTGGTTTCCTGGAGGTCGGCGATTTTGCGGCGCATGGTATCGACTTCGCCGGTGAGGTCGATGGATTGGTCGGCGCTCTTGGCGAGCAGGGCGTCTAACTGCTGTTGGAGTTCGAGGATAGGCTTTTCGAATTCGAGCGGGCTGGGTGTCATAGCAGAGCGGGGCAGGAGGTGGGGCTCAAGAGGCGGGGTGCTTTTTGAGGAAGAGGACGGGAGCGCCGACGCGGACGAGGGTGGAGAGTTCCTCGATGTCTGATTCGGAGAGGTAGATGCCGGGCTCAGGGTTGGCGGCCTGGGCGGGCGGGGTGGCGCAGAAGACGATGCCGGGCTTGCCGGGGCGGCCGACGGTTTGGATCCACTTGCGGGCGGCGGGGTAGCGCTCGTCGTTGGGCTGGATTTTTTTGGCGTCGATCCAAGCTGGTTTTTCGCCGACGGTGGTTTGTTCGGGGAGGCTGGGGTAGGGGAGGTGAAGGCCGAGGATGGGATAGTCTTTAATGAAGCGGCCGTTTTCGGTGAGGGTGATCCGCTTCTCAGTAAAATCGGCCTGGAGGGTGAAGTCGAGGGGGTAGACGATGAGGCGGTCGTCGGGGTGGACTACGGGGCCGAGGAGGTGGTTAACGCGGCGGAGGTAGGCGAGGGTGCTGCGGAAGCGCTGAGCGATTTCGTGGAGGCTGTCGCCGCGGGCGGCGGTGTATTCCAGTTTGCCGGGCATGGGGGAGCGGGAAAAGAGGCGGTCGAGGTTGATTTCGCCGAGGACGCGGCGGGCGTCGAGGTTGCGGCTGGAGTCTTGATAGACTTCGGTGATTTCGGTGAGGCGCTGTTTGGCGGCTTCGAGGTTTCCCTGGCGGATGAAATCCATGGCCTGGTCGAACTGCTTTTTGCCGGGGTCGGCCTTGGGGGCGGCGGTGCTGAGGAGGGTCTTGACTTGTTGGATGCTTTGTTTTTCTGGCAAATAGGTTTCCTGATAGAGATAGTAGGCGCCCAGGACCATGCCCGCCAGCACCGCGAGGGCGAAGAGCGAAGCCAGGATGCGGATGTAAACCCGGGTCATGTGGAAAATGGGGAGGGCCAAAGGGAAGCAGGACACCATGGCGGCGGCCCGCCCCAGGGCAAGGGGAAGGTGCGCGCGGGCGCGGCGCGGCGGGCGGGGAGGGGCCACGGCGGGCGCGAAAAAGCCCCGCGGCCAGGCGGGCTGGCGGCGGGGCTAAGGGGAGGGAAGGCGACGCGGCGCGGGGTGTTCAGGGCAGCACGGCGGGGAATTCGCTCTCGCTAGCGCCGACGCCGATGCGAAGGAAGAGGCGATCGGTGGGGACGACGGGCAGGGGGAAGGACCAATATTGTAAGGTGCCGTCGCCCGTCACTAGAGGGGAGGAGTCGTCGCGCGTCCACTTGAGGAGGTCGGTGCTGATGTAGCCGCGGTAGACGCGGTTGGCGGCGGTGGGGAAGGAAGCGATGGGTTCGCCGAACGGCCCGGAGCTCAGTTGGGAGAGCGAGAAGAATGAGGTTGGGTCATTCGGGAGAGTGCCGCTCGCCAATTCCGAGAGATCGCTGACGCCATCGCCGTCGCGGTCGGTGGTGGGGGCGGCGCTGCTGAAGACAATCTGAGAGACGGTGAAGAATTCGGATCCGGCGGCGCCGGCGCCGACGATGCGGAGCTGCGCCCGGCTGGCGGCGGCGGGGATGGTGTAGCTGAGGTGGAAGAGGTTGTTGGTTTGAGTGGGGGCGACTTCGCTGCGGAAGTTGAACTCGTCGCGGGCGCGGTTGGCATTATAGTTAGCGATTTCGGAATCGTAGACCGCGCCAGTGAGGGCGTCAGTTCCGATGCCGCCTTGGTAGCCGTTGAGATAGCCGTCGGGGGGGCCGTTGCGGCCGCTTCCGGGGAGGAGGGAGGAGAAGCCGTCCCCGACATCCCAGGGGGCGACGAGGTTGACGATTTGCTCGGAGGGGAGGCCGCCGTCGATGAGGAGTTCGGCCTTGAAGCGGTCGCCGACTTCGAAGTTAGAGCCGACGCTGATTTCGCGGGCGCGGAAGGCGGCTTGGAAGTAGACGGTGCCGCGGGCGCTGAGGTCGATGACGTCGGAGAGGGCGACCTTGTCGGTGAGGCCGTTGCCGTTACTCATTTCGAGGGAGCGCTGGATTTCGTTGGGGACCCACTCGGCGGCGGGGGGGGCGTTGGCGGCGGTGAAGAAGTCCGTGAGGTTGCCGTCGAGGTAGAGCCACCCCATGGGATAGCGCTTGGGGAGGGCGACGACGACGTTTTGCGAGGTGCCGGGATAGCTGAGGTCGCTAAAGGTGAGGGTGAGGGGCGAGGGGGCATCTGCGGGAACCGTGAAGGTCGGGTTGCCGAAGGAGCCGGTTTCGGGGCTGGCCTGAAGGGTGGCCCAGCCGGGACCTCCGTTGGCGCCGCTGATGGCGATTTCGAAGGTGACGGTGTCGTCGGAGGGGTCGGCCAGGGCGTTGTCGTGGCGGACGATATTGGTCGCTGGGCCGACCGTTAGGCTAGGGACGGGGACGGCTAGGGAGAAGGTGGCGGTGGCGCTGGGAATGAGCTTGTCGGCGACGGCAATGGTTTGATTAGGGCCTTCCATGGAGAAGGGGCCGAAGACCACGGGGACGGGGTCGGTGTAGAGGCCGGAAGCGGGGAGGGCGTCGCTGGTCCAGCCAGGGGTGGCTCCGAGGTTGACCGGGACCAGGTTGAAGGGGGCGCTGAAGGTGTCGTCGGCGGCGGATTCGGTGCCTTGGTTGTTGACGGTGGCGGGCCCAGCGGGGCTGACGAAAAGGGTGGGAGTGGGCTCGGACAGGGCGAGGTTGCGCAGCGTGAAGGTTTCGCTAGTGGAATTGCTATTTCCGATGAGGCGGATTTGCAGGGTGTTGGCCGAGGCGGGGACGATGGAGTCGAAGAGGAAGTTTTGCGAGAAGCTGACGGCGGTGGCGTCGGGGAGTTCGGTGCCAGCGATGGCGGCGCCGCGGAGGCGGCCGTCGCGGTCGACGTCGTTGGCGCCGAGGATGCTGAGGGGCGGGCCGCCGTCGATGATGAGCTCGAGGCCGAAGGAGTCGGCGGCCTCAAAGCCGGAGGAGGCCCCGGTGATGGCTTCGAGGTCCGCTTGGACGCGGACAAAGCCGGTGGTCGACAAATCGATCACACTGGAAGTGACGATGTGGTCGATTTGGGTGGCGTTATTTTGGCTGAGGGAGGGAGCGGCTTCGTCGACGGACCAAGCGGTAAGGGGGCTGCCGTCGCTGATGAGGAGGGGATTGGCGGCGCCGGGCAAGTCGTTGTGGCCGAGGATGCGCGGGGCTTGGGCGGAGAGGGCGACGAAAAAGTTGGAGTCCGAGTTGTCAGTTAGGGTAAAGGCTTGGGGGCCGCTGGCCGGGAGGCCGGACCAGGCCACGCTGGCGCCGTAGGCCGCGGCGGCGGCGTTGGGAGGGGCGACGTCCTGGGTGGTCCACCCGGAGCCGACCGCGGAGCCGGAGCCGGCCACGTTGAGGGTAAAGCCGAAGGTGTCGTCGCTGGGGTCGCCGGGAGTGCCGTTGGGGTCGCGGGTGAAGGCGGAGGCGGTGGGAGTGAGGAGGCCGTTGAGTTCGGTGAACTCGATGGAGACGTCGTCGACGCCTTGGAAGCCGTCGGTATTGGCCTTATTGGGGTCGGTCCATTTGACCATGAGGTATTGCCCTGGGACGAGGGTGATGCCGCTGGGCGAGACGGCGACGCGGGCTTGGTTCGCGGGGAGGTTGCCGTTGAGGGCGACGGCGCCGGTGGAGGGGATGGAGAACCATTCGGCGCCGCTGATGGCGGTGAAGCCGTCGCCGGGGGCGGAGATGGCGGCGCTGCCGCCGGAGAGGATATTGGTGATGGGGGTGGCGCTGACGGCGTAGAAGACGTCGAATTGTTCGATGGTGCCGACGCCGCTGTTGCCGCGCCAGAGTTCGCCGGTGTAGCTGAGTTTGCTGAGGGCGACCGGCATGGTGCCGGTGTTTTTGAATTGGACGGCGAAGGCCACGTTGGCGAAGCCGCCGGTGCTAGTGGATTTGGAGCCCAGGGCGCGCTCGGAGTTTCCGCTGGAGCCGAGGTTGAGAAGGCCGCTCAAGTCGGTGGTGCCATTGGCGGCCTGGAGGGTGACCACGGCGAGATTGTTGTACTGGGCAAACCAGCCCGGCAGGGTGGCGTCGTTGGTCCAGGCCACCGAGGTGGTGGGGAGGCCGTTGAAGTTCTGCGCGTAGGTGGTGGTGCCGTTGACGGGGATGGGGGCAGCTAGGGCCGTGGAGGGAAGGACTGCGAGGAGAACGAGGGCGGGGCGGGAATGGTTCATGCGTGGGGCGAGTTGAAGATGCGGACTGGGCAGGAGGGCCGCAAGGGGGCGGCGGGGCGGAAGCGGAAAACCCTATCGGACCGCAAGTTGCTCAGATTGTCTGAAAAATTGCAACAAAAATGCTACCCACTGGCGCGGTGCGGGGGCGGCCCTAGCTGAGCAAAAACTCCCCCCGCGGTCGGCTGGAGGCGATACCAGTTTTTTTGGAGGGTCGGGGCAATGGGTTTTCTAACCGTTAAAAAACGGCTCAGGGAGCGACCACTTTGAGGCGGAGGAAGTACTGGGTGCGGGCGCCGACGGGTTCGAGGGCCTCGGCGAGGTGGGTTTCGGAGGTGTCGCCCTGCTGGGTGACGGTGTGATTGAGGTAAGCGCTCCCCTCCTGCCAGGAGGCGAGGTCGGCGGAGATTTGGGGGATGATTTGGAGGGCGGGGTCGGCGGAGCGAGACACTTGGTAGCGCAGGGCGAGGCGGCCGCTGCTGAGCACGACTTCGGGGGGCGCGCTGGGGGAGCTAGGGGAGCTGCCGAGGGCGTATTCGAGGAGGTTAGAGAGGCCATCGCGGTCGGGGTCGGCGGCGGGGTCCTGGTCGGGGAGGCCGGAGGAGGGGAGGAGGCGGCGCGACCAGGTGAGGAAGTCCTCGCGCACCGTGATGGCGACGGTGTCACTGGCGGGAGGGAAGCCGTCGGCGGGGGTGGCGGTAAGGCGCAGTTGGTAGACGCCGGGGAGGGAGAAGGCGGCGTCCGTTGTTTTGTTAGCGGGGGCGGTGAAAGTGACGGTGCCGGGCCCGCTGACTTTGGACCAGGCGAGGGCGAGACTGCCCTCGAGGAAACTGCCGGGGCTGACCAGGGCTTGGAGGATGGCGGGGTCTGGGAAGGCGGTGGAGGCATCGGGTGGGGCCAGCACGCCAAAGGCGGAGGGCCCCCCTGGGCTTGCTAGGCTGGGTTGCCAGCTGGCGGGGTCGCTCCAGGTGAGGCGGGGAGCGGTGGGGTCGGCGATGGCGAGGGAGGCGCCGCTGCGGGTCTCGGGGTACCAGGATCCGTCGTAGCGAAAATCGAGGATGCCGAGGCCGTGGGTGGCGGTTTCAATGCGGAGGGATTCGCCGCTGTTGTCGAGGCGGCCGCTGGACCAGGCGAGGGCGGGGACGCCGGGGTATTGGGTCTGGAAGCGGGGGAGGTTTCCGGTGAGGACGAGGTAGGCTCCGGGCTCGAGGGTGGCGGCGGGGAAGGTGAAATTGAGGCCGCTAGCGAAGGTGACCCCGCCGAGCGCGAGGGGGGCGGCGCCGATGTTTTTGAACTCGGCGAATTCAGCGCCGAGGCCAGGGGGGGCGAACATGAGTTCGGTGAGGCGCAGGCCATTCATGAGGGCGGAGTCGGCGGCGAGGTCGGTGGCGTTAGAGAAGCCCGGGGTGGGGAGGGCGAGGTAGCCGGTGGTAGGGGCCCCGTCGGGGATGCGGCCCTGGGAGATGTCAGGATAGCCAGGCAGCACCAGGGCGGTGTCCTGCACGGCGCCGACGGGGTCAATCAGCGTTAGGGAATCGCGGATGCGGGAGACCTGGAAGCTGAGGTGGTCGGCGCCGGCCGAGGCATTTCCGTCGGCGATGAGTTCCAAGAAGCCGCTCCCGGCGATGAAGCTGTGGGGGGGGAATTGGTTTTGGTTGGGTTCGTTGAGGCGGTCTTGGGTGAGGCGAAAACCGGCGAGGTCGACGGGTTGAGGGTCGGGGTTGTAGAGTTCCACAAAATCGCCGGTGACCACAATGCGGTTCGATCCGAGCCATTCGTTGATGCGCAGGCCGCTGCTGGAGCCAAGGGGGAGGGCGGCGGTGGCGGGGTTGGCGCTGCCCCGGGAGGGGGTGGAGAGGTGCCATGCGGAGCCCTGGCGGGCCAGGGAGAAATCGGGAATCTGCGGTCCAAAAGTTAGGGTATCTAGGGTGGTTCCGGCCGGGGTGGAGAGCCTCAGGGTCTCGCCGCCTTGGTCGAGTGAGAAGCCTAACTGGGCGGCGTCGAGGGCCAGGTAGCCTCCGGCGGGAATGGGGGGAGCGTCGCTGGGGAAGGTGTATTTTCCTGGCAGGTCGGCATCGTCGGAGAGTCGGCAGCCCGCGATGCTGGCGTCGGTGGTTCCCCAGTTGTGGAGTTCGAGGAAATCGGGGCTGGTGGCGGAGGCCGCGAGGACCTCGCTGAGGGCAATGCTAGGAGCGTCGGGGGCGACGTGGAAGGAGATGGCCGTGGGGGATTCTTGCCAGGCGGCGGCGTCATTGCGGCCCTCGACGAGGAGGATATGGGGACCGGGAGCGAGGTTGGCTAGGGCGAGGGGTGCGCCGAGGGGGAATTCTGGGCTGAGGGGGGCGCCGTCGAGGCGGTAGCGGTAGTGGGTGAAGCCGTAGGTCCAGGGGGCTTGGCTGGTGGGGGTGAAGCTGCCGCCGGGGCCGAGGTCGAGGGCGAAGCTGGCGGGCCAGGTGGAGGCGGGGAGGGAAGCGACCGTTAGGCCGGGGCGGGCGAGGTCGGCGCCGAGGGTGCGGCCGAGGGGGCCCGCGGCGCGGGCGGGCGAGCCGAGTTGGGGTTGGAGCGCGGCGATGACTTGGGCGGCGGTGGCGGCGGCGGGTGAGGGGATGAGGGCGAGATTGAGCAGGGGATCGGCGATGAGATTATCGCTCGCGGTGGCACCGGCGGGGGGAGCGGCGGGGAGGATATTGCGACGCAGGGTGAGCTGGCTGAGGGCGGGGTTGTAATTGCGGGCGAGGTTTTCCGCGTCCCAAATGATATTGCCTTCGAGGTACATGCCCTTGCCTTCGCCGCTGACGTTGTCGTCATCGAAGTTGACCACGCCGGAGCCATTGTCGATGCCACCGACGCGGGTGGTGCGGACGATGGTGTTGTTGAGGAGGACGGCGGAGTTTCCGTTGGGTTGGCTATTGCCCTGTTTCATGGTGACGGCGTTGTCGCAGTCGTAGAAGAGATTGTTGATCACGGTGACCTGGCTGAAGGCGGCGTTGTCGGCGCCGCCGGAGACGGCGCTGGAGCTATCGGGGGAGGCGCCGTTGCGGTGGCAATGGAGGAAGACGTTGCCTTCGACCCAGGCGTCAGTGCTATCGAGGTCGAGGATGTCGTCTTCGCTTCCGGTGAAGACGCAGTTGAGGATCTGCAAGATGGGCCCGGGGCGGTTGCCGCCGGTGAAGTCGATGCTGTCGCTGTAGCCCAGGGTTTTGCCGAACCAGCAGCGGCGGATGATCGCCTGGCCGCCGGGGGCGATGCCGCCGCTGCCGTGCACGGGTTCGAAGCTGGCGGTGCTAGAAGGGAAGGTGCAGTCGCTGACCACAAAGGAGCTGGCGTCGAGCGAGAGGAAGGGCACCGCGGGGTTGCGGAAGCTGAGGTGGTCAAGGGCGAGCACGGCTCCGCTGGTGGAGTGGAGGGCGGTGGATCCGTTATTGGAGAAGGTGAGGTAGCTCAAGGTGGCGGAGCCGCCGTTGACGTTGAGGCCGCCCCAGGAGCCGGTGGCGGCAGGGGAGCGCAGGAGGTTGATCGGGGCGTTGGCGGTGCCGGGGGCCAGGAGGGCGCCTCCAGCAGAGACGGTTAGGTTGGCGCCGCTGGCGAGGAAGACGGTGGTGCCGGGCTCGATGGTGAGGGTGACTCCGCTGGGGACGGTGAGGTTAGCGGAGATATTGTAGGGGCCGGCGCGGGCGGTCCAGGTTTCGCTGGCGGCGAGGGTCCCGCTGCGGGTGGCGGCGGGGGCGTCGTACCACAGGGTGAGGGTCTGGCTGGCGATGACCTCGCCGCTGGAGTCGCGGGCTTCGCAGAGCAGGTTGTTAATGCCGGGCTGGAGGGCGAGGGCGCTGCTGGCGGTCCAGGAATTGTCGGCGGCGGCGGTGGAGCCGTAGGGGTTAGTGGAGGCGGGGAGGCCGTTGACGGTGACGGAGGCGGTGCGGGCGGGGTCGATTTTGCCGCCGAGGTTGCCGAGGTCGGTGGGGGAGGTGGTGCGGGGGAGGCCGTTTTGGAGGGGGAGGGAGGAGGCGGCGGTGAAGGCGGTGGGGAGGAAGGACTCGATGGTGGCGCGGCGGGCGTCGAGGAAGCTCTTGATGTGGGAGCGGATCGCGTCGCCGTTCGGAGAAAACTGGTTGCCCATCCACTGCGGGTCGAGCAATTGGTCGACGGTGGCGTCGAATTTGGCCTTGGCGAAGAGGGTGTCGAGGTAGTGGCGCAGGGCGGCTTTGAACTTGCGGCCCAGGACGGGGTTGCGATAGAACTTGTCCATCTGGGGCAGGGTGGCGTTGTCCGTGGGGTAATTGGGCTCGGTGGCTTGATAGATCGTTAGAGTGGGCGGGGCGATTTCGTCGCCGAGGCCGAGGGCGTTGAGGTTGAAGCAGGTATCGAAGTCGTGGGGGATGAGGCGGCAGAGTTTGTCGGTGGCGCCGAAGTAGACGGAGTAGTCGTCGTCGTCGCCGTTGGCGACGTTAGTTTCGGCGTGGTTGACGATGGTGGAGAGGGCGAGGAAGCGGCACCACTGGTCGATGTCGACGGTGTTAGCGATGGTGGCGTCGAAGTCGGCGATGGTGCCGCCGTTGAGGGATTGGAGCCAGGCGTGGAGGTCGGACCAATCGTTGGCGGCGGCGTTGCTTTGTTTATTGTAGCCTTCGTTGACGTAGCCGCCGACGGCATAGCCGAGGGCGTTGAGGGTGGGGAGGGAGGAGAGGCCCCAGCGGACCGAGCCGCGGATTTTGCCGTAGCCATTGCCGCTGTCATTGCCGGGAAACCATTCTTTGATGGTGTCGGCGCCGCGGGGGACGAGGTCGCAGTAGTACCCGAAGGTGCGGTTGCCGTTTTGATCGAGGAGGCGGTTGACGCCGTTGATGCGGCCGCCCACGAGGTTGGCTTTTTCGCAGGGGAGGCCGGCGGCTTCGAAGAGGCGGCTGGCGAGGAATTGGCTGTAGGCGTATTTGTAGTTTAGGGTAAAGGAGCTGCGGCGGTTCCAGGGGTGGTCTTTGGGGATGTTGAGGCGGAGATTGAGGGGGGTGTCGCCGCGGCTGCTGTTACCGCGGGTGCGGATGGCGGCTTGGTAGCGGATATCGAACTGGTTGCCCGTGCGGAAGATGACGGTGGTGTTGGGGGCGGCGTTGCTCGTGCGGTTGGCGAGCCCGGCATTCCAGGAGGCGTTGTCGGCGCCGGTCATGATCATTTGGTAGAGGGGGCGCTGGTCAGTCCAGGCCTCCTCGTTGACCTGATAGAGGCAGTTGGCGTTTTGGGTGGGATTGGCGCCAGCGAGGTCGAGGGTGGGGGCGGGCCACGTGCGGGTTTGCGCGGAGGCATCGGCGGCGCGGACGTAGAATTCGACGACGGTGTCGAGGGCCTGGGCGGGGATGACGGCTCCGAAGAGGCCATCGCCGGGGGCACCGTCGCGGCGGAGTCCATTGTCGGCTAGGGGGACTTCGATGAAGGCGGAGGCGGGGCTGGGGGCGGAAGGCGACCAGGTGCGGTAGAACAGGGAAGCAGTGAGGCCGCTGGGGAGTTCGTCCTGGAGGCGGGCGGTTACGAAGACCTGTTGGGTGCGGTTAGGGACCGCGGGGCTGTGGCTGACTTCCGCGATGAGCGGTGGGGAATTGTCTTGGGCGACTGCGGCATTGGGATTCCCCGGGGTGGGGGTGGCGGCGGCCCAATTTTGGCCGGATTGGTGACTGAGGGCGAGGTTGCGCAGTTGCAGGGAAGCGCCGCCGGAGACGCCGAGTTCGGGGTTGGGATCGGCTGGGGAAACCCATTCCAGGCCAGGATCGGTGTCGAGGCCTGGCGGGGTGGCGCCCGGGGTGTTGGTAGAGTCCCAGACCGGGACGACTTGGCGGGTGGCCCAGTCTCCTTCGTCGGCGTAGGCTACTTCGGCCACGGTGGCGCCGGAGGGGTTTTGCAGGCGGAGGGATTCTCCTCCGTTGGCGAGGGTGCCGCCGACATCCCAGGCCGTGGGGGTGACGTTAGGAGAGGTGGGGTACTTGGCGCCGAAGGCGGCGCGGTCGGCGGGAATGGCGAGGTAGGCTTTGCTGGGGAGGAGGAGGCCTGGGGGAAAAAGATACTCGACCCCTTTGGTGAAGCGCCAACCGGTGAGGTCCACGGCGGTGTCGCCGTAGTTGTAGATTTCGATAAATTCCTCGCGGGAGCCTTCGCTTCCGGGGGGATTGTACATGATTTCGCTGATGGCGACGGTGTTGAGGTCGGAGGTGACGTTGAGGGTGACGGTGGTGGCGGCGGACTGGGCGGCGCCGTCGCTGGCGCGGTAGGTAAAGGAGGCGGTGCCGCTGAAGTCGGGTTCTGGGGTAAAGCTGAAGGAGCCGTCGGGGTTGAGGGCCAGCGCGCCGCTTGCAGGTGGCGTGAGGATAATAGCGGTGAGGGATTCGCCGTCGACGTCGCGGTCGTTGCGGAGCAGGCCGTTGGAGGCGCTGACCACCAGGGGGGCGTTGAGGCGGACTCCGTATATATCCGCTAGGGAAACGGGGGCGTCATTGACGGGAGCGATGGCGAGGCGGGCGGTTTGGGGGGGCGACTGGCGGGTGCCGTCGTTGGCGCGATAGGTGAATTGGTCGTCGCCGTGGAAGTTGAGACTGGGGGAGTAGCTGAAAGAGCCGTCGGGCTTAAGGGCGAGGGAGCCGTGGAGCGGCGGGGTGACCAGGGCGGCGGTGAGGGCTTGGCCTTCGGGGTCGGCGTCGTTGGCGAGGACGCCGAGGGCGGCGGTGGCAGCGAGGGCCTGGTCTTCGCTGAGGCTGTAGCTATCGGCTAGGGTGGTGGGGGCGGCGTTGAGCGCCAGGGCGACGGTGGCGGGAGCGGATAGAGCGAGTCCGTCCTTGGCTTGATAGGAAAAGGAATAGGTGCCTCCAGCGGTGGCGGTGAAAGTAAACGAGCCGTCGGGCTGGAGATCGAGGGAACCGGCCGCCGGGGCAGTGAGGAGGACGGCGGTGAGGGTGGTCCCGGGGTCGACGTCGGAGTCGTTGCCGAGCACTCCTTGGGCGGCGGAGATGAGGAGGGGGGATCCGGGGTCGCCGACATAGGCGTCATCAGCGGCGAGGGGGCGGTCGTTGACTGGCGCGATCGTCAGGGTGACGGTGGCGGGGGGGGATGGCCGGGCGTCGGAGCTGCGGTAGGTGAAGCTGTCGGTGCCGAAGAAATTGGAGTTAGGCAGATAGGAGAAGGAGCCGTCGGCTTGGAGTTGGAGAGAGCCGTGGGTGGGGGGGGAGACTAGGGCGGCGGTGAAGGGATCGCCTTCGGCATCGCGGTCGTTGGCGAGGAGGCCATTGGCGGCGGCGATGCTCAGGAGGGTATCTTCGGTGGCGGCGAAGGCGTCGGGCTGGGCGGCGGGTGGGACGTTGGGCCCGCTGATCACGGAGAGGGTGACCGTGGCCACGTTCGAAGTTAGAGAGGTGGAGTCGGTGGCTCGGTAGGAAAAGGCATCGGGGCCGGTGTAGTTGTTGTCCGGGGTGTAGGTGAAGGTGCCGTTGGGGCTGAGGGCGAGTTGGCCGTGGGCCGGGGGACTAATCAATTGGGCTGTTAGGGAAGCGGTTTGGCCGACGTCGGGGTCGGAGTCGTTGGCGAGGACGCT
The DNA here is from genome assembly GCA_947460575.1 of Verrucomicrobiales bacterium. Classification (GTDB taxonomy): domain Bacteria; phylum Verrucomicrobiota; class Verrucomicrobiia; order Verrucomicrobiales; family V1-33; genus CAIZWU01. The sequence goes on along the minus strand of CANHIJ010000014.1, from coordinate 1,909 downwards.
GGCGGGGATGGCGCGGGTGACGCGGAGGCGGAGGTCGAAGGTGAGGTCGCTGGAAGTGGGGGCGTTTTGGTGGACTTCAGCGGCAACGAGATTGCGGCCGGTTTGGAGGAGGCTGGGAAGGAGGGCGAAGGTTTGGGTAGAGTTATCAGAGATGCTGGTGCTGGGGAAGTAGTCCCAGGCGAGCTCGGGCTGGGCGGCGAGGTCGGGGAGGTTGCTGGTGCGGCCGCCGGGGGCGTTGTTGAGGTAGAAGGCGCAGGCGTCGTCGTAGGTGACGCTGACTTCGACCGCGGAGATGCCATAGAGATCGGCGACCTCGAAGGCGCGGCGGAAGTAGGCGGTGGCGAATTTATCGCTAGCGCCGGAGGCGAAAGCGGGGTCGGGATTGTCGGCGATGAGGGTGGCTTCGTCGCCGTCGCCGTAGCCGAGTTCGGCGGGGCCGACCTTCCAGTCGGCGGATTCGGTGTAGGCATCGGTTCTCCAGGTGGTGCCGAGGTTGCGGCTGGCGAGTTCCAAGCTGTCGTAGTAGTGCCAGTCGGGGGCCTTGTAGGGGAGGAGTTCCTCGGTGCGGCTGGAGGGGGTAGTGGCGCTAACGGTGAGAGTGGTGTTTTGCACCGCGGTGTAGGCATCGCCGTTGGCCGTCGGGGGAGCGGGTTGGTCGTCGACGAGGATGGCGACGGTGGCAGGGGCGGACTGGGCGGCGCCGTCGCTGGCGCGGTAGGTAAAGGAGGTGGCGCCGGAGAAGCCGCTGCGGGGGGTGAAGGTAAAACTGCCGTCGGGCTGGAGTTGGGTTAGGCCGTCGGGGGAGGGAGTGCCGAGGACTGCGGTGAGGCTGGGGGAGTCGACATCGGAGTCGTTGGCGAGGAGGCCTGAGGCTGCGGGTATCATCAGTATGCCGTCTTGGACGGTGGCGTAGGGTCCGTCGCCGAGGGCGATGGGGAGATCGTTGACGGGAGTGACTTGGATGGTGGCAGTGGCTGGTTCGGAGGCACCGGAGGGGTCTATGGCGCGGTAGGTAAAGGAGTCCTCGCCGAACCAGTGGGGTGCGGGGGAATAGCGGAAAGTGCCGTCGGCATTGACGGCGACGGTGCCGTGGGCGGGGTCGGAAGCTTTAACGGCCGTGAGGGGGGTGGCGCCGGAGTCGTTGGCGAGGAGGGAGAGGGCAGCTGGGGCAGTTAGGGCGACATCGTCGAAGAAGGCCTCAAAGGATTCCTGGGCGGAGCCGAGCAAGCCCGCGGAGCCGACGCTGCCATAGGCGCCGAGCGTTAGGGTGTGTTCGCCGGCCGCGAGGGGGATATCGAACGAGCTGAGTTGCCAGCCGGAGTCCTGGGGGCTGCCGCCGTTGCCGTTGCCGACGAGGAAGGCGACGGAGGGGTGGGTGCTGGGGGCGGTGGTGGAGCCGTAGAGGGTGCCGTCGACGTCGCAGAGGGCTTCTTGGTATTCGCCGCCGTCGTAGTCTTGGCCGGAGATGAGGCGGTGGCGGAATGTGAGGGAGACGGTGGCGGCTTTTTCGAGGGTGAAGGATTTGCGCCAGCCGCCGGAGACGGCCTGGTTGGAGGCGCCGAAGGAGACGTTGCCGAGTTGCAAGCGGAGGGCTCCGCTGGAGGAGAAGCCGCTGGTGGGGGCGTGGGATTGGGAGGAGAAGCTGGGATTGTTCGTGGCGAAGAAGGGGTCGTCGAGGCTGGTGAACCCGGCGGTGGGAGCGAGGGGAGCGGGGGCGAGGGCGAAGTCGAGGCCGGCGTCGCTGCTGCTGGCGGAATTTTGGTGGAGTTCGATGGCGACGACATTGGTTCCCGCGAGGAGGGCGCCGCTGAGGTCTACGGCTAGGGTGGTGTAGTTGAGTTCGTCGCCGGAGTTGCCGCCGTTGAGGTCGTCGGGGTTGAGGCCTGGGGGGCAATTGAGGCGGGCTTTT